>JBEAUV010000010.1:0-28292 GCA_041161265.1 Bacteroidota bacterium | reverse complement strand
CTTTGTTAGGAGCCGCTGGATTAGCAATTGGTATGGCGTTTTCTGGAACTCTTTCTAATTTTGCAGGAGGAATTATGATATTGGTTCTGAAGCCTTTTAGGGTTGGTGATTTAGTCTTTACTCAAGGTGAAAAGGGTATTGTAAAAGAAATTCAAATATTTAATACCTATTTACATACAACAGACAATAAGGTAATAATATTACCGAATGGTCCTGTTGCCAATGGAAACATAATAAATTTCACAAAGGCAGATACTCGAAGAGTGGATTGGTTATATAGCATTGCTTATGGAGACGATTTTGAGAAGGCAAAGAAATTAATTGAACAATTCATTCAAGAAGATGCTAGAATACTTTCTGACCCTGAGGTGTTTATAGGGATTCAACTACTGACAAATTCATCGGTTGATCTAACAATACAAGCCTGGGTGAAAACAGATGATGTAAATCCTGTATTCTATTCTATGAATGAACGAGTTTATGGAGAATTTGAAAAAGCTGGTTTACATTTCCCTTTCCCGCAAATGGATGTTCATTTAAAAGGGAATGTAAATGTCTGATTTGAAAAATAATCCACTCATACTGGCGTATGTTCAACAAAATAATTTTGGAAGGTTGCTGGGAATGAATTTTTCTCTTTTGTCTCCTGGAATTGTAGAATATAAATTGCAAATAAATAATTCACATTTAGCAACTCCTTTAGCAGCTCATGGAGGTGTTCTTTCATCGCTATTAGATGCTACTGTTGGTGTTGGAGCACTGTCAACTGTTTGTGAGGAGGAAAAAGTTGTTTCCACTATAGAATTGTCTGTAACGTATTTGGCACCAGCTTTTTTAAATGATCAATTAGTAGCGTATTCAGATGTGGTGAAAAAAGGTCATAGATTGATTTTTATGGAAGCTAAAATCGAAAATCAAAATGGTGTTCTTTTAGCTAAAGCAACTTCCATTCTAAATTCTTACCCAAAAGAAAAGGCAGGTTATTAAACTAAATTTGAGTTTGAATAATTAAATAGAAAAGTCCTGAAACAAATTATTAAAAATCAATTAGACCGACTAATCAGTCATATGTAGTTTTTATATTATATTTGTCAAAATATGATGAATGTCAGATAAAAGAACAATGCTTATCGATTCAGCTAAAAAACTGTTTTCAGAAAATGGTTTTTATGCCACTCCAACAGCAAAAATTGCAAAAGAAGCTGGTGTGAGTAATGGGATTTTATTTCATTATTTCCCAACCAAAACAGAATTGATTCATGCCATGTATTATGACATAAAGGATCGAATATTTAAGTATTCAATGAGTCAGATATATAAAGAAGCAACCTTGAAAGAAAGTATTTACACGCTTTGGCTGGCAGCTGTTGAATGGAATTTAGAAAATTCTGAAGATTTTGATTTCATGTTACAGTTTGAGAATTCACCTTATTTTTCAACTGAAATAGAAAAAAAACATGAATATGTTCAAATGATTATTGAATTAGCTGAACAAGGTCGACAACAAAGTGTTTTTAAAGATATTGATCCATTGCTTCTATTTCAAATAATGTCTTGCTTGGTTGAAACAAATGTGAAATTTCTGAAAAAGAATACTTCGTTACAAAACGATGTGGAATTCAAAAATAGGCTATTTGAAATAGCATGGGACGCAATAAGAAAATAACGAACAATACTAAATTGAAATCAATGAAAAATGCAGGATTAATTACTGGAGCATCAAGCGGAATAGGGATGGAGTTGGCTAAGATTCATGCTTCAAAGGGACGAGATTTAATTCTTGTTGCTCGCCGTGTTGACGAATTAATGAAGTTGAAAGCAGAATTAGAATCTACTTTCAATATTCAAGTTGAAGTAATTCCAATGGATTTAATGAAAGAGAATGCTGCCGATGAGTTATTTCAATTAGTAAAGGAAAAAAATATCGAAGTTGAGTTTTTATTTAACAATGCCGGTTTAGGAGGTTATGGTAAATTTCATGAAAGAGATTTGAAAAAAGAACGCGATATGATTCAATTGAATATAATTGCTTTAACAGAATTGACACATCTATTTCTACCTGAAATGGTTAAAAGAAAATCTGGTAAAATATTGAACACCGCAAGTACTGCTGGTTTTATGCCTGGACCAATGCAAACGGTATATTTTGCAACTAAAGCATTTGTAGTTTCTTTCACTCAAGGCGTTGCTCAAGAAGTTTGTAATGATGGAGTTACATTGACAGCTCTTTGTCCAGGACCAGTTAAAACAGAATTTGAAAAAGCAGCAGGAATGGAGGGGAGTGGTTTGTTTAAATCTGCAGTTTCTGCTGAATCAACTGCTCGAAAAGGTTATAAAGCAATGGAAAAGGGTGAATTAATTGTCATTTCAGACGGCAAGTTGAAGTTTGCAATTAATTGGATTTTGCCTCTCTTTCCTCGGAAAATTATTTTGAAAATGGTTCAAAACCTTCAAACTATTAAATAATTTAAAATGGCGTTTCTTTGAACATCTTTTTTATACTTACTTTTGTAATCTTAATTTAAGAAAAAAATGCTGTTATTTTTAAATGATATTGCAGGTTCGGAAGTTCTAGTGATATTAGTTTTCATACTCATGTTCTTTGGATCAAAAAGTATCCCAAGTATAGCTCGAACAATGGGTAAAACTATCCGTCAAATTAAAGAAGCATCAAGCGACTTGCAGCATGAAATAAAAAAGTCTGGATTAGACATTAAAAAAGATTTGAATCTAACGGGTTTGATTTCTGAAACAACACATGATATCCAACAGCCATTGGATCAATATGTTTCTGATTTAGATAATGCTATTGAATTTAAACCGAATCGAAACAGTCAAATTCCTAATACCAAAATTTTGGATTCTGAAACACCAATTGATATTCCTGTCATTTCCGAAAAAGATGAAATCAAAAATAAGGATTAAGTTATTTAATTTCAATATTTTATCCTACTTTACCTTTCTTTTTAATGCAAATAGTATTATTTAAAAATCCTTAAATCTGCTAATTACTATCGTTCGTCTAAAAGAACACTGGTTTGGTCCTCATTTTTAAATAAATTTCGCCTTTCCTCTTTTTATACGTACCTTTGCACCCAATTTTAAAAATATATAATGACATTTGAGGAACTCGGGTTAAAGAGTGAGGTGCTGAAGTCGATAACAGAACTGGGGTTTGAAGCACCGACTCCCATCCAAGAACAAGCAATTCCACACCTATTAGGAAAGGATAGCGATTTCGTTGGATTAGCTCAAACAGGAACAGGTAAGACCGCAGCGTTTGGTCTACCATTAGTGAACAACATTGAAAATCACGCAAAAACACCGCAAGGTTTAATAATTTGCCCAACGCGTGAACTCTGCTTGCAAATTGCAAAAGATCTGGAATCATACTCTAAATACTTAAAAGTTAGTATTGTAGCAGTATATGGAGGAACAGATATTCGTAAACAAATGTCTGACATTAAAAGAGGGGCATCTGTGATCGTTGCGACTCCAGGACGTTTGATGGATTTAATTAATAGAAAAGCTATTTCATTATCAGATGTAGAATACGTTGTATTAGACGAAGCTGATGAGATGCTTAACATGGGATTCAAAGAAGATATCGATGCGATATTGGAAACAACTCCTGAAAAGAAAAATGTTTGGTTGTTTTCTGCAACAATGCCTGCCGAAGTAGCTCGTATCGCAAAAACATACATGAACGACCCTCTAGAGGTTGCAATTGGACACAAAAACCAAAGTAACGAGAACATTGATCACATCTATTATGTTGTGAAAGAGAAAGATCGTTATGCTGCGGTTAAACGTCTAATTGACTTTAATCCTAATATATATGGTTTGATTTTTTGCCGTACACGTCAGGAAACTGGAAGTGTAGCAGATAAATTAGCGAAAGAAGGATATAATGCTGAACCGTTGCATGGAGATTTATCTCAGGTTCAACGTGATCGTGTTATGGATCGTTTCCGTAAAAAAGATTTACAAATATTAGTTGCAACGGATGTTGCTGCTCGTGGATTAGATATTGACAACATTACACATGTTATCAATTATAATTTACCAGATGATATTGAAAATTATACGCACCGAAGCGGAAGAACAGCTCGTGCTGGACGTAAAGGTGAATCTTTGGTTTTGGTTAATACTCGTGAAACAGGAAAAATTAGAGCTATTGAAAAACAAATGCGTACAACTTTCACTTTAGGAACTGTTCCTAATGCTGAAGAAATTTGTGAAATTCAATTATTAAAATTAATTCACAAGGTTATTTCTACTGATGTTCGTGAAAAAGATATTCAAAAGTTCATGCCTACAATTATGGCTGAATTTGAAAGTCTTTCTAAAGAAGAAGTAATCAAACATTTTGTTTCAACTGAATTTAATCGTTTCATTGAATATTATGAAAGAGCAGGAGATTTAAATGCTTCAGCTTCTAAAGGTGATGATAGAAATGATGATCGTCCTAACAGACGTGAGCGCAAAACAAATGAGACAGAAAGTGGTAAAACACGTTTCTTCGTGAGTATCGGTCGTCGTGACGGATTGAACCCTGGTGGATTATTGCGTTTGATTTGTGATGCAACAGGATTGAATTCTGGTAACGTTGGTCGAATCGATATCATGACTTCTTATTCTTTCTTTGAAGCGGACAATGAATATTCTGACAATATCTTGAAAAAGGTAAATGGCGCTGAATATGAAGGAAATGCTGTAAGTATTGAAATCACAAAAGATAAACCAAGTGGCGGTGGAAACCGTGGCGGAGGTGAGCGAAGTGGTGGAGATAGAAGAGGAGGAAATTCTTTTGGAGGTAAATTCCAAGGTAATAGAGATGGTGGAGCTAGACGTGGCGAAAGTGGCGGACGAAGCGAAGGTGGATACCGTGGCGGAAGCAGTTCAAACAGAAGTGACGATAGACCAAGACGTGAAAGTACTGGTGGAAGTAGCCGAAGTGAAGGTGGATACAGAAGTGAAGGTAGAAGTGAAGGTGGAAATCGAAGCGAAGGTAGATCAGAAGGTGGATACAGAGGAGGAAATAGTTCATCACGAAGTGAAGGTTCAGGTCGTCGTGAGGGAGGAAGTAGTTCAGGTGCTGGAAGTCGTCCAAGAACATTTGGGAAACCATTTAACAAAAAAGATTAATTAACTAGAATTTCTTAATATTTATGGAAATTAGAAATATCGCAATTATTGCACACGTTGACCACGGTAAGACTACCTTGGTAGATAAAATGATTGAAGCTGGAATGGTTTTGAATGAACGTGATCGTCCAACAGGAGATTTGATCATGGATAGTAACGATTTAGAAAGAGAAAGAGGGATTACCATCGTTTCTAAAAACGTTTCTGTTTCTTACAAAGGAACTAAAATCAACATTATTGATACTCCAGGTCACGCCGATTTCGGTGGTGAAGTTGAAAGAGTATTGAACATGGCTGATGGAGTTTGTATATTAGTTGATGCTTTTGAAGGACCAATGCCACAAACACGTTTCGTACTTGGGAAAGCATTGTCTTTAGGATTAAAACCTTTGTTAGTAATCAACAAAGTTGATAAAGACAATTGTACTCCTGAAGAAGTTCACGAGAAGGTATTTGATTTAATGTTTGAATTAGATGCTAGTGAAGAACAATTGGATTTCGCTACAATTTATGGTTCTGCAAAAAATGGCTGGATGTCAACAGATTGGAAACAACCAACTACATCGATTATACCATTGTTAGATCAAATTTTAGAAACGTTTCCTCCTCGTAAAATTGATGAAGGAAATACACAAATGTTGATTACTTCTTTGGATTTTTCAACGTATGTTGGAAGAATTGCTATCGGTCGTTTAACCCGTGGCGAGGTAAAGGAAAATCAACAAGTGATTTTAGCTAAACGCGATGGAACGCAGGAAAAACATAGAATTAAAGAGATTTTTGTCTATGAAGGAACTGAACGTCTTAAAGTTACTGCTGTTCAAGCTGGAGATATCTGTGCAATAACAGGAATTGAAGGTTTTGAAATTGGAGATTGTATATGTGATTTTGAAAATCCTGAACCACTTCCAACTATTCAATTGGATGAGCCTACAATGTCTATGCTTTTCTCAATCAACGATTCACCTTTCTTCGGTAAAGAAGGGAAATTTGTAACATCACGTCACATTCAAGAGCGCTTACAAAAAGAATTAGAGAAAAACTTGGCAATGCGTGTTTCTGATACGGACAAAGCTGATAAATGGGTTGTTTTTGGTAGAGGTGTTCTTCATTTATCTGTTTTGATTGAAACGATGAGAAGAGAAGGGTATGAGTTGCAAGTTGGACAACCTCAAGTTATTTTGAAAGAAATAGATGGTAAAAAATGTGAGCCAGTTGAAGAATTGACAATCGATTTACCAGAAGAGTTTTCAGGAACTGCTGTTGAAGCTGTAACAAAAAGAAAAGGTGAAATGACCAACATGACTCCGAAAGGAGCTCGAATGATTATTTCATTTCAAATCCCATCAAGAGGAATTATTGGTTTAAGAAACTACCTTTTGACACAAACTGGTGGTGAAGCAATTATGACTCACCGTTTCTTAGAATACCAACCATACAAAGGTGATATTCCTGGACGTCAAAATGGATCTTTAATTTCTTTGGAATTAGGAACTTCAATTCCGTTCTCTATGAATAATTTGCAAGATAGAGGTAAATTCTTTATCAATTCAAACGAAAGTATATATGAAGGTCAAGTTATTGGTGAAAATTCACGTGCTGGAGATTTGTGTGTGAATGTTACTAAAACGAAGAAAATGAGTAATATGCGTTCTTCTGGAGCGGATGATAAAGTTCGTTTGGTTCCACCAAAAATCTTTAGTCTAGAAGAATGTTTAGAATACATTCAAGGTGATGAGTATGTTGAGGTTACTCCAGCTAGTTTGCGTATTCGTAAAGTATATTTGAAAGAGTCGGATCGTAAGAGATCAGGAAAATAAATTCCGATTTAAATAAAACAAAAGGCACCTTGTATCCGTTTTGGATGCAAGGTGTTTGTTTTTTGTTCAAAAAAAAAATACGATCAGTTAATATGCAACGTTTTAAGTTGTAATTTAGAGTTATAAATCAACCGTTATGTTTGACGACGAAGACGAAGATTATTTTGAAGGAAATCTAAGTGAAGATATTGAGCGTTTCGAAGCACATTTAAAAGGCGATTCAATTGGTTTTTTAGATAGTGATCGTTTAGAAGCGGTAATTGATCATTATTTGATTAATAGTCAATATGCTAAAGCTAAGACATGTGCGGATCACGCAATCACTCAGTTTTCATTTAATCCTGTATTTCATTTAAGAAAGGCTCAAGCTATTTCAGCAATGGGACAATTGAAAGAAGCACTTGGCTTATTGGCTCAGATTGAGAAATGGGAAACTCCTTCTTGTGAGTTCCTTTTAACCAAAGCATCTATTTTCAGCCAATTAAGAGATAGTAAGAATTCTATTAAATATTTCAAAGAAGCTTTAACGCTTTCGGAACCTGAAGATAGAGATGAAATCTATTTGGATCTTGCAATGGAATATGAAAATGCAAATGAATATAAAAAAGCAGTTGAAGTTCTTAAAGATGCCATTAAATATAACCCTCACAATGAAGGTGCAATATATGAAATAGCATTTTGCTATGATCAACTTGGTGAATATGAGATTTCTATTAAATGTTATTCAGATTTTATTGACGAGAATCCATATTCATTCACTGCATGGTATAATCTTGGAAATGCTTTTTCTAAATTAGAAAATTTTGAAAAAGCTATTTGGGCGTATGAATATTGTGTTCTAATCAATGAAGAATTCGGACCTGTTTATTTTAATTTAGGAAATGCATTCTTATCTCAAGAGAAATATCATGATGCAATTGAACATTTCAAAAAGTGTATTGAGTTAGACGGCGAAGATCCAATGGCATTATGTTATATTGGAGAAGCACATGAGCAATTAAATGAATTAGAACTCGCTAAAAAGTTTTACCGCAGAAGTATTGAATTGGCGCCACTTTTACCTGATGCTTGGTTGGGTTTGGGAATAATTGACGACCTAGAAGGAAGAACAAAGGAAGGCTTAGTTTTGTTACACAAGGCAGCCGAATTAGATCCTGAAAATGCAGGGATTTATCACGTGTTGGCTGGAGCCTACGAGAAGTTAGATGATTTAAAACAAGCTGAAGAATATTATCTATTATCCTTGGCACTGGATTCCTCAGATGAAGAATGTTTGACCAACTATGTTGAATTACTTTCAGAAGCATCTCTCATAAATAGCTATAATTATCTGGTTGAATTCAATGAGAAAACAGGAAACAATCATATTGGCCCCATATTAGAAGTCAATTTATTATGGTTGCTAGGGAGAAAAGAAGAAGCAATCACCAAGTTTACTGCATGCATCGCTAAAGACAGAAAAAAGGCAAAAGAAATTTTTGAAATAAATCCAAGTCTCATAAGTGTTCAAGAATTTGTACATTTGTCGGAAGAAACTTAACAATATGAATTTCGAATTACCTTATATACCCGAAAGAAGCGTTAAGCCTCGAGAAAAGGGAGTGACAATGATGATGGATAAAGGCTTAAGTCTTAATGAGACAGAAGATTTTATTCAAGCTTCAGGACATTTAACAGATTTAATCAAATTTGGTTTTGGTACAGCTTATGTCACAAATGACTTACAGAAAAAAATAGATTTATATAAAGCTGCTGGAATAAATCCTTATTTCGGTGGTACTTTGTTTGAAGCCTTCTACGCTCGTGGAAAATTTGAAGATTACCTTAGATTATTAGATAAATATAAAGTTGGTACTGCAGAAATTTCTGACGGATCAATTATTATTGATCACGATGAAAAATGTGAGTTAATTCAAAGAATGGCTAAGAATTTTGTTGTTCTATCTGAAGTTGGATCTAAAGACGCTGGAATCATGATTTCTCCAGCTAAATGGATAAAAATGATGAGTACAGAATTGGAAGCTGGCAGTTGGAAAGTTATTGCGGAAGGAAGAGAAGCTGGAAACGTAGGTGTGTTTAGACCAAATGGAACGGCACATACTATGTTAATCAATAGAATTATTGCGAAAGTTGCGCCTGAAAAAATTCTTTGGGAAGCACCTCAAAAAAATCAACAAGTTTGGTTCATTAAACTTTTTGGTGCAGAAGTGAATCTTGGTAATATTGGTCCAAATGAAATGATTCCTTTAGAATGTTTGCGTTTAGGACTAAGAGGTGATACTTTTTTTGATTTCTTACCTAAAGATTATGCTGAAAGATTGAAGCAGGTGAATGAAGAAGAAGTCGAAGTCGAGGAAGAAGAAAACGAATGATTTACAAAAAGCTAAAGGAATTAACTGGTCATTCTGCCGGTATCTATTCTTTAGCGTTTGATGGTGATTTTCTTTATTCCGGTAGTGCAGATGGGTTTGTAACTCGGTGGAATTTAGAATTAGGAATTCAAGATAAATTTGCAATTAAATTTAATAATCCTGTTTATTCAATTTGTCTTATAAATGAAAATAAACTGTTAGTTGTTGGTTTGTCTACCGGTGATTTACATATTTTTGAATTAGTGAGTCGATTAGAAATAAAATATTACAATCAACATGTAAAGGCCATATTTGCAATCGTTGAAAATCCATTAAAAAAACAATTTTACACTGCAGATGCAGATGGAAATCTTGCTGTTTGGAATTCGGAAACATTAGAATTACTTATTTATTTACCATTGGATTGTGGGAAAATAAGGAGGATGAAATCTTCTGATAACGGAGATTATATTGCTTTAGTTGGGCAAGATGGTTTTGTAAGGGTATTTGAAACAACATTCTTTAATGAAGTTTCCTGTTTTAAAGCCCATGAAAATGGTGCGACTGCTATCATGTTTAATCCCAAAAATGCTTCCCAAATAATTACAGGAGGAAAGGATGCTTTGCTAAAGATTTGGAATTGGAATACTGCTAAATTGATTCAAGAAATTCCTGCTCATAATTTTGTTATCTACGATATTGTTTCCATTGATGATGGTAATTCATTCGTTTCTTGTAGCAGGGATAAGTCTATTAAAAAGTGGTCTACAATGGATTTTTCATTCCAACAAAAAATTGATTTTAAAATGGGTGGTCATCGTCATTCAGTTAATTGTTTAATTGGAATAAATAATAGCATCTTCTGTTCTGGGTCAGATGATAAACGAATATCATTATGGAAATCCTAACTTTTCATATTCGTTCACTATCAAAGGATAGATTTAAACAAAAAATAGGGAAAATCACACCTTTAGAATTAAAAGGAATTCAATATTGTTTGCAAGATATTTGGAAGTATTGAAGTCTTGTTGAAGTGAAAGGTGTTTTTGAATAATGAAAGCATCTTTTAGGTTGTAAAAGATGCTTTCATAAATGTGCCCACGACTGGATTCGAACCAGCACACCACTGAAGGCACCAGCCCCTCAAGCTGGCATGTCTACCAATTTCACCACGTGGGCAGTTATGATTTTTGTTGCAGAAAGACAAAGATAATGAATTTTAGAAAATTATGAATAATAATTTGTTTCGCTATTCTCATCACTAAACCTCACATCTTCCATAAAAGCAAGTTTGACCATTTGACCGATTTCAATCGTGTAATAGCCGAATTCTTCAGAAATCACACCAATCAATTTATAAATCCCTTTCCCATAAAAAGGATATTTCCGTGCTGTTTCAGGAAAATGAACAGTGTCCAAAATGTCTCCGTTTCGATCGATAAATGTTCCAAAATACATTGGTTCACCTTTACCGGTGCGTGATTGTTTCAACGCAACTAAATATCCATAAGTTGTAATTCGCAAGCCTAAAAATTGATGTACTTCTTTTGATAATGTATGAATTGGAATCTGTTCTGCTAATAATTCAAAAGGATTGCACAATGGAAATCCCAATAATTCCATCTGCTCAAAAGCTAACTCCAATGACGATTCTGTCAATGTGGGTAAGTTGAATTCTTTTTGCTCTTGTTCAAATAAAAGAGGAACGATATTCTTTTCCTTCGCTTTGTTATGGTATAAATGCGCTTTCCACAACAACTCTTTCCTGTTTTCCGAAAAATCTCTTAAACCACCAATTCTGATAATAAGAACTAATTGTTCCAATGGAATAAATACACGCTTTACAAGGTCTTCAAAGTTCTTGAATTCCCCCTGTTTAATACGTTCTTCCAGAACTGCGACAATGAGTTTACTTTCAATTCCACTTACTAAAATAAAACCTAAAACGAGTTCTTTTCCATTCATTACACATTCATACGAGCCATTGTTAATGGATGGCGCAGTAATTATCGCTCCCCATGTTCTTGCTTCGTGCACATAGATTTCTGTACGGTAATAACCTCCGAAATTATTAATCGTAGCCGTCATGTATTCAAGCGGATAATAGGCTTTTAAATATAGACTCTGGTAACTTTCTACTGCGTAAGATGCAGAGTGTCCTTTGGAAAAAGCATATCCCGCAAAACTTTCAATTTGTCTCCAAATATCTGTTGTAAGTGCTTCTGTATATCCTTTTGCTTTGCAATTCCCAAAGAATGTTTGCCTTACTTTATCGAACTCTGCACGGGATCTGAATTTTCCTGACATTCCTCTGCGCAACACATCTGCTTCTGCTAAGGATAAACCTGCAAAATGGTGCGCTACTTTTATGACATCTTCTTGATATACCATTACGCCATACGTATCTGCCATTATCTCTTGTAAAATTGGATGTGCTTCTTTTCGTTTTTCAGGAAATCGGTGTCGCAAAATGTATTCCCGCATCATCCCTGATTGTGCAACTCCAGGACGGATAATTGAGCTCGCAGCAACTAATCCAAGATAGGTGTCTACTTGTAATTTTGTCATCAACATTCGCATGGCAGGTGATTCTACATAAAAACAACCAATCGCCTTTGCTGAACGCAGCAATTGTTTGATTTTTTCATCGTGTTTGAAATGGGCAACATCGTGAATGTCATGCGGTGGATTATCAGGTTGATTGTAGGCAATTATTTCGAGTGCATCATGAATTTTCCCCAAGCCACGCTGACTAAGAATATCGAATTTAAACAAGCCTACATCTTCCGCTTCTAACATTGAAAATTGCGTAGTTGCATAGCCTTTTGGCGGGAGAAATGTTCCAGAATACCAAGAGATGGGTTTTTCACTGATTACAATTCCTCCTGCATGAACACTTAAATGGGAGGGAAGTCCATTGATGTATTGGCTGTATTTTAATACCAATTGAGACAGTTGATCGAGTTTTGAAAAGTCGAATTTCCGCCTGCTTAATACATCAATTTCAGATTTAGGCAAACCGAAAACCTTTCCTAATTCCCTTACTGTAGCTCGGTATTGAAAAGTGTTGTATGTACAAAGTAAAGCTGCATTTGGATAACGGTGAAAAATATAACGAGTCACATCATCTCTATCTCTCCACGAAAAATCGATGTCAAAATCAGGTGGATTTTTACGGTATAAATTGATGAATCGTTCGAAATATAAATCCAATTCAAGTGGATCAACGTCTGTGATACGTAATAAATAAGCGACAATGCTATTTGCCCCACTTCCTCGTCCTACATAAAAATAACCTTTCGATCGGGCGTAAGAAGTAAAATCCCACGTGATTAGAAAATAGGACAAGTAATCTTTTTGAGCAATGATTTCAATCTCTTTTTCAATTCGGGATGTGATTTCTTCTGTCAAAACAGAATAGCGATATGCAATTCCTTCTTGCGCTAATTGCTTGAGTAAAGCTAAATCTTCAGTTTTGCTTCCAGTGTACGTTGCAACATTTTGAGGAGTTGCGTCCTCTCCAAATTCAAAATGAATAGAGCAGGAGCGAAGTATTTTTTTTGTGTTATCCAGTAATTGAGGAAAATCTTCAAATCGTTGTTCTATTTCTTCTGGTGAAATCAATTTTTCATTCTCAGATGCTTGGTCTTCTTTTGGAAGTTTTGATAACAAGACATTCTGATCTATTGCACGAAGTAAACGGTGGGTATTAAAATCTCTTTTGTTTCTGAAAAGCATCGTTTCAAAAGCAAGCATTTTTTCGAAAGGAATTTTTCCTTTTTGCATTTTCAAACGATTCAATTCGGCGAACCGAATTCCAATCCATTCATTTTCGGCTAATTTCTTTGGTTGTTTGTTTTGTGGATAGATTACAAAACAATTCCCCAAATGTGGAGGACGTTCTGGAAATTCTTTATGGCCGTGTAAATGGTAAGATAGAAATTGATTGGCTTCATGAAACCCACGGTTATTTTTCGCTATTAGGGTATAACAATGGTCTCTTCCGTTTCGAATCTCTACACCAACAATTGCAGGAATATTTAGCTGTTGTGCAGCACGAATATAACTCAATGCAGCTGTTGTTGAATTAATATCTGTCAGTGCAATATATTCATGACCGATTTCTTTCGCCCATTGAATGAGTTCTTCCGGAGATAGGATTCCGTATTTGATGCTATAGTGTGATTTGTAAAACATTTTAAAGGGTGCGGGTTGGTTTGTTGTGGGATGTAGCAAGTAAAATACCTTGTACGGTAGGCGTCAGTTCGAGTACGCGTAACAAAGTGAAGCGTATATCGAGAACCGGCTACCACTCGAACTGACAGTGTTTTACTTGCTACATCCTTCGATTAGCCAACAATGGTGGCGGTTCTCCGCTAAATGGATTGTATCTTCCTATTGTTCGTGCGTCTAAACCAATAGCACGCATCACAGCACGGTCGCCAAAGCGTTTACGAATGGTATCCATTGCACCGTAGAGCTCGGAATAACGTGTGCCGTCATCGAAAAGATTGAGTTGATGATTTCCTGAAACCAGAGAGCTGTAACGAATTCCAATCAATCGAACAAGTAACCGACGATTGTACAAACGGTCAAATAATTCTGAAATAATCGGCATCAATTCATGATCCGCAGCGGTATAAGGAACATGCTTTTGAAGCGTCTGAGTTTGAAAATCAGAATAGCGAATTTTAACGGTGAGACAAGCTGTTAATTTATCTCCTCGACGCAATTGATAGGCTAAATTTTCTGCCATCGCAGCCATGATTCCTTTGAGTTTAAAGACATCAATGGTGTCAATATCGAAAGTACGTTCCGTTGAAATTGATTTTCGTTCGTTGTATTGTTCAACTGCTGAGTTGTCAATTCCTTGCGCTTTTTTCCAAATTCCCACACCATTTTGACCCAATGCGCTTTCCATCATTTCGATAGGCATTTCTTGAATCGTTTCAATTTTTCTGACTCCTAAATTGCAAAGCGTTTGGTATGTTTTGAGTCCAACCATCGGAATCTTCCGAACAGATAATGGTCCTAAAAAACCTTTTTCCATTCCATAGTTAATCAGTAACTCATTGTTCGGTTTTGCTTCGCCAGTTGCAATTTTGGAAACAGTTTTATTTTGCGATAAACCAAAGGAAATAGGTAATCCTGTTTCTCTAATTATTTTTTGACGCAATTCAGACGCATATTTCATAGTCCCAAAAAACTTATCCATTCCAGAGAAATCCATGTAAAATTCATCAATAGAAGATTTCTCATAAACTGGCGCAGCCTCCCGCACAATATCCGTTACCATTTTGGAGTAATTCGTATAGGTATTCGTGTTTCCCTTTATAATTATTGCTTCTGGACAACGTTCTTTCGCCATTTTCATGGGCATAGCGGAGTGAATACCAAACTTTCTGGCTTCATAACTGCAGGAAGCAACTACACCACGATCACTGGTGCCACCAATGAGTATCGGTTTTCCATTCAATCGACTATCTAATAAGCGTTCACACGATACAAAAAATGTATCGAGATCCATGTGTACAATTGAGCGTAAATCAGCCATTATTCAACGTGTTAGTTAAATTTTATTGGACTGCATATCGTAACTATGTAAAAGCTCAAACAGTGATAATACTGTTTTAATTGTTTTCAATTATTTCATAAAAATACAGTTTAAAATCGCTTAAAAATTAAAAAGTAATCAACAAAAGATTAAAAAGTAATCAATATTTAATGCAAATAAAATGCGTGAGAACGTAAGTTTTTTACGTTCAAGGGAATGGATGGAAATAGCAAGGAAATAATTAGTTGTTTTTACTTCAATTCTGCTAAAGCAGTTTTGGTACCAATTGTTCTAGTAATATAATCCTTTTCTGATTTTGGACTTCTAGCGGGCGAATATTCACGACCATAAAAGATAATTTGAAGGTGCAATTTGTTCCACAATTCTCTTGGAAATGCTTTTTTCGCATCATTCTCAGTGACAACAACATTTTTTCCAGAGGTAATTCCCCAACGAGTGAGTAACCGATGAATATGCGTGTCAACTGGAAAAGCTGGAACTCCAAATGATTGAGACATAACAACCGAAGCTGTTTTGTGTCCAACACCTGGGAATTCTTCTAAAAGTTCCATGTTGTCAGGAACAATTCCATCATAACGATCGATTAGAATTTGAGAAAGATCATAAATAGCCTGAGATTTGCGCGGAGAAAGTCCACAAGGTCGAATAATCAATCTAATTTCATCGACAGATAATTTCACCATGTCATACGGATTGTTCGCACGAGCAAATAAAATAGGGGTAATTTGATTCACACGAATGTCAGTACATTGAGCAGATAACAATACAGAAATCAGCAAGGTATATGAATCAGTATGATCCAAAGGAACTGGCGTTTCAGGATATAATTTTTCCAATTCATCAATAATATACTGCGCTTTTTCTTTCTTGGTCATATCAAGTTATTATTTGTCTAAAATTAATGTTGTTTCCATCATTTATATTGAGAAACATCCTTATTTTCGTTAGACGATGGATAAAAATACGGACTTTCCTCAATACCGAAAGCTTTCTAACAACAAGACTTTCTACAAGATCCTAGATGATCGCAATTTCGAAGAAATTCAGCAAATGGGAACCAAATTTATAAAACATAAAATCGTTGCTGAACAATACCCAGAAATGCTTCGGATAAAAGATATGTTAGAATTACAAGAGCCATTTGTTTTATCAAGTGAAACGGAATACACAAGGAGTTGCGAGTTATGAGTTACAAATTACAAGTTATGAGCTACGAATTACAAATATGGTAAAGCCTATGTGTCCTATGCGCCTATGTGGTTCCAATTGAATTACAAATCACGAATCACAAATCCCAAATCAAACGGTATGAAAAAATATTATTCTTTACTCATCTTACTTTTAGTTCTTATTTCCTGCACTTTAACTGGTGATCAAGAGAAAAAATTAAACGAATCATTGTCCGCATATCTGTTCTCTAGAAATGAATGCCGCCTAGTAAATTATGTTGCTTTTTCCTACCCAGACATTGTAATTGCCTATAAATCGCAAGGAGATAGTGCTTTCCAACGGGCATTTGATTGCAATATTGACAGTTTGTATTTAGAGAATCCAACAATGCGTCAAACAGTAAAAGAAAATAGTGAAATTCACGTGGAATATGACTTAGACGCTTACCATAAAGCAACGAATGAAGAATTGGAGGAGAAACATAAATTAGTCGCAATCTCAAGTGATAATGGTAAATCGTGGTTTTTCATTGATCAAGAAAACTACTTCAACACGAAACTATTACCTAAATTGAAAAGATTATTGAAAAAATAACTTCAATTGATTATTTTTAACTCATGATAAAAATTATTGTCGGACTACTATTATTATTTCCAACTATAAGCTTTTCGCAAGGATGGCTTCCAATGGGAGGAAGGTCAAATTCTATGGCCAATGCAACAGTAGCATTATCTGATCCTTGGTCGTATCACCATAACCCAGGAGCTCTAGCTGAAGTAGAAAAAATGTCAATTGGCGCTTGTTATGAAAACAGGTTCTTGTTAAAGGAATTACAATCACAAGGTTTAGTTTATGTTCAGCCATTAAAAACAGGTGTTTTATCTTTTGGTGCTCAGTCATACGGCTATAATTTATACAGAACCTATCGAATCGGTGCTGGTTATAGTTTGAAATTGAGCGAGAAATTCTCTGCCGGCGTGCAAATGAATTACCAAGGAATTAGATTATCAGAAAATTATGGTTCTAAAAGTACCGTAACGGCAGAATTTGGGATTTTAGCAAAATTAACGGAAAATTGGAAAATTGGGGTAAGTGTTTTTAATCTAGGAAGAGCAAAACTTTCTACTTATGAAGATGATCGATTTACAACTCTCATGCGCCTAGGTACAAGTTATTCGTTCTCCAAAAAAGTTATTGTTGCTGCAGAAATTGATAAAAATGTGGATTATAAAATGCGTTTTAAAGCAGGAATGGATTACCAAGTCGTGGAAAACTTCTTCTTTAGGGCTGGATTCGCAACACAACCTGTTGAAGTGACTTTTGGCTTTGGGTATAAATTTAAAGTTTTTCAATTGGATCTAGGCAGCGCCTATCACCAGCAATTAGGTTGGTCACCTCATTTTTCATTGACGTATCAAGGGAAATAAAATTTGATCCGTTTTCGACATATCATCATATTAAGTTGCTTATTTATAAGCTTTCAAGGATTTTCACAAGAGAAGAGTGAAATCATTCAACAACGAATAGAATTCATCGCAGAGCAATTAGAAACTGAAGAAATCGATTTAACCAATGTTGTTGAACAGTTGAATTATTATTTTGATCATCCTTTAAACTTAAATGGCGCAGCGGCAGAAGAATTAGAAGAATTAAATTTATTGTCGTCAGTCCAAATCAACGATCTATTACTCCATATCAAATTGTTCGGCAAATTAATTTCTGTTTATGAGCTTCAAAGTTTAGAATATTGGGATTTACAAACCATTCAATTGGTTTTACCATTTATTCGAGTAGACGATAAACTGGACAATCTTCATGTTTCTTGGAAGGAAGCTTTGAGCCAAGGGAATTATGAAGCATTTTTAAGGTATCAAAGAACACCGGAAGCAAAAAGTGGTTATGCGACTGTTCCTGATTCAATTCAACAAACAAGTAATTCCTATTATTATGGTAATTCAGACCATTATTACACCCGATTACGTTATAGCTATCGAACCAATATTAGTATAGGAATTACGGGTGACAAAGATGCAGGTGAGCAATTTTTCAAAGGTGCTCAGAAAAATGGATTCGATTTTTATTCGGTTCATGCCTTTTTCAAAGGAGGAAAATATATTCGAGCCGCTGCACTTGGTGATTATCAAATTCAAATTGGTCAAGGGTTGAATTTATGGTCGGGATATGCTTTCGGTAAAACTGCGGATGTAACGAATGTAAAAAAAACGGCAAATTCATTGAAGCCATACACTTCTGTTGATGAAACACGATTTATGCGTGGTGCTGCTGTTGATATTGGCTTTAAGGCTTTCTCTTTAACTTCTTTTGCATCTGTGAAAAAAGTGGATGCTTCATTGCTCTCTGATTCGCTATTTGATGATTTGGAATTTGTAACAAGTATTAATCTTACAGGTTTACATCGAACGAATTCAGAAATTGCAAAGAAAAATGCTTTGACTGAAAAAATTCTTGGATCTAATTTGCGCTATAGAAACAGAAATTTTCAATTTGGAATTGCTGGAATTTTTCAAGGATATGATAAAGATTATAGCAAGTCAATTCAGCCTTATAATCAATTTGATTTTAGAGGTAAAAACATGTTTTCCTTGAGTGCAGATTACAGCTGGGTTGTCAAGAACTTTAATTTCTTCGGAGAAACATCTCGTTCTTCTTACAACGGTTCTTGGGCAAATTTACACGGTGTTTTATTTTCATTAGATTCCAGAGCATCATTTAGTATTCTATACCGAAATTACCAAAGAGGATATCAAACTTTGTATAATACAGGTTTCTCTGAAGGAAGTAATACGCAAAATGAAAGTGGTATTTATGCCGGTATAAAATTGAAATTGTCTTCAGCTTGGACAGTTAACAGTTATGTTGATTTATTCAAATTTCCTTGGATGAAATACCAAGTTGACGCGCCATCTACTGGACATGAGTTTATGATTCAACCATCGTATAAACCAAACAAACAATTGGAAATTTATGGCCGATTCCGTGAACAATTGAGACAAAAAAATAGCCGTGATTCAGACGGAACTGTTACTTCAATTGAAGATGTTGTCCAGCGTGGTTATCGTTTGAATGTTTCTTATGCTGTAAGTGAATTTTTCACTATTAAAAGCAGAATTGAATACGTTACAATAAATCGAAAAAGTAATACCAAAGAAGATGGCTTGATTATCAGTCAGGATGTATTATTTAAACCTAAAAAACTACCGTTTGATCTCGCGTTGAGGTATGTTTTGTTCGATACGGATAGTTATGATACACGAATTTACTCCTACGAAAATAATGCGCTGTATGTATTTGCTGTTCCTTCCTATTATTATCAAGGAAGTAGGGCATATGCAATGATCCGTTATTCCTTCTGGCGTCATTGTGATTTGTGGGTGAGATATGGCGTGTTTATATATAACAACCGTTCTTCAATTGGTTCTGGCGCAGAAGAAATTAGTGGTTCAAAAAAATCAGATATTACCGTGCAATTGAGGGTGAAGTTTTAAATTCATTTATATTAAAAACTTGCAACTAGTAATTCGCAAGTATCAACTCTATTAAAACTCAATATCCAAATTAAACGTGTTCTTCAATGTATGTAAATTCGGATTCTTTCTTGCCATAGCAGCAAATTTATCTTTTCCAGTTAAGAATTTCACTTCGTGTTCTGGATTGTCGTTAAGTTTGAAACTAATGTCGATTGAATAGTTTTTTAATTCCTTTCTAAAATATCCAACAAGTTCCAATAGGTGCGGTGTAATCATATCGACTTGAGTTTGGTTGTCGACATCCATCACAAAATGCGTTTCTTCCTTTTGAATTGGTTCACGCTTAATCATTGCGTTATAGAAGGTTTCCAATCCACGTTCCTTCATTTCAAAAGCAAATCGACGCCATAGCATTTTAATTTGATCGAATGTAAAAGGATTTCGAGGAAGATTTTCTGGTAATTGATCAATTCCTGACTTTTCATCCTCTTTCTTTTCCATCATCTTTTTGATTGAAAGAGAATTGGTATTTAAGTCAGTAGAAGAAATAGTCGTTAATTTTTTTTCTGGTTCAGCAATTATTGGTGCTTGTCTGACAGGTTCAGCAATCGGTTTTGGAACAGATGAAATTTTGTCTCTTAAATTTTGATTTGGAAAAGGGATTAAATCAACGGGATCCGTCAGGCATTTTTTTTTTCTTGCTCTTTTAATAAAGAACACAGTTGCATTAAAGCCATTTCAACCAGTAAGCGTTGATTTTTTGATGACTTATAGTCGACATCCGATTTGCTCAAAACCGCCAATGCACGTAAGATTAAATTACCATCAACTTCTTTCGATTGATCAATGTACCTTTGTTCAATAGCATCACCGACTTCCAATAAAACTGCTGTTCTAATATCTTTACAAACCAAAAGATTTCTGTAATGATCAGCCAAACCAACAATAAAATTGTGACCATCAAACCCCTTTTCGTAAATGTCATTTAAGAGCAATAATGCTGAAGGAATATCTTCTTTTTGCGCGCTATCAACTATTCTGAAATAATAATCGTAATCAAGAATGTTAAGGTTTTCAATAACACTCTTGTACGTTAAATTATTTCCAGTAAACGTTACGATTTGATCGAAAATTGATAATGCATCACGTAAAGCTCCATCAGCTTTTTGAGCAATCAAATGCAATGATTCTGGATCTGCCGTTATTGCTTCTTGCGTTGCAATATAAGCCAAATGATCAGCAATGTCTTTTACTTTAATTCTGTTGAAATCAAAAATTTGACAACGAGAAAGAATTGTAGGAATTATTTTATGTTTTTCAGTCGTTGCAAGAATGAAAATCGCATGTTTTGGTGGCTCTTCCAACGTTTTCAAAAAACCATTAAAGGCTGCATTTGAAAGCATGTGAACCTCATCAATAATATAGATTTTATATTCTCCCAATTGTGGAGCAATACGAACTTGGTCAATTAGGTTTCTAATATCCTCAATTCCATTATTCGAAGCAGCATCAAGTTCATAAACGTTCAAGGAAGCACCTTCGTTAAAAGAAAGGCAAGAATCACATTGGTCACATGCTTCAATTGTTTCAGATCTGTTAAAACAGTTAATCGTTTTCGCTAAGATTCTTGCTGTTGTTGTTTTACCAACACCTCTCGATCCACAAAATAAAAATGATTGTGCTAAATGACCTGTTTTAATTGCGTTTTTTAATGTAGAAGTAATAGACTTTTGTCCCACAACCGTATCAAAGGTCTGGGGTCTATATTTTCTAGCTGAAACGACAAAATCACTCATGAAAAACAAAGTTAAGGTATACAAATCATTTTTCCATGTAAAATATCACATTGTTAAAAACTAAATATTTTGATGAAAAATAATGTTCTTTTCTTGGATGTGAATAAACAATTTTCCCTATTTTTAGGTAACCTATAATTAATCAATATGAAAAGAAAAATATTAGGATTTGCCGCTCTTGCACTTATTGTTGCTTCTTGCGGTGGTCCAGGAAAAGAAGAATTTGACAAATCTGCTCAAACTATTTGTGATTGTATGAGCGAAAAGACTGCGGAAAGTGAAGCTGATACTTCAAGTTTTAAAATTGACATGAAAGATTTAGATTTCTCTTTATGTGCTTTAGGTGTTGTTGGAGAAGTGGATCCTTTTGATGCTCAAATGGGTAAATCATTGGAAGAAAAATGTCCTGATTTGAAGCCTTTACATGATACGTATGTGAAAAACTCAAAGTAATATTTAAAAAACCGTCCCCCGAGCTTGTCGAGGGGCGGTTTTGTATTTAAATTAAATTAGTCTATTATTTCAATTGATTCAATAGAATCTCCTTCACGGATTTCGTCAACATAATCAACTCCTTCGATAACTTTCCCAAAACATGTATGGTTTCCATCCAAGTGAGCTGTATTTTCTCTTGAATGACAAACGAAAAATTGAGAACCTCCAGTATTTCTTCCTGAATGCGCCATTGAAAGTACACCACGATCATGGTATTGATTTCCACCTTTTAATTCACAATCAATTTTATAACCTGGTCCACCTGTTCCAGCCATTCCTTTTTCACCATCACGTGAATTTGGACAACCACCTTGAATAACAAAATTTGGAATTACTCGGTGCCATTTCAAACCGTTATAAAATCCTTGTTTCGCTAATTTAGCGAAGTTTGCAGCTGCTATCGGTGCATCTTCAGTATATAAAGAAACTTTCATCGTTCCTTTATTTGTTTTAATTAGTGCTTCCATTTTTAATATTTTTAGACAAAGATACATTCTCTCTTTTAATTTGTCCAAATTAAAGAATCCTTCCTTAAATTTGTACATGCAAAAATTCAATTTTCATAGACAACTTACTGAACTTTTTACAGATCAAGAAAATCAGTTAGCTTATAGCCAAGAACAATTATTATCCTTTATCAATTTGCCATTCTCGATAAAGAATTTTGAAAAGCAAATTAGTCAAAAAAGAGCATCATATTCGAGAGAGCAAAGAGTAGTGTTGCATACAGAATTATCAAAAAAATACAAACAATATTCGCATTCACAAAAAGTCCAAAACAATATTGAATTAATTCAAAACGAAAACACATTTACAATTACAACTGGGCATCAGCTTTCAATTGCAGCTGGACCGATGTATTTGATTTATAAAATCATTCATGTTATTCGATTAGCTGAGGAATTAAAGCAAGAATATCCTGAAAACAATTTTGTTCCGGTATTTTGGATGGCATCTGAAGATCATGATTTCGAAGAAATTCAATCCGTTGAGATTTTTTCTAAGAATTTAAAATGGGAATCAGACCAAAAAGGTGCTGTTGGAAGATTTGACTTGGATGGATTGGATTTGGTGAAAGCTGAAATTAGTTCTTTCTTTGAAAATCAACCTGAAAACGAGGTGGCTTCTATTTTAAGTGAATATGATGGTAAGAATTTAAGTGAAGCCAATTTTAAATTGATACATAGTTTATTTGATTCATTCGGTTTAATAATTATTGATGGCGATAATTCAAATTTTAAAAGAGAATTCATTCCAACAATTGAAAAAGAATTAACGACTCAATTCTCCTTTAATGCCCTTCATAAAACAAATGAGCAAATCATTAAAGAAGGTTTTAAATTACAAGTGAATGCGCGTGAAATCAATCTGTTTTTCTTGGGTAATCAATCTCGTGAGCGAATTTTACATGTTGAAGATGGTTTTTTTATTGAAGGAAAAGGAAAAGTTTCACTAGAAGATTTATTGAAAGAAGTGAATGAATTTCCAGAACGATTTTCTCCAAATGTTATATTGCGACCTGTTTATCAAGAAACAATTTTACCTAATTTGTGTTACGTTGGAGGAATTGGTGAGATTTCTTATTGGTTGCAGCTTAAAGGTGTTTTTGATGCGTTAGAATTGCCTTACCCAATGATTCAGGTTCGAACTTCCATCTTATGGATAGATCCAATTCTATCAAAGAAAATTGAGAAAGTATCACTCGTTTTGGAGGATTTATTCAAAGATATTTCAAAAGTGAAAAAATGGTATTTACAAGAATTTGCAGCTGACGAGGTTGATTTCCTTGGTTTAGATGAAAAACTTGAAGGATTAAAGGATTCCATTATTGATAAAATCACTCAGGTAGATTTAAATCTGGAACAATATGCCCAGGCAGAAGTTGTGAAACTAACTAAACAATTGGATGCGATCAAAGAAAAGTTGGTAAAAACGGTCAAACAGCGCCATGATACTGCGATGAAAACAATTGATCAAATTTATGATAAACTTTTTCCAAATGGTGGAATGCAAGAACGAACTTTGAATTTGTTTTCACTTTGTTCAGATGGAAAAGTTACTCCTAAGCTAACATATCTTCATGGTGTAATAAATCCTTTTGATCCTGATTTCATTATTATCAGAGAATAAGAAATATTTTCATTCACATTGCGTTTCTAGTTCTACATTTGTTTTATGCGTTTATTTTTCTTTTTCTTTTTTCTTTTCATCAACCTAATCAGCTTTTCTCAAGAAGTGAAAGTGATTGGTAGGTGTATCGATAAAAGAAGCAACGGTTTAGATCAAGTTCAGGTTGTTTTAAATGGGGACTCATTAAATCCTATTTACACCAACAATAAAGGAGTTTTTGAGATCTACTCAAAACCTTTGGATACCTTGAAACTTACTTTTGAAATTGCTGAATTCTCGGAAACGATTACTTATATAGTTTCAGAAAAACAAGTGCAATTTATACAGGATGTGAAATTCCCTTTCATTCTTGAGAATGCTGTAATTATCCGTGCTGATAGGATTGATCCTTTTGAAATTCAAAAATTGCCATTGGTTGATGTTCAAACAATTCCCTTAGGCGGTGTTGAGAGGTATTTAGTATACACTACAGCGGCAACTTCAAATAATGAATTAACCTCCAATTACAATGTTAGAGGGGGTAATTATGATGAGAATTTGGTATATGTTAATGGATTTCTTGTTTATCGTCCGTTTTTAACTCGAAGTGGCCAACAAGAGGGAATGAGCTTTATTAATTCTGCATTAGTTCAATCAATCCGCTTTTCAGGAGGTGGATTCAATGCGCAATATGGTGATAAATTGAGTTCGGTCTTAGATATCGATTATAAAACCCCAACGAAATTGAGAGTATCAGCAATGGCTTCGTTACTTGGTGTAGAAACTCATGTTGAACATAACCCAACAACTCGGTTTAATTATTTAATTGGAGCTAGATATCAATCAAATGGCTATTTATTAAACGCTCTTCCTACTAAAGGTGCTTATAATCCAGTTTTTTGGGATGCTCAATTCCTCACAAATTTTGCAATTACCGAAAAAGTTACATGGTCGGTGTTAGGACATTTTTCAAGTAATAATTATCGTTTTACACCCCAAACTTCTGAAACTGATTTCGGAACTGCGAATGAAGCATACTCTTTTAAAATTTATTTTGACGGTCAAGAACAAACAAAGTTTCAAACCATGATGGGTGGTACTTCTATCAAAGTGAAAGCTTCGAAAAAAACGAATTTAGATTTTTACGCCACTGTTTTTAATACTGTTGAAAGAGAATATTTTGATATTCAAGGTCAATATTATATTAATGAATTAGAGACAGATCCATCAAAAGAAACTTTTGGTGATTCTATTGCTGTTCTTGGAATTGGAACTTTTTTAAATCATGCAAGAAATAAATTAAACGCAACTATTATCAATGTGTACCATAATGGGCAACACACAATAAAAAGTAGATATATTAATGAGGAAAAAACTAAATTTCAAAGCCATGTTCTTAATTGGGGAGTGAGTTTTCAGCATGACCAATTTGATGATGTTTTAAGTGAATGGAGAATGATTGATTCCGCAGGATACAGCCTGCCTCAAAGTAATGACAATGTAGTTGAACTTTTTGAAACGATAAAAAGTAAATTGGACTTACAATCTAATCGGATTACCAGTTTTGTTCAATTAAACTCTATTTGGTCAAAAACAAAAAGAGATTTTGTTGTTGCACTAGAAGATAAGTTTAAAGTCAATAAAAAGAAGGAGATAAGAATTGTAAGCGATACTATTTTAGAGTCAAATTCACGATGGGCATTGAATATCGGGACGCGTGGGGGATACACAACTGTTAATAATGAGTTATTTATAACACCAAGAGCATCTGTGATTTATTACCCAAGAGTTTACATGTTGAATAAAGGTAAAATTACACGTCGCGACATGACGGTTAGACTAGCATCTGGAATGTATTATCAACCACCTTTTTACCGTGAATTCAGAACTTTTGATGGACAATTAAATTTGAATGTGAAATCTCAAAAATCATTTCATTTAGTTGCTGGAACAGATGTTTATTTCAACTTATGGAATAGGGAAGTGCCATTTAAATTTACAGCAGAAGCTTATTACAAATATTTGTGGGATGTAAATCCATATGAAGTTGAAAATGTTCGCACGCGCTACTATGCAGAGAATAATGCAATTGCTTATGCGTATGGGCTTGATTTAAATATTCATGGAGAATTTGTAGAAGGAATTGAATCGTTTTTCAAAGTTGGGATTCTTTCAACCAAAGAGGACATTCTTAACGATTCTTACAAAGAATTTTACAATGCTGCGGGAGAAAGAATAATTTTTGGTTACAGCGAAGATCAAGTTGTCATTGATAGTGCAACAATATTCCCAGGTTATGTTCCAAGACCAACCGATCAAATGATTAATTTTGGCGCATTAGTTCAAGATAGAATGCCTGGATTTGAAAGTTTCAGTGTACAAATGGGAATGCAATATGGCTCTTCATTACCGTATGGCCCACCAGACAAAAATCGCTATAAAGATACATTGAGAATGAAATCTTATTTCAGAGTTGATATTGGAATGTCATATGATTTCCTTTACAAGAAAAAAACTGAAAAAACGTTTTGGAATAAGAATTTTACAACTGCAATGCTATCTTTCGAAGTGTTTAATTTACTCGGAATCAACAATGTTTTGTCCAAACAATGGATTCAGGATGTTGAAGGTAAATATTATGCAATCCCAAATTATTTAACTCAACGCAGGTTCAACTTGAAGATGATTCTGAGATTCTAATTTGTTACTTTTCAATCGGAAGTAATTATAGCAATATGAAAACTTCACTCTCCATTTTGACATTGATTCTTTTGATAAAAGGGTCTGTCGCAGCTCAAGTAAATGTTAAAGTTAATATCCGTTTCAAGGATACAGTGGTGATTGAGAAATACACCCCTACCAATAATGGCTTTCCAAATGCGAAAATCAAAATGGATCCCGGAGAATATGAAATTAACAACCCGGAGATAATTCAAAAATTAAGTAATCAAACAATTGTAGGGGTAGATTTAGTTTATTCAGATTACCCAGTTGGGGATGATTTTACCGAATTGAACCGCATGCGTATTTTAGAATTACACATGAATTTACCTGAAGCTTTTAATAGCACTATCATCAAGTGGCAACTTGTAAAACAAACTGGAGTTGAACAAACTGGCAATATTCAAAATTATTTCCATGGATTTGTTATCTATTATAGACCAATGCCGACTTATCAATTCGAAAACACAAGTATTACTGATATTATAGATGGAAAAGTTGCACCAGAAGATTCTACAATATTGAAAGTAATAAGTCGAAATAGTACTTGGAAAGATATGCTTGTGGTATGCGATGTTACAGGAAGTATGGCACCTTATACAGCTCAAATTTTATTATGGATAAAGAGCAATCAAATCTTGAAAACATTCAAACAAATTGTGTTTTTTAATGACAACGATTACCAAAGTACAAATCAAGTGGTAATATCTGACCAAACAGGAATCTGGAGCATTGAATCTGGAAACTCGAAAAAAGTTATTGAAACTGCTTTCGAGGCAATGGCAAAAGGTGATCATATCGAAAATGACTTGGAAGCAATTTGTTATGCCATTAAAAAATTTCCCGAAAACAAACAAAATGTTGTACTTATTGCTGATAATTGGGAAAATCCTTGTGATATGGCACTTTTGAGTTATCTGAAAAGTCAGAAAATTCCAATTAAAATTATCGTTTGTGGTGTTACCGATCGCATGAACACCTTGTATTTGGACATTGCTTATGCCACAGGAGGATCAATTCATACAATGGAACAAGATTTAATCGACGTTGCAAAAATAGGTGAGGGTAAAATCATAAAATTGAACGGCATGAAATTCAAAATGACAGGAGGTAAATTTGTGCAAATGTGATTTAGATTGAGCGATAGTTTAGTTGTATCTCCACTGTCGCTCGATGTTTTTACTTGAATAAATAAATTATAAACTATAAACTTTCAATTATCAACTACCAACTCCTGATCCCTCACTTCATTTTCTCTTTCTTTCTCAATTCCAATGCATACAATTCATCTCTCAATCTAGCTGCTTCAATAAAATCTAAATCCTTAGCTGCTTTTTCCATTTCTTTTCGAGTAAAAATAGCTGCTTTTTCCAATTGTTCGATGGACATGAATTCAACTACAGGATCTGCTGCTAAAGGAAGTGCTTCCGGATATTCATATTTTACTTGACGTTTACTTGGATTACCATCTGCAACGGAAGTCGAATCCATTATTTTTTCTTTGGATTTATTTAATGCCGTTGGAACTAAACCATGATCTTCGTTATACTTGATTTGTATTGATCTTCTTCTAGCTGTTTCGTCAATTGTACGTTGCATGGATTTGGTCATTTTATCTG
>JBEAUV010000009.1:0-28480 GCA_041161265.1 Bacteroidota bacterium | reverse complement strand
GGCATTTGCTTATTTGGACTTCTTGATTAACAAGATAAGCGGGTGCAAAGTTAAAGTTTTTATTCAAACCTACAAGAAAGAGCATAAAAGAAAATATTAAATCGAATATTTTGTCATGAGACTTAAACCTAATTCAGGCGATTCTTTCAGTTCCAAGATATATTTCCTTGATTTCATTCGTTTAATGTGCCTTTCTATGAGGATTGCCGTGGTTATATTATCTACTTCAAGAGAGTAGAATATAACCCAATCATCTGCTTTTGCTGTATAACTGTTTGGATATGTTTTATCTAAATGATTTTTATATCTGAAGTTTAAATCTTGACAGCTTCCGATGTAAAAACGATTAATTGAAGAAGAAAAGAGGATGTAACAAAAGACCATTTTTTTATCGTGTCTACCATCCCGATGCATCGGGACCGCCACCGAGGCATTTTTCGCTTTGGACACCCAAAGAATCAGGTAAAGCGGTTGCGAAGTTACTACTTTTCTTGAAATCTCAAATAGTAATTAGCATTTTATGTAAGAATCTTTATTTAACTAATTTCTGAACGGCTTTCTTAGAACCCATTTCAACTTCTATGAAATAAATTCCAACGTTTAAATCATTCAATCCGCTCAGTTCAATTGTTTCGTTACTTGAATTTCCTGTAAACTCATGAAAACGAATAATTCTGCCTAATCTATAATACCTGAGTTTGATTATCCAAAATTAGACCTGTATCACCAGTAAAGGTTTGAGCGTAATTAACACTAAATAACAGAATTGAATATAAAAGAGCTGTAATTTTCATTAAAATGATATTAGTTTTGTAGGACTAAAATTGCTTATTTTCAATTGAAAGCATGAAAAAACTGCTCATTAAAAATATCAAAGGTCTTGTTCAGGTAGGAGAAAACATTCCTAAAATGATAAAGGGACTTGAAATGAAGAACTTGCCAATTCTGGAAAATGCTTTTTTAGCATTGGAAGATGGGGAAATTATAGCCTATGGTTTAATGGAAGATTGGGAAGGAATTGATGATTGGAGAGACCTTGAAATTATTGATGCTTCTGGAAAATATGTTTTACCTGCATTTTGTGATTCGCACACACATGTTGTTTTTGCCAAAAGTAGAGAAGAAGAATTTGTAGATCGAATCAATGGTTTGAGTTACGAAGAAATTGCACTAAAAGGTGGAGGAATTTTAAATTCTGCTCGCAGGTTAAATGAAATGTCAGAAGACGATTTATTCGATCAAGCAAAAGTGCGTATTGAAAAAATGAAGTCATATGGAACTGGAGCTATTGAAATAAAATCTGGTTATGGACTTTCTGTTGAAGGAGAATTAAAAATGTTACGCGTAATTAAACGTTTGAAAGAGGAATGTGATATTGCAATAAAAGCGACTTTTTTAGGAGCACACGCTTTTCCAAAGGAATTCAAAGAAAATCACCGTGGTTATATTGATTTGATCATCAATGAAATGTTGCCACAAATCGCAGCTGAAAAATTGGCAGATTATATCGATGTTTTTTGTGAACGGAATTATTTTTCTGTTGAAGAAATGGAAGAAATTTTGCTTGCTGGAGCAAAATATGGTTTAATTCCAAAAGTGCATGTCAATCAATTTTCAATTTTGGGCGGTGTCCAAAAAGCGATTGAATTGGGCGCTTTATCAGTAGATCATTTAGAAGAAATTGTTGAACAAGATATCGCTGCTTTGAAAAATTCTGAATGTATGCCAACGATCTTACCAAGCTGTTCACACTTTATAAGTATTCCTTTTGGCAATGCTCGATTAATGATGGAGAATGATTTGCCTATTGCTCTTGCAAGTGATTTTAATCCTGGAACAACACCAACAGGAAATTTGGGCGTTGTTTGGTCTTTGGCGTGTGCAAAAATAAAAATGACTCCAGAAGAAGCGTTAAATGCTTTAACTGTCAATGCCGCTTATGCAATGGGATTGAGTGAAACACATGGGAAAATTGCATTAGGAAGAAAATCACCGATTTTAATAACAAAAGAAATTCCTTCTTTGGCTTATATTCCTTATGCTTTTGGAGATCAGCATATCGAACAAATAATTGTATGATTATTGTGAGAGAAGCATTACTTTTAATTTACGAATGAAGAATATGTGTAAGAGATTATTTGGTTTTGTTTTTTTATTGTTGCTAACGATGAATATATCCTTGGCTCAATCAAACCAAAGTGAAAACGAACTTTTGTGGGAAATATCAGGGAATGGCTTAAAGCAAAAAAGCTATTTATATGGAAATTACCATTCGAACGATAAACGTATTTTTCGTCTTTCAGATTCAACGTATTTCGCTTTAGATAAAAGTCAAGCTATTGTGCTTGAAACAGATGTTTTTGCCATGTTCGAAGATTGGGACACACGCAAAGAAGAGGTCCTAATGTTATTTGACAATCAAGGAATTCCTTACACAGCTTCCAACAATGCTTCCAAAACAATCTATGGCGATGAAGATGGAATGCCTCAATTTTTGGATGCTTATTTTTTAGAATACTGCTATAATTCAAACAAGAAATTCTATCCTTTAGAAGATGTGCAAGATCAATTAGACCTTGGTTCTGGATGGTTGAATGCGGATAATACGGTTATTGGAAAAAACACACAGAATCTTACACAAGATAAAATGCTTGAAATCTATCTCACAGGTGATATCAGCACACTAGACCGTGTAATGAGAGCAAACATGTCCTTGTATCCAGGTTTGTATGAAGATATTATTGTCAATCGAAATCTAATAATGGCTAAAGGAATTGATTCATTGATCAAAAAGAACGCTGTATTTTGTGCAGTTGGCGCTGGTCATTTAGCTGGAGAAACTGGACTTATTAATTTGCTCCGCAAAAAAGGATATCATCTCAGATACATTCCTGCAACTTTTGCAGATGACATGATCCCAGAAAAGAAAAATGTGCGCTCAAAAAGAAACTATACATATACAAATGACACAATTGGAATTGAAGCAGTTTTTCCTGGGAAACCGCTGGAATTAAAAATTTGGGATAATCATCCATTTTTAGTTTACAGAGAAATGGGACAAGGAAATACCTACTCAATTGAAATGATTCCAATTGACGGATCTCTGACATTAGAAGAGCAAGCAGCAATTTATATTGCGAGTCCAGATGCAACAACTTTTAAGCATATTTTTTTAGATGATGGAACAGATATTTATGAAGGATTATCTGATACTTATCCAGAAGGAATGCAATGGGTACGGTTGATGCAAAGTGATAAATATTTGCTCATTCTGAAAGCGTATGGTGGCAATAAATTCATGAATTCTAACCGACCAAAATTATTTTTCAGCAAGGTTTGGTTTGAGTAATTCAGCTGTGTTTAAAGTTTAAAAACGCAAAATTCAAGAAATAAAAGCGATTAATTGATGTTTTATACTAGATTTGTTTAAAATCTAATAGCATGATTACGCGCATTCAATTCCTCCAATTAAAAGAAAATATTGCAAACAATCGAATTATCTTATTGACTGGTCCACGTAAAGTTGGCAAGCGAACAGCGGTTTTAAATTCCTTGAACGAGCTCAATTTTTCGGCAATCGAATTCAATGTTTCTGACAAGAAAATCAAGAAACAATTTGATCAAATTTCTGTTGAATATTTAAAAGATATATTTCAAAATAGTCGTTTTGTGGTAATTCATGAAGCGCAATATTTGGAAAAATTACAAGAAATAATTGAGATTTTACTTTCCGGAGAAATCAATACAACACTCATTTTATGTTGTTCGTATGAGCCATTAATTGATGAGGTTTTGAGAGAAGTGCTACAAATTCAAGGTTTAGAAATTAATTTATTGCCGACAACTTTTTACGAATTAGCACAGAAAAATACGCTACCAGAAGAAGAGAAATTATTAGAACAACGGTTGATTTATGGAAATTATCCTGCAGTAACAGAAGATTTAGAACATGCAGAATTGACACTGCGGGAGATGGTAAATGAAGTAATTTTTACAAATCTTGGTGTCACGGATCGAATCAATAAAGGAGACAAATTATTGCGCATGTTGCAAATCATTTCGTTCAATATTGGTGAACCAATTTCGTATAATGAAATAGGAGAAAAGTGTGATTTGGATAATGAAACAGTTGAACGGTATATTGATTTATTGGAACGATCATTTATCTTAATTCGAATTCCAACTTACTTCAATGAACACCGCTACGAATTGAAAAAAAGCCATGTGATTTATTTTGTGGATAATGGAATCAGAAATGTATTAATTAGCAATTTTAATCCACTCTTTTTAAGAAATGACATCGATCAACTCTGGCGAAATTGGTTGATTTCGGAACGAATAAAATGGAATAAATTAAATGGCAAAGAAGCGGATTATCGTTTTTGGCGAACACATACCAAACAAACAATGGATTTTATTGAAATTCATGATGGGAAAATTGCAGCTTACAAATCCTCGTGGGAAAAAAAGAAGAAAATAAAATTCCCTGCTTCCTTTTTAGAAGCGTATCCAACAATTTCTACACATACTTTGAATCGTTCAACTTATTGGGGCTTTTTGACAAAAAAATAAATGAATATGACTTTCACTGATCAAATTGCCGAATACATTCATGAACAGAACTTGGATTTAAAACACCTAACAATTGTTTTACCTTCCGAACGTGCAAAAAAATACATTTCTACCTCCTTATTCAAAACCTATCAAAAGCCAATTCTTGCCCCAGAAATGATCACTATCGATCGATGGATTAGAAATCTTTCTAATAAAACGGTCATCGATAAAACACGTGTTCTTGTCAAATTATTCAAAGTTCAATTGGAAAATTTGACCAACGAGAAAGACAAGTCCTTTGACGAATTCATGTCATGGGGAACAATATTACTTTCCGATTACGATGAAATAGATCGGTATTTGTTGTCATCCGAAAAAGTATTTAAAAACCTTGCAGACATTAAGGAAATTGAAAACTGGAGTTTTGGCGATGAAACATTGAGTGAAGGTCAAAAACGTTTCATGGAATTTTGGGATCGTTTACCAGATTACTACAAACGACTAAACGAAGTTTTGGACAAGGAGAATTCCTGTTACATGGGAAAAGCATACCGTTTTCTTTCTGAAAATTTAGATATTGTTTTTAAAGCTGATAAAGAACGCTATTTTTTGTTTGCTGGTTTCAACGCGCTTTCTCCAGCGGAAATGTCAATTATGAAACAATTGGAGCGAATGGGTCGCGCACATATTCTCATCAATGCGGATAACTATTATTTGGACAATCCAAGTCATGAAGCTGGAAGGTTTTTGAGGGATTTTAAAAAGGAATTGGACATGAAAGAGTTACCTTTTGTGGAAGACAATTTGAAAAATGCAAAAAAGCACATTGAAATTATTGAGTGTGCTCAGCAAACGGGACAAGTAAAAGTTGCTGCAACAATTCTATCGGAGTTTTCAAAAGAAGAGATTGATGAAACGCTTGTGCTTTTGGCGGATGAAAGTTTGATTGCACCACTTTTACGGAATCTTCCTAAGAAAATTGGTCAAGCAAATATTACCCTTGGATTGCCATTAAAAAATACCTCTTTACGCACGTGGGTTGATTTAATCTTCTCCATTCAAGAAAATAAAACACGTTTTAAATCTGAAGCAATTTACATTCATGATTTACAAAAAATGTGGAATCATCCGTTTCTTACAGCTGTTTTAAAAAAGGAAGAAAAAGTTGCGATTACACAATTGGAAACCGAACTAATTCGAAAAAATAGCATTTTCCAAACGGTCACAAAAATCAAAATTGGAGCTGTTCCTGATGCAATTTTAGCTCAATTAACTCAAAATTGGGCAGGGAATTGGGAAATTGCAATGCAGGCAATTCGGTCTTTGAATGAACTATTATTTAGTAATTTTTCGGAAGAAGATGCATTTGAAAAAGCAATTGTTCAAGGTTTTGATCAAGCATTATTGGATTTTGAAAACCTGGTAAAAGAAGGATTACCAGTAATGTCGCTTAAAAGTTTTAGGCATTTATTTCAACAACATTGGAATACAAAATCTGTCGCTTATCATGGAAATCCATTGGACGGTTTACAAATCATGGGACTCTTAGAAACCCGTTTACTAGATTTCAAAAAAATCATTGTTTTAGGATTAAACGAAGGTAAAATGCCTCCAACAAATCCAATTCAAACAATGATACCAATGGATTTAAGGGCTTATTTTAATTTGCCAACGCCAAGAGATAAACAAGGACTTTTTGCACACCATTTTTACCGATTATTGCATCATTGCACGGATATGTGGGTTACCTACACCAGCGCACAAGAAAGTATTGGAAGCAATGAAGCGAGCCGCTATTTATTGCAATTAGAGTTAGAATTGAGTCGAATCAATCCGCAGATTACAATTGGAAAACAATTTTATACCATTCCAAACAAAACGAGTGAAACAGAATCCGTTCAAGAAATTCATAAAACAGATGAAATTTTAAAGCGAATCGACGACATGTTCGATAAGTCTGTTTCAGCATCAACGCTCAATAAATATTTGAGTTGTCCACTCGATTTTTATTACCGCTATGTGATGGAATTTGGAGAGGAGAGCGAAATCGAGGAAGAAGTAGAAAGCAATACGTTTGGAACATTTATTCATAATGTCCTGGAGGAAATGTATACACCTTTTGCGCGACACGATAAGCAAGGAGTATTAAAAGCTGCGAAACCAAAGAACCTTACTTCAATGGATATTGACAAGATGTTGAAGCAGTATGAAGGATTGATTACCAAAGAGTTTTTGGAATATTTCAACAAGGACAAAGATGCTTTTTCATCTGGAAAGAACTTGTTGAGTTACCAAATGGCCCTCGAATTGACGAAAAGAATTTTAGAGCAAGAAAAGAAGTTCATCGCATCACAAACAGAAATGGTATTCATTGAATATTTGGAATTGGAGTTAAAAGCGGATATGGAAATTGAGGTTTTTGGCGAAAAGAAAACATTGCGTTTTAAAGGATTCATTGACCGAATAGATTCTATTGGGGGTAAAATTCGAATCATTGATTACAAATCGGGGAAAGTAAAAGAAGACGATGTTGTCGTCAAAAAAATCAATGAAGATTTAATCAAAACCTTTGGCGGAACCAAACATGCTTTGCAGCTTGCACTATACTGTTATCTCTTCCGAGAAAATTTTGGTGAACTACCTGAACAAGCTAGTATTTATTCCTTGATTAACATCAAAGATGGGATTTTCCCTTTGTCATCAAAAACTTCAACTGTCGAGGAGGTCATCAACCTTTTCCCTGATTTTGTAGTACAATTGTGTGAGCAAATTTATAATAAAGACATGCCTTTTACGCATGACACTAAAGCCCAATTTAACTATTGTTTGTATTGTGATTAGGGCATAAAAAAAACCTGAAAAGAACTTCTGGAAGACTAAAACCCAATAAAGGATAGTAGAGAATGAAGTTCTTTTCAGGTACCTGCAAGGAAATAAAACCAGTGTTGGACAATCGTTATTGCATCAACAATTATATAGACGTAAGGGTTTATTAAAAGGTTGGGTGTCAATGAAATATTTTTACCCTATTTTTTATACCTCCAATAAAATAGAGCAGTTATAAATTAAAGTCAAAAAAAAACACCTACAAAAAATAGGTGTTTCAAATATAAGCAATTTTGGAATTAATATAATTCCAATTTCAATGCTGTTCTATAATCTTTAATTTCTTCGCGGTTAATTTTGTGATCTGCATTTTTTAACAAATTCAAAATATAAAGTAAATTTTCTTTAGCGTCAATTTCGATCGGATACTCATTTCCTTCTTCATCCTCTTCGTATTGCGCTTGAACATCAAAACCGTCTTTTTCACCAATATATTCGTAAGTTAATCGAAGAACTTTTGTGACTAAAGGATCTTGCTCCTTCAATGCATATTCTCTCAATTCTTTTAAATCATCAATCAATTTAGGCGCTTTCAAACCTTTTTTCTCGACTTTCCCGATGATCTCGTCTAACTTAATATTTGCTGCAGCAATTTTCATAATTCACCAATTTTCAAAAACAATAAACACGTTAAAAAGTGCCGTTTTCGTGAACAAAGTTAAACATCTTTCGAAACTTTTCAGTCAATTTTGAAGAAAACCTCAATAATTTTTCGAATATTTGAATAGAAAGTTGATTTTGTATCGGTTTTCCAACTTTGAAAAGCTATTTTTGTATAAAGACTAAAAGTTTTGTTTGAATTAATACTAAAAGGAATTGTAACCGGATTTATACTTAGTATAATGATTGGTCCTGTCTTCTTTGTTTTGCTCGAAACAAGTATTCGAAGAGGCGTGCGCGCTGCAATGATGTTTGATTTGGGCGTTTTTATTAGCGATGTGGTTTATATCTTAATTGCATACGTTTTTTATTCTCAAGTATCGTCCTTAATATCTGGTGAGAAACAAGGAATCTTAAAATTGATTGGTGGAATTTTGTTTTTAATCTATGGTGTTGTCACCTTTTTTAAAAAAGCCAAAGAGATGAAAGTGGATGAAGTTGGCAACGTCATTCAAAATTCAAGTGATTATGTGATGCTTGCTTTAAAAGGGTTTTTATTGAACTTTGCGAATCCATTGGTTATTTTTTACTGGTTCAGTGTCATGACTTTAGGAGCAAAAGATTCGAACTATGCTGAAAGCCATGAAAACTCAATTCTCTTCTTTTTAGGGGTAATTCTTATCACTTTCTTCTCCTTTGATTTATTAAAGATTTTTGGTGCCAAAAAATTGCGTCCGTTTGTTACAGATAAATTATTAGTAACGCTGAATCATTTGATAGGAATTGTTTTTTTCGTTTTTGGCGTGGTATTAGTAATACAAGGTATTCTTGGTACAGTGTAACAATTCTACAAAATCGAATTATATTTTTCTAATATTTTAGCATGAAAAAAATCCTCTCCATCTTATTTTTATTGTCTATTTCTGTAAGTTTTAGTCAGGAAGTTCTAAAAGAAAATCTAACTAAAAAAACGAGCCTTTTTTGGGATTTTAATAAAACTCAACTGCAAGCTTCTGGCGCCTATTTTAAAGATGAAACAGGCGAAACTAATGAGAAACATGGTAAATGGTTGTATTATGATCGTTTGGGTGTTTTAGAAGAAGAGCGCAATTATTATAAGGACATGTTGCACGGAAAAACAGTCTTCTATTACTCAAATAAAAAGCCAAAACAAGAGGGATATTTTTATTTAAATCAGCAAGACAGCACCTACAAAGAATGGTTTGAGAACGGGAAATTGTCGATTGTAGGACAATATAAACTGAATGAACCAATCAACAAATGGACTTACTATTACTTTGATGGAAGAGAAAAATCGATCGAAGAAGTTAAAGGAGGTGTAAACCATGTCATGGCATTTTGGTTATCTGACCCTGATCATACTCAAACAATTATTGATGGAACAGGAGAATTATCCACTTATTACACAACAGGCACTGTAAAAGAATGGTACAACTATAAAGATGGATTAAAAGATGGTCCGTTTGAAGAAATCAGTATTTATGGATATAATACGCTAATAGGCTTTTTTAAAAAGGGAGAAAAAGACAGCACTTGGACATATGCTTATTATACTGGCGACACAGAAAAAATCAGCAATTACAAGAATGGGGTGTTATATGGTGAATACAAATATTTCTATGACAATGGGAAATTAAATGTTCATGGATTTTACAAAGACGGTAAAAAAGATGGTATTTGGAAATGGTATACAAATACGGGAAATCGTGACATGGAAGGTTCATTTGAAAATGATCTTCAACACGGTGATTGGACATATTGGTATCCAACGGGTGAACTTTCATACAATGCACATTACAAGGAAGGTTTTAAAACTGGTCAGTGGACTTATTTGTATCAAAATGGTCAAAAATTCAAAGACGGGAGTTTTAAAAATGACTTGAAAAATGGAACATGGCAAACATGGTATGAAGACGGAACTTTGTTGATGAAAGGTGATTACAAGGAAGGAAAAGAAGAAGGTGAATGGTTGAATTATTGGGAGAATGGTACATTAAAGAATAAAGCGAATTTTAAAAATGGCTTGTTAAATGACGAATGGACTTCTTATTACGAAACAGGTAAACTGAAATTATCTGGGAAATATGAAGACAATTTAAAAGTTGATGAATGGACTGATTATTTTGATAATGGCAAACCAAAAGAAGTAGTGACTTATAAGCTTTTTAAAGAAAAGTCAAAATTTGAAGATGAAATTTTGAAAGATCGTGTAAGATTAGACAGCAAAAAAGATGGATTGTCTACTTCCTATTCTAGTAAAGACTTCAAAAAAACGGAAGAAGGCAATTACAAAGAAGGACAAAAAGATGGTGAATGGATTGCTTATTTCCCGGGAGGAAGAATGCCAGCTGTTATTTCTCAATACAAGGATGGAGAGCTGAATGGAACGATGAAAATGTATGACAGAAAGGGTGCACTTTTAGAAGAAATGGACTTTAAAGACGGTCAAAAACATGGACGTTTTATTGTGTACGATGAAAAAGGGAAAATCATCTCAGAGAAAAAATTCGCATTTGGAATGGAAGTGAGAGAAGGTGAAGGGTCGTTTTCGCCGAATTAATCTAACATAATTGACTTTTTCAAACCTTACATCAATTCTTTCAAATTCGTTGCAAATAACTTCACTGCAATCGCCAGAAGAATAATTCCAAATACTTTCTTAAGGATGGCGATACCACCTTCTCCAAGTAAAAGTTCTATTTTCTTCGTTAATTTCAGTACAATGTATACAATTATCACATTGATAATTATTGCAATAATAATGTTGACGTTTTCAAATTCTGCTTTTAACGATACAAGTGTTGTCATTGTTCCAGCTCCAGCAATAATTGGGAAAGCTAAGGGAACAATACTCGCCGTTTTACCGGAAACCTCATCTCTAAACAAACGAACTCCAAGAATCATTTCCAAAGCCATAGCAAATAAAATCAAGGCTCCAGCAACAGCAAACGCTTCGATTGATACACCAAACAATTTTAAGATACTTTCTCCTAAAATTAAAAAACCAAGCATTATAAAAAAGGAAACAGTACTTGTGCGCGCTTCATGAATCATTCCACTAGATTCTTTCAATTTGATAATAATTGGAACTGATCCAACAATATCAATTACAGCGAAAAGAACAGTTGTAGCCTTAAAGATTTCTCCCCAACTAAAACCATTAAAATAGTCATACATAATTTTCAGATAAAATGGTATTTTCTATAACTGCTGGAAAATATGAATGCTCCAAATATTGAATTTTTTTCTTTAACGTAGCTAGAGAATCCTCATTTGACAATAAACAATGAAACTGCGCCAACAATCTTCCTTCGTCAAATTTTTCATTCACAAGATGAATACTGATTCCCGATTCTGATTCTTTAGCCGCTAAAACTGCATTGTGCACATTTTCTCCATACATTCCTTTTCCTCCATATTTAGGCAATAGAGAAGGATGAACATTGATAATTCGATCAGAGTACCGTTGGATAAAATCACCTGGAATTAGTTTCAAATACCCAGCTAAAATTATATAATCAATTGATTGATCTTGACACAAATCAATTAAATATTTACCGTCTAAAACTTCATTGTTTGAACAAACAAAAACATCAATGGATTTTGCTTTACTTGCTGCAATAGCTGGTGAATTTTCATTGTTTGATAACACAAAACCAACTTCAATTTGCGAATGATTTTGAAAATAATCAATAATATTTAAGGCATTACTGCCCGTTCCAGAAATAAAGAGTGCCAATCGCTTTTTAATCATGGTGCAAATTTAGAAAGTATCTATTACATTTAACAAATAAAGAATTAAAATTAGTGGATGGAAACAGGATTGGACTTTGTTCCTTTTGAAGGAGAAAGATTTTTGGAAGACGAAATGCTGAAAAAATCTCGAGCATTTTATGAATGGGCCGATAAACGAAGATCAGTAAGAGATTTCTCGTCAAAAGAAGTGCCTGTAGAAATCATGGAAAATTTAATTATGACAGCCTCTACAGCTCCTTCTGGTGCTCACAAACAACCATGGACCTTTTGCCTCATTTCAAATAAACAATTAAAATCTAAACTTAGGACATTAGCAGAAGAAGAGGAATACATTTCCTATAATGGAAGAATGTCGGACGAATGGAAAAATGATTTGGCGCCTTTAGGAACAAATTGGGAAAAAGAATTTATTGATATTGCTCCTTGGATTGTTGTTGTCATGAAAAAAGTTTATGACATAGGTGAATCAGAGGAAAAACAAACCAATTATTATGTCTCCGAATCGGTTGGAATTGCTGTCGGAATGTTCCTTTTAGCCGTTCACAACGTTGGTTTAGTAGCACTTACACATACACCGAGCCCTATGAATTTTATAGCCAAAGCATTAAATCGCCCGGTAAATGAACGCCCTTTTTTATTGATTCCAGTGGGATATCCAGCCGAAAATGCTCGTGTTCCTAACCTAAAAAGAAAAGGAAAAAAACAAGTAATTGAATTATATGAGTAAATAATTTTGTTTTCTAGTGCATTGTTTTTTTCTTTGCACCCTGATTAACCCTTAAATTAATAAGTAATGTCTGATATCAAAGCAAAAGTAATTTCTATTATCGTAGATAAATTAGGAGTTGAAGAGACCGAAGTAACTAACGAAGCGTCTTTTACAAATGATCTAGGAGCTGACTCTCTAGACACAGTAGAATTGATTATGGAATTCGAAAAAGAATTCAATATCGCAATTCCTGACGATCAAGCTGAAAACATTCAAACAGTAGGTGACGCGGTTTCTTATATTGAAGAGAACGCTAACTAATTGAAATAGTTATTGGTTTAAACAAAGAATTTCTCTATGGAATTAAAAAGAGTTGTTGTTACAGGTATGGGTGCGCTTACGCCTATTGGAAACACATTAGGTGAATACTGGGATGCGTTACTAAAAGGAACAAGTGGTGCTGCACCAATAAAGCAATTCGATGCAACTTTGTTTAAAACACAATTTGCTTGCGAAATAAAAAATTTCGATGTCGAAGAATTTATCGATAAGAAAGAAGCAAGGAAATTAGACCAATTTTCGCAGTACGCTATGGTTTCCGCAACGGAAGCTATGGCGGATTCTGCACTATTAGATTCAAATCCAAATTTGGACCGTATCGGTGTTATTTGGGGTTCTGGTATTGGAGGTCTTAAGACGTTCCAAGATGAATCACAAAATTTCTTCTCTGGAGATGGTACTCCTCGTTTTAATCCATTCTTTATACCGAAAATGATTGCAGATATTGCTGCTGGTCATATTTCAATTAAGTACGGATTGCGTGGACCTAACTTCGTTACTGTTTCGGCGTGTGCATCTGCAACAAATGCCATTATTGATGCATTCAATTACATCCGTTTAGGAAAAGCTGATGCTTTTGTTACGGGAGGTTCTGAAGCCGCAGTTAATGAAATGGGAATGGGAGGATTCAATGCCTTAAGGGCTCTTTCTACAAGAAATGAATCTCCTGAAACTGCTTCTCGCCCTTTTGATTTAGACCGTGATGGTTTTGTATTAGGAGAAGGAAGTGGCGCCTTGATTTTGGAAGAATATGAGCATGCCATGAAACGTGGAGCAAAAATTTATGCTGAAATGATTGGCGGTGGTATGTCGGGCGATGCTTATCACATGACTGCTCCGCATCCTGATGGTTTAGGAGCAAAAAACACAATGCTTGCAGCGCTGGAAGATGCAAATATTGATCCTTCAGCTATTGATTATGTGAATGTTCATGGTACATCAACACCTCTTGGCGATATCGCTGAAGTAAAAGCGATTCAAGCAGTATTTGGCGAACATGCATACAACTTGAACATCAGCTCTACAAAATCAATGACAGGTCACCTTCTTGGTGCGGCTGGTGCTATTGAAGCAATTGCTTGTATCATGGCTTGTAAATATGATATCGTTCCTCCAACAATTAATCATTTTACAAATGATCCAGAATTTGACCCAAGGTTGAATTTTACTTTTAACGAAGCTCAAAAACGCACTGTAAATGTCGCAATTTCAAATACATTTGGATTTGGCGGGCACAACACAAGTGTAATAATGAAAAAATTTATTGGATAATTGAATCTGAAATTCTCATTCTTTCAAAAGAAGCGCTCACAAAGTGAGTTGGAGTTAATTCGATTCATTTTACAACGGTTTGGTTACCGACTAAAAAACATATCCTTTTTTCAGCAAGCGGTTACACATAAATCTCTCAGTAATACTACTGAAGATACCTCCAATGAGCGACTTGAATTTTTGGGTGATGCAATCTTAGACGCTGTCATTGCAGAATATTTGTACCAACGTTTCCCTACAGAAGACGAAGGTTATTTGACAAAAATTAAATCGAAAGTGGTAAGTCGTAAGACCCTTGGCGAAATTGCTGAGACAATGGAACTACGAACCATAATCAATTACCATAAAGGTAGATCTATCAATCTTTCAACAATTGAAGGAAATGCATTTGAAGCGCTAATGGGTGCAATTTATTTAGATGGCGGTTATGAGGCTGTAAAGAACAGTATACAACACCATATTTTCAGAAAATATGTTGATTTAAACAGAATCTTAGAAGAAGAAATCGATTTTAAATCCAAATTATTTATTTGGAGTCAGAAAAAAAGATTGAAATTAGATTTCATTATTTTATCAGAAGAAAATATTGGTGGAAATTGGGAATATTCAGTTATTGCGAATATTAATGACACCAATTATGGTCGTGGAAAAGGTAGTTCTAAAAAAATGGCTGAGCAAGCCGCTGCGAAAGAAACGTTGGAACTAATGGGAGAAATATAATTGCTTTATGGCTTAGTTAAAAAGTCAATAAATTGATTCAGCATAAAATTATTTGTTCCTTCTTTATCAATGTTACAATAAAATCTCGAATAACCCCCATCAATAATAATCTTGCCTTTGTAATATTCTCCAGATAAAATTAAAGGTTCATCGTTTACCCAAGCTTCAACTTTTAATCTATAATCTAAAGGAAAAGCAACCGTTGTTGTTCCAGCTGGAATTGATTTCATTTCTTCAAAAATTCCTTTCTCAGCAAGAAGTGCGGTTGGTTCATTAAAATCTCCCCAAGCATTTTTAGAAAAAAGTAAATTGGTCATTACATTGCTTTCTGCTTGCAATGGCCAGTTTTCCGAGCCCAAATAAAGACCATTTCCATTATTTAGAAATTGTAAAAGTTGCTCCACTTTTTTTTCATTTAAAATTGATTGTGCAGAGGAAAACAAGAATATGGCAGAATAGGAAGCTAAACTATCTGGTAAATCTGAAGATAATTCTATGGTTGAAAGAGATTCTTCGTAACAGATTTGCGATATATTTCCAATAAACAGAATCTTGTTTTGTCCGAAAACTGTACTTGAAAGTAAAAAACAGAAAAGAAAAATAAATTTACACATGCGCCTTGGTACATGTTTAATAGAGTTCCGTTCAATTTTTTATATCAAAATATTTTCCTTAACTTCAATTAAATCACAAATCACAATTATGAATAATATAGAGTTAGGAGTTTTTGGAGAAACACTCGCAGAGCACTTTTTAAGCAAAAAAGGATATCAAATTCTTGACAGAAATTACCGATTTAAAAAACTTGAAGTTGATATCATAGCAATGGATGGTGATAAGATTATTGTTGTAGAAGTTAAAACGAGACAAACAGCAGAAATTGGTGAACCTTGGAGAGCTGTTACTAGATCCAAACAACGACAAATAATTCAGGTCGCAAATCAATATATATGTAAAAATGAAATAGATAAAGAAACACGATTTGACATTGTTTCAATCGTACATAATTCTTATCGTACTCAAATTGAACACATTGAAGATGCTTTTTACCCATTAGTTTAACAAACAGTTTTTTAAACTACCTTTGTGGAATAATTCTGCTCGTGATGAACACAAAAAACACCGGAAGAGATAAATCTCGTACTTCGAGATCTAATTCCACAAAAACTACAAAGGATTCTTTCAAACCAAAAAAGAAAGAAGCATCTCCATTTAGCAAAGGCGCTAAAAAAGATGCACCAAAAAATGTCAAAAAAGATTTCCCAAAGGGATTCAAAAAAGAAGACCCTAGTGATATAGCTAGTGAATCTGCAAAACCTAAGAAGGAAGTTTCTGCTCGAGATAAGCGAAAATATATTGAGTTCAAAGACAAAGCAAAGAAGGGTGATCCTCTTCCATCTTTTAATGAACTTGAAATCCGTTTGAACAAATATTTGGCGAATGCTGGTATCTGTTCGCGTCGTGAAGCAGATGTTTTGATAGAAACAGGTGTCGTTTCAATCAATGGCAAGATCGTGCTAGAAATGGGTTATAAAATTAAACCTGGTGATGTCGTTCAATACGACGGTGAAACAATTAATGCAGAAAAGAAGAGATATGTGTTACTAAACAAGCCAAAAGGATTTATAACGACAATGGATGATCCTTTAGGCAGAAAAACGGTAATGTCACTTGTAAATAAAGCGTGTAGAGAAAGAATTTATCCTGTTGGAAGATTGGATAGAGAAACTACTGGCCTTTTATTATTCACAAATGACGGTGATTTGGCAAAGAAATTAACTCATCCAAGATATAAGGCTTCAAAAATATATCACGTTGAATTGAACAAGCCTGTGAAAGCAGAAGATTTAGATAAATTTGTTTCTGGAGTTGATTTAGAAGATGGAAGAACACAATTTGATGTGGCTAAATTCGTGAAAGAAGGTAGAGAAGGAAATTCGAGAGAAATAGGGGTAGAACTGCATTCTGGAAAAAACAGAGTTGTTCGTCGTATGTGTGAAGCATTGGGTTATGAAGTTGTTAAATTAGATCGTGTTCAATTTTCTGGCTTAACAAAAAAAGATTTGCCGCGCGGAATGTTCCGCCATTTATCAGATAAAGAAGTTGCATTTTTAAAAATGTCGTAATGAAATTATTTGTTGTCTTATTGTTTTTACCAATTGGGCTATTTGCTCAAAGAACTTTTGGTCAATCAAAAAATTCAACTGCGCAAGGAATACTTTACGCATATTGGGGAAATAATAGAAGTTTCTATTCAAGAAGTAACTTACATTTTGAAGGAACTGGATACGACTTTAACTTAAAAGGTGTTCGGGCAACAGATAGTAAAACACCTTTTCAACCATCAATTTATTTCAATCCGGCTAAATTAACATTACTCCAATATAATGTTCGAGTGGGATATTATATTCGAGAAGGATTAGCTGTCGCTATTGGCTTTGACCATATGAAATATGCCTTTTCAGATAAAAATGAAGTTGCATTATCAGGAACAATAAATCCAGGAATTGATACCGTAAATAATTGGAATGGATCTTATACAAGCTTTCCAATTGTGACCGATCGAAACACTTTTGATTACAATCAAACAAAAGGCTTAAATTATTTAAAAGTTGAACTTATTAAAACTCATCGGTTTTATGAAGCGGATAAAAATAATTGGTTTGTTTTCAGCGCAAATTATGGGTTAGGATTAGGAGCTCTGCTTTCAACAACGAATTTCACTTTTGCAGGTAAAACCAATATATCAAGTTCCTCTTATATCACAGGCCTTGCTTTATCTGCTCAAACCGGTATACGGTTAGAATTTTTCAAACACTTTTTTTTTCAAACCACTTTTAGTGGAGGATATATGCAACAATTAAGAGTTCCGACAAGAAATAACCAACCAAATGCAATTGCTAAACAAAAGTTTGGTTATTTTTCAATCGAAAATGCAATAGGATTCTTTCTAAACATTCGTTCAACCAACGATTGTAATAGCTGTCCTAACTGGTAATGATTATTTCTTCTTATTGATACTAAAGTCAATTCTGTAATAAAATAGGGGTAAAAATCCTAGTTGCGTTTTTTCAACGGTTGGCTCATAACCTGGCTGACTTGTAACTGTAGGATCTAAACTTGGAGCATAAGCCAAAGCAAGTAAGTTTTTCTGGCCAGTTAAGTTTACTAAATCCAATCCAATTTCATGAGTAACTTTGGCAGCATTGTATTTCCAATTAATCTTTAAGTCAAATCTGAAATAATCATTGAATTGTCTCTCATTAAAAGCAGAATCAACGAAAATTACATCATTGTAAAGAGTAGATTTTGCTGCATCAACATAGCCATATCTTTTACCACCAGCCACAGTAATTTTCATCCCAAGTGAAATTGATTGTTTTGCATTTAATTTGAATTCTTTTCCACCTAGTAAATTAGCAACATAAGTTCCGTTATATGAAGTATTGCGTTCTACATCATCACTTCCTTTGTATTTTGAATCATAAATAGATCCTGAAAACAATAAAAAGAATGATTTATCAAAATATTTCTGAACTGTTAATTCCAGTCCATAATTTGTACCAGTTCCAGTGTTCTGCAATGAATCAGGGAAGAATCTCGAAAAACCACTGCCCATATTAATTAATGAAAAAGCTGAAGGAGCAACTGTCACAGGCACATTATATAACTGTTGATAGTAAACTTCTGATCTGATATTAAATCCTTTTTTAATTGATTTTTCATACCCTAATGCATAATGAATGCTTTTGGAAAAGTCCATATTTATATTGTGATAAACCTTGTTCCCGCCAGCGTCAAATTTGTTATAAGTATAAGTATACAAAGGTTGAGTAGAACTATGCAATCCAGCACCGGCAAAAATTGATTGATTGCCTTTCATTCGGTATTTCCATCCAAGACGTGGCTCAACAGGACTCAAGCTGTTGCTAAGTGAAAAATATTGACTGTGTAATCCTGCTGTAAAGTCCATATCTGGAGAAATTTTATATTTCCACTGAATAAATGGCTGAATTAAGGCAGCAGTTCCTTTATAATCCCAACGCTTCACAAAAACACTGTCCGTAACCAATATTTTAGCGGTGTCGATTTGATTCATTTGGAAAACATCAATGTTAATACCAGCTTTAATGAAATGTTTGCTATTTATTTTATGATTTACAGCAACATATCCTGATGTCTTTATTGTTTGGAATTTGAATCCCATTATACTACCTAAGTGATCAAAAACAATTGAATCACCTGCAGCATTTAATGTTCGTCCGTATATATATTCATGACGTGAAGTTTGTTTTTCATAAGAAAAGGAAACTGTAGAGGTGATAAATGTTTTTTCAGACAATGTTTTTTTATAATTAAATCCGCTAACTCCCATCTGTGTGCCAAAGTGTTGATCTCTATCTCCTTCACCATATAAATCTTCAGTTACAGTAGTTTTATCAGAAATCATGATGTCAATATTACTTGCTCCTCCCATCCCATAAAAAGATAAAGAACCGCCATTTTTAAGAAGCCAGTTGAATTTAAATGCAGCATCGCCATATACAGGCACGGCATCTGTCCCAATGTTTATTCCCAATTTATTAAACAAGCTTAAAGTTGAATATCTACCCATTACTAAATAGCTCGATCGATTACTTTTACTCATTGGACCTTCAGCCATGAACTCAGTACCAAGAAATCCAAATTGACCAGAAAATTCATGCTTATTCATGTTCCCACTTCGCAATTTAAGGTCAAAAACTCCAGAAGTGCTATTACCATATTCAGCAGGGAAAGCACTCATAAAAAAATCTGAATTACCTAAAATTTTATTATTTAAAATAGAAACAGGTCCCCCAGTACTTCCAGAAACAGCAAAGTGTGATGGGTTTGGAATATCAATTCCTTCGACTTTATAGACTACTCCTAAAGGAGAATTTCCTCTTACAATGATATCGTTTCTTGAATCATCAGCACCTTGTACGCCTGCAAAATTAGAAGCCATTCGAGCAGGATCACCTCTTGAACCAGCGTAACGTTCAGTTTCAGAGACACTGAATTGTTGAGAAGAAACAGTTGCAAGTTCATTCATGACTTCCCCTTTTTTCCGGGCAGTTACTTTTACTTCTTCCGTTAAAATAACCCGTTCAATCATTGGAATTTGCACAATAGTTTCCTTCCCAGAGTTCACTTCAATTGTCACTGTTTTGGTTTCATACGAAGCATATTGAGCTTCCAATTGATATTTCCCAATCGGGACATTTTCTATAACAAATTGCCCATCTAAATCTGAAATAGCACGATACCGTTTAAGTGAGTCTACAAAAATTTCGATTTTTGCCCCCGAAAACTGAAAATTTGTTTCTGAGTCGAATACATTTCCACGAACTGTTTGCGTTGTTTGTGAAAAAAGATTAAATGATAAAAATACAGTTAAAAATAGTAAGTGATTTTTCATGTTTTCAGTGGTTAAATTCCTGGATAAAAGTATGTCATCTTATTTACAGACATTTATTGAATTCAGCAGGTTTAAAAAAACCATTTGCGTAATTCGCAATTATAACTCTTTAATAAATTTGATAAAATTATTACTTCTCTATGTTTAATGATTTCTCTATCAATGATTAACTTTTTGATATTCTTCAACTGTCCAATCTTTTTTATAGACTTCCTTAAACATGAACATATTTAAAGCGTTGAAATGAAGATTTCTAATATTCGAATAAACAATTTGAATATCTCCATTATACCATAGCGGAATAATCGGAGGATTTTGCATAAGTGCTTTTTCTGCTTTTGAAAAATAAGCTAAGGCATCAGTTTTCTTCGGACTATTTTTTGCTTGTTCAAATAAATTGTCAAAGATAGAATTTACATATCGCGATTGATTGATGCTAGACGGCTGAGTTTTATCTGCTGGGACGCTTTTACCATAGAAATTAGACAAAAATGTTTCAGGATTTGTGTAATCACCAGCCCAAGCACTTCTGAATATATCACCATTTGCTTGGGAAGCATCTTGATCTTTTTGTTCAAAAGTTGATCCATCAATATTTACATTGATATTCAAAACTTGAAATATTTGCTGAGCAAATTCATCTGCTACCGCTGAATGAATATCATCAATATTGAATCGTAAATTAACAGATCCAAATCCTTGACCATTCGGATATCCTGCTTCGGCTAATAGTTTTTTTGCCTTCTCTGGGTCATATGAATAAGAAACATCCTTGACACTTTTGAAATTATATCCTTTAAAGTTTTTAGAAATAGGAGGTACAATTCCGTAATAACCCAATTCATAATATTGATTTCGTAAGACATCTCGCCCTAATTTTTCCTTGTCAATTGCATAGTTGAATGCTTGACGAACTTTAACATCACTAAAACGTTTGTCAGTCATGTTAAAGAAGTAATAATTTGTTAGAAGTAATGGGTTGTTATACATAACAAATAAAGGCGGTTTAGAATCGGTAGAGTTAAAATCTTCAATTCGACCTTCCAACATCTTAGTGATTCTGCTTGTTGGTAAACCTGTAATTAAATCAGTTTGATGATTTTCAAACATTTCTAATTGGTCTAATTTTCTATTTTGAAATATAAAAATGACACTATCCAAGTAAGGGAGAGAATTTCCATCATCATCTTTGAGATAGTAATCTTCATTTTTCACTAAAATCATTGAAGCAGGATTCCCTTGTTTATTTTCAGAAAAATGAAATGGACCTGTACCAATCAAATCATTCTCAGCATCTCCTTTAAAAATGACTTCAGAAGTAACAGCCGCACAGATATTACTTAATTTATTTAAAAAATTATCGTCTTTCTTTGTCAATTTCATGGTTATTTTTGAACCTGATATTTTTAAACCTTTTATTGACTTAGTGCGTCCTTCATAAAAATCATTTGATCCAACTAAATTATCCTTATAAAGAAATGAATATGCATGGGGAGATTCTCCTTTACTGTTTTTAGTACATGCTAATTCAATCGATAGTTCAATATCTCTTGGTTTTAATTCTCTAGAAGATTCTGATGTAAACAATGCATGAGGATGAAAAAACACCCCATTTCTAATTACAAATTCATACGTCAAACCGTCATCACTAATCTTCCATTCAGAAGCGATTTGAGGTTTGATTTTAAGGTCTTTTGGGTCTAAAGAAACAAGCCCTTCCATAATTTGATTAAGAACTGTTGCCGAATAATAATCTGTAACTTCTCTCGAAATGAAAGTAGCTGGCTGATTATCAATAGCCATTGTAATTGATCCGCCAGCAAACTCAAATTTTTTCGAATCTGTTGAACATGAAATCAAAACCGACAATAAAAGAAAGGTTATACAAAGTTTTTTCATAATGAATAGCAATACTCTATTCTACAAGGATAATAAAAATTCTCTAATCTTTTGTTGAATTTCAAATGATTACTTCTTTTTGGTTAATTATTAAGTTGTGTAAGTATATAAAATTGAGCTCGTTTTCTTGTTAAGATATTAATTACAATAAAAAATTCAATTTTATCTTTTGGAAAATCGACAAATTGTTTGTTTTATTGAGAAATTGACCTTAATATTGCGTAGTTAATTTTTAGTACCCCACTGTTTATACTGCAGTTCATGAGAATATTATTAAGTGTATTAGTTTTTAGCTTATTAAGTTCATTCGTTATTGGAGCAACATTATCCATCGAAGGCACTTATCAAGGGAAAAATCTTTATGTTCAAAATCCTATGGATGATGAAGGTTTTGGATATTGCGCAACTAAAGTTACAGTAAATGGTGATGTCATGCCTGGAGGAACCAATATGGGAGCATTTGAAATTGATTTTGCAAATTTCAATATAGCAATAGGAGAACCTGTTTTTATTGTAATTGAGCACAATGAAGGATGCAAACCAAAAATTTTAAATCCTGAAGTATTATTACCAAAAAGTACTTTCGTAGTTAAAACAATAACAGTTTCAACTGCGGGTAAATTAAATTGGACAACAACAGGTGAACAAGGAAAATTACCATATATCGTTGAACAATATCGATGGAACAAATGGGTTACAGTTGGTGAAGTACAAGGAAAAGGAGTAGCTGGAGATAATGCTTACGAATTTGCTGTAAATCCACATTCTGGAGAAAATACAGTTCGAGTAATTCAGGTTGACCATTCAGGAACAAAAAGAACTTCAAAAGAAGTGAAATTTACTTCGAGCGTTGCTGTTGTAACAAAAAGCCCAGTGAAAGTAAAGGATATCATCAATTTCGCTGCAAACGGTCAACCAGTTGAAACACGCTATGAAATTTATGATGCATATGGAAACATTGTAAAGAAAGGTGTAGGGACTTCTGTTAACTGTTCTAACTTATTAAGTGGTGCTTACTACATCAACTTTGATAATGTCAACGAAAAGTTTATTAAGAATTAAAATAGAGTAATTTTAAAATATTTTAACCTGAAGCTTAACTTCAGGTTTTTTTTTGCCATGATAAAGAAAATAGAGCATTTAGGTATTGCAGTTTCCAGTATTGAGGAGTCACTGAAAGTATTTGAAACACTTTTAGGAACGAATTGCTATAAGATAGAAGAAGTTGAGTCAGAAGGCGTCAAAACTGCTTTTCTTCAAGTTGGTGAATCTAAGATTGAATTGCTAGAAGCGTCGAACCAAGACTCGCCAATTGCAAAATATTTAGAAAAACGAGGACAAGGAATTCACCATATTGCCTTTGAAGTAGATGATATTCATGCTGAAATTGAACGTTTGATAAAAAATGGGTTCATATTAATTCATCAACAACCAAAAAGTGGAGCGGATAATAAATTAATTGCTTTCCTTCATCCAAAGTCCACGGAAAGCATCTTGATTGAATTGTGTCAAGAAAAAAACTGATATAAATCTGAAGATTCTTTTAAGTGATAGGTTTGCAATCCCATGGACGCTGCACCCTCAATGTGTTGAATTGAGTCATCAATAAACAAGGTTGTTTTAGGTTCTAAATTTTCTCGCAAACAAACTGTTTCAAAAATTGATATATCTGGCTTTCGTTGATGTAATTCATGGGAAAAATAAATCGTGTTGAAAAAAGATTCCATGGGTTTATCCGTAACCTTTGCCCATTCTTTTCTAACAACTGGCACATGTAATTCATTCGTATTACTCAATAGAAATAGCGGGAAGTCGGTTTTTAATTTTTCTAACAATGCAATTTTTTGAGTAGGTACAGTTAAAATCATTTTATTCCAAGCTTCAACTACTTTATTTGGCGATGTTCCTGGTTTCAAAAATGGTAGTAATTGATTGATGAAATATTGTGTCGATATTTGCCCCGTTTCATAATCACTGAATAATTTTTGTTGTGCTGCTTGACTATATATAGTTTCGAAATTATTCATCCCCAGTTGCACGAATGCATCAATTGTTTTTTGGTAATCAAGATCTATTAAAACCCCGCCTAGGTCAAATATTATTGCAGTATATTTCATACTGCAAATAAATAAAAAAAGGGTGAGATAAACTCTCACCCTTTCATTCAAAATTGTTTTAAATATTATTTTCCCTTTAAAACAAGGTTCAAATCAAATGAGAAAACAGGTGAGATAAATTCTTTTTCTCCTTCTATTGGCTGAGTACCTGGAATTTTTGCAGTTGAAAAATCAACATCAAATTTCCCTTTTATCGTAATTAATCCTTTTGAAGCAACTATTTCGACTGGAATGTCTTGTTTTACTTCAACTCCCAAAAGCGTTATAGTTGTCGCTAATTTTCCATCTTTATATGCACCAATAACTACAGATGATGTAGCAAATTTTGAAACATTAAAGAAATCTTCATTTTTTAAATGACCAGCCAATCCTTCTTGCTTCTCTTTAGGTAAATTAGCGTCTACGACTGCTATTGATCCCAAATCAACTGTAAAATTTCCAGATGAAATAGCACCTTTATCCAACATTACAGAACCTTCACTAAATTTCACTGTTCCCGTATGAAAATAAGAATCGGATTTTCCACCTTTCCAACCTAAAATGGAATTTGCTTTATCAAGCTTATATGAGTTTTTTGGTTTTACTACTTCTTTGTTTTGAACTAATTGGAAAGAAGCTAATGCTGCTGTTGCAGTCGCAATTGCTATAAGATTTAAAATTTTCATTTGTTTTACATTTAAAGTTTCAGCAAATATAATGTAATTTTATAAACCATGGTATATATTACCGTGAAAAATAAAATTGTTTTTTAATTTGATTGATTTTAATAATTTCAATTTACATTTGGTATATGAAATTTTACTTGAATAACACAGAATATATAGATACAAATCTACCTTTAGATATCTCAATTCCACTTTCGAATACTATTGAAAATCCTCGAGCGTGGTATGTCGATTTACCAATTTTTGAACCTGTAATGGAAAATGGATTTCTGGGTTCAGTTGCAAAAGGTGGAAATGTGAATTTTAGAAATATTTTTTTCAATCCACATGGTCATGGCACGCATACTGAATGTTTAGGACACATTACTCCAGAAGTATTTTCTGTAAATAATTCAATGAAAAACTACTTTTTTAATGCTGAAGTAATAACAATGACTCCCAAAATTCAAAAAAACATAAATGATCAAAAAGAGGATTTAATTATTTTGAAAAAAGATTTAATGGATGTTTTGAAAGGTAAAAATTGTGAAGCACTGATTTTAAGGACTTCTCCAAATAATGTGCAAAAAATGCACATAAACTATACTGAAACAAACCCAGCATATTTGCATGTCGACTGCGTGGAAGTTTTAAATGAATGTGGAATAAAACATTTTTTATTGGATCTCCCATCTGTAGACCGTGAACAAGATGGGGGGAAATTAGCATTTCACCATGCTTTTTGGCAAGTTCCAGAAAACCCCCAATTTGATAAAACAATCACTGAAATGATTTTCGTCCATGACTCAATTCCTGATGGAAGTTATATTCTTGAAATGCAAATCGCACCTTTTGAAAATGATGCATCACCCTCTAGACCGGTTTTGTACGAAATATTTAAATAAAAAAAAGGTTGATGGAAGTCAACCTTTTAATATTTAGTAGTAAGTTAATCTGTTAGTAGTAAGTTATCTTATTAGTAGTAAACAAACTTTCAAAGTAGTAAAATGAAAGAATTTCAAAATTTTAAATCAAATTCCGGGTACTTCTTAGAAGTAATAAATTACAAAACGTAAAATAAAGCAAGATTAAGAACTGTTATACTCTTTTATCAAACTAGAAAATGAAAACTGCCTCTCCAAGCAGCGTATCTTCCTTTATTTCAAATTTTCTAAGAAGAACCCTGAATTATCTCCTTATTTCTGAAATAAATGTAAGTTGTTTAATTGAATGAAATTCGATAGATGAATATTTATAGCATATGAATGAACAAATCCAGCCTTTGAATTAATTTTTGATTATAGATTTTCGATTATCTTGAAAAAGACCTCTCGTTTAGCAGGGGATAAAGGAACTTCAGACCCATCCTTCATAACTACCGAACCGCCATTTCCTTTGTCATATCGATCTACAAAATCTAAATTGACTAAATGAGATTGTTGAACTCTTAAAAAATTATGTGCTGACAATAGTGTCTCATATTCTTTTAGTGTTTTTGAAACCAAAATTTTCTTGCCACTACTTAAAAAGAAGGAAGTGTAATTACGGTCTGCTTCACAACGAATTATTTCATGTAACTCAACTACATAGACACTTTCTTGCGTTTTTAATACTAACCTCTTTTTTTGATTTGGAAGAATATTATTTTGCAATGCTTCAAATTGACTTTCATCTTTTTTGTCATCCACTGCTTTGATTGCTTTTTCAACCGCTGCTTTTAATTCTTCTGGATCAATAGGTTTTAAAAGGTAATCTAATGCACTAAATTTAATTGCTTTAATAGCAAATTCTTCATGTGCGGTAATAAAAATAACTTCGAAATTTTTTTCTTTAACTGATTTAAGAACATCAAAGCCTGTGCCGTCGGGCATTTGAATATCTAAAAAAACAATGTCTGGTTTTAATTCTTCAATTGCTTGAATTCCAGATTGAACATTTTCACCTGCTGGAATTGCAAGAATATCTAGTCCAAAAGAATTAATCATTTTTGCTATTAAATCACGTGTTCTGTTTTCATCATCTATGATTACGGCTTTTTTCATGAGTCAATTGTTTTAGATTTTTCTTCTTTGTATGGTAACGAAATTAACACTTTTGTTCCAGTATGCAATTCTTTATTATAATCTTCAATTAATAAAAAACCGTCAGTTTTATATTTCTTGTTCAAGTTGTCAATACGTTCCTTTGTTATATTCATTGCCATACTTTTATGCGCTTTACTTTTTTTATTTGCCTCAGCACCAGTTCTTCCTAAACCATTGTCTTCAATTAAAATTTGAAGCAAGTCGTTTACCTTTTGAAAAGAAACATAAATAAAACCTCCTTCAATGGTATGTAATTGCCCATGTTCTATGGCATTTTCTATAAAAGGTTGAGTTATCATAGGCGGAATAACAGCATGTTCAATTATAATTTCTGAAGATACATCAATTTTAAATTCAAAACGATCCTCAAAACGCAATTTTTGAGTTTCTAAATATTTTTGTAAAATCTCCACTTCAGTTTCAATTGGAATATACTCTTTAGGCGAATTTTCCAAGATTAAACGCATCAAACGAGAGAAATTAACAAGAAACTTAGTCGAATTTACAGTGTCATTTTCATAAATATAACTTTGAATGACAGACATTGCGTTAAATACAAAATGAGGATTCATTTGAGCCCTTAAAAGTGTTTGAGACATTTCAGCTTCTTTTTGTTGTTGTTTTATCTTAGTCTGATTCCAACGATAAAAACCAATTATTCCGGCTAATATTATAATAATCAAAAAACCGAAAATGATATACATCTGAAAATTATTCCGCAGTTGGCTGTTCTCAAATTTAGTAGCAGTAATTGTTTGTTCTTGTTTTTGTCGATTCAATGAATCTGATTGCAAAACAATCAATCTTTCACGCTGTTCAGAACGATACAGTTCACTCAATTCTGCAATTTTTGTTGCAGCTTGTAAAGTGGTATTGCTGTCCAAATAATCCAAATATAATTGCAAATAAGTCAACGATTCATTCGTTTTTCCAATGTCTTTATAAACACCAGACATAACTCTATACGTATTGTAAATCTGATTTTTAGATCCAAATTGCTTCCGAATTTCAATTGATCGCTCAAGGTAATTTAACGCATTTTTATATTTCTTCTGTTTCTGAAAAACAGTTCCTACGTTATGATAAACTCCAGCAATTTTTTCCTTGTTACTGGTCGATTCATAGAAAACCAATGCTTGATTAAAATTACTCGCGGCAAGGTTATAATCTTTTTGCTCACGATAAATCATTCCCAAGTTATCATGTGCTTCTCCTAGGCCATTGAAGTCATTCAGGGCAGTTAAAATTGTAATGGCTTTTCTTGTGTTTTCGATTGCTTTATTAAATTCTTTTCGTTTATAATAAATCGTCCCAAGATTAGAAAGTGCAAGACCCATTTGACGCCGGTCTACAATAATTTGAGAATATTCGTATGACTTCTTAAAATAAAATTCAGCGTCCTCTAGATTGAGGATTAAACGCTGAGAAATACCTAATTC
>JBEAUV010000008.1:0-29120 GCA_041161265.1 Bacteroidota bacterium | reverse complement strand
CTCGCGTTTCAATCCCTGTTACTCCAGGTCAAACGGTTAATTATTCAGTAGGTGCTGGTGGTAATTATGCAAATAGTAATCCAGGTACAAACGGACAGTTGAGTTCAGTGACCTATAATTCTGCAATTGTTTGTAGCGCTGCGGGTGGAATTGGTGGTGGAGGTGGCTCTTGCGGCTCCTGTGCAATGGGAGGTGGAGGCACTTCAGGCGTTGGTTATATGTATGCTGGTGGAAATGGTGGAACAGGTGCTGGAGGGGCAACTTATAATACTGGCGGAGGCGGAGGTGGAGCTGCTGGGAATGCTGGTAATGGATTAAATGGAACAAATGGGTCTGGTACAAATACATCAGCTGCGGGCGGAGCAGGCGGATCTGGGGTTTTTGGAAGTGGAACTGGAGGGGCAGGTTGTGTTTCAATTGGCCTTTCTGGATATAATTGTCCCGGAAACCCTGGTGGAAATTATGGGGCAGGTGGATCTGGTGGAGGTGGACTTGGTGGTTCGTCAAGTTATGGTGGAACTGGTTCAACAGGTAAAATCGTCATCACATTCTGTGTTATGTCTCTTACTTCTCAACCATCTACTTCAATTCAAAATCTGTGTGTTGGAGGGGCTTCGACTGCATTAACGGTATCAGGTACAGGTCTTACAACGTATCAATGGTACTCGAATACAACTCCTTCAAACTCAGGTGGAACTTTGATTTCAGGAGCAACAACAGCTTCTTATACTCCTCCAACTGGTATTTCCGGTTCAAAATACTATTATTGTATTGTTGGAAATGGAACATGCAACTTATCGTCGAACGCATCAGGTGCAATAAACGTTGGCGTAGCATCAATTGTTTCAAGTAGTTCTACAATATTATGCGGCGGGGGGAGTGTGACTTTAACTGCTTCCGCACAAGGTGCAACAAGTTATTTATGGTCAACAGGTGCCACAACAAGTTCTATAACAGTTTCACCAACGGCAAATACAACCTACACAGTGACAGTAAATGGAACATGTGGATCTTTGAACCAAAGTATTACAGTCAATTATAGTCCGCCGATTTCTTTCTCTGCAATTACAACATCTGCAAACCTTACTGGTTTTACAGGTTACCCGACTGACATCATTTACTTGAATTCATATCCAGTTCAAACGACAATTTTTACAAATGGATTTAATGGAAGTTGGAATTCTTGGACAACAAGCACATCTGGAACAAATACAAATTTAACGTGTTCTTCTCCGAATCCAAATTTAACAGCAATGCCTGCACTTACATTGTCGACAGGTGACCCTAACTTGAATATTGGAGGTACAGCCTTTCCTTATGAAGGTAGCGGATTTGCCTCATTTAACTCTTATTACACAGCGGCAAATAACGAAGCGTATTTAACAAGTCCAACGTTTTCTACTGTTGGTTTAACAGGTGTTACGGTAGACTTTGTGATGGTTCAATTTACAAACAGTTCTTGTGGAGCAGGTGAATATGTTAAGGTACAATACAATATTGGTGGTGGTTGGGTAAATGTTCCAGCTGCCCAATACCAAAGGGATGGTGTGAGCACACAATGTCCATCTTGGATGAATTTTGCGCCAACGTTACCTGCAGCTGCCTTGGGACAACCTAATGTACAAATTCGATTTGTGTTTCATTCAGGTTCAACTTGTGGTTGTGGTCTGAATTTGAACATTGACGATGTGCGGGTAACCGGCGTAAGTACCCCTGGAGGATATTCATATTTTAGCTCATACAATTGGTCTGCAAGTGGTTCAGCAGCATCTTTATTTAGTATTGTAAGCCCAACTTCAAGAGGGACACAAACTGCAGACCTTAACGATCAAACTACAACCGGAGTTGTTATGTTTTCAGTAACAATGACCGATATTAATGGATGTGTTTACACCGCTGCAACAGATACCATTCGTGTTAATCCTAGTACGAATGGTGGTGCAGGAACATCTTCAGCAAATCCAACAACTGTTTGTCCTGGAGGATCATCTACATTAACTTACGTTGCTTCAGGTTCAGTGCCGGCGACTTTGCAGTGGCAATATTCTACAACAGGCGCGGGAGGTCCATGGTATAATATTTCAGGTGGTACAACGTCAACATATACTTATTCTCCCATCAATCAAACAACGTGGTTTAGAGTTCAGGTAACTGACGGTCAATTCGTAAGTGGAATTTGTGGGTCTACCTTATATAGTAGCATCATACAAGTGGTCGTTCAAACATTTAACAACGGAATCATTCAAAACACAGGTGAATCTGTTGGTTGTGGTGGAGATCCTATTCAATTTGGATTTACAACATTACCTTCAACAACGGCCGGAACCTATTCTGTACAGTGGTATGCGACTAATGGTTCAACTTCAGCTCCAACTGGCTCAACAGTACCTGTAGGTTGGACTGGGGTTGGTGCGCCAATGAGTCCGGTTGTTACAGTTGTTCCTACTCAAACGTTTTCAGGTGCTGGGTTGCCTGCTGGCTGGGCTTTTGGTTCAACTCCTGCAACGATAGGAACTTCTTGCGGCGGGGCTGGTAATGCAATTAATTTCAATACTAGTACAACACCATGGGGACAATCTGTAACTTCAGAGGTTTATTCAGCTCCTGTTTCGAGTTTGAGTTTTGTTCATGGTGCAACTGGAGGATCTTGGGGTGCCACTAGAACAAGTACACTTACTGTCGAAGCTTGGAACGGTTCAACATGGACACTTGTTACCGGCGGTACAGTATTTCAAAATACAGCAGGAACTGCTTGTTCCTCATCGGTAAAGTCATTTACCTTCAGCCCGTCATTAAATTATACTCAGTTTAGAGTTACAAGAACAGCGGGAACATCAACAAAAGTAGCGGTGGACGATTGGAATGTAACGACCACTGCGAATGTAACTTACAATCCACTTGCTGGAGCTTCCTCAACAACAACGTATGCTGCCTACGTAACATTTACCGGTGGTGCTTGTACAAATAACGGCTGGGCAACTTACTCATGGACAGTCAATTTTACTGGTGGCGGGACCTCCACCGATTGGACAGGAGCAATAGATACAGATTGGTTCAAATCAGGCAATTGGAGTTGTGGATTGCCAGCATGTGGAATCGATGCAAATATTCCATCAGCACCAACAAATCAGCCAGTAATTACTTATACAAATGGTACAAATGCATCTTGTAATTCGATTGTAATTTATTCCGGTGCATCCTTAACAACTACTGGTTCAAATGATACGCTAAGAGTTTGCGGAAACTGGACAAAAAATGGAACTTATTATCCAAATACAGGAGCAATATCTTTTGTTGGGGATAGCGCGCAAACAATGTACACACCTGCAACTACTTTTTATAATCTGATAATAAAAAATACTGAAGCTGGAGTAACAATTAATGCAGATGAAACAGTCACAAATGTCTTGACTTTAATCGATGGTGTGGTTACCACAAATGCTAACTACATGATTATTTCAATTAGCACTCCAGCAAATGTTGTCAATGGAGGCGCCAATCCAACAAATTATACGAACTCTTGGATCAACGGAAATATTCGAAGAGCGTTTGCGGAAAATACTGGCGTATATGATTTCCCTGTCGGCTGTGCGACATATTCTGCGCTCGCAAGATTGACAAACGGAAGTTTGACAGGGATTAGTGTGATGGATGCATATTATGTGCAAACATTGACAACAGCAACACCATTAGATCCGACAAAAGCAATAGATTTTGGAACGCCATATACATCTTGCTTCACAGATGGTTATTGGTTTTTGGAACCATCTACTGGTTCGGTGACAGGGGGTAATTACAATTTGAAATTGTATTATAATGGTTGGTCTTCGATAAACTCATCTTATGATAATAAGTATGGAATGGTGAAGAGACCGACAAGCACACCAACTTCAATGGCCTGGTCGACACAAATCCCAACTGATGGAGCTGGAACTCTAAATGCGGCAAATGGTTCTGGACGTGTATTTGCATCAGGATATGCAGAAAGAAACAATATGACGATGTTCTCCCATTTTGCGATAGCCTATGCCATAGCACCACTTCCAATCGAACTTATCTCCTTCACTGGAACTTGTTCTGGAAACGACAAACTTTTCTCTTGGTCAACTGCCAGTGAATTGAATAACCAATACTTTACAATTGAACAAAGTTCGGATGGACAGAATTATAGCAGCGCAGCAATAGTTCAAGGTGCTGGCACTACATCAGAAACGCAATATTATTCGATTAGACTTTCGGAAGTAAGTGATGAGTTGACATATTTCCGTTTGAAACAAACAGATTTTGATGGGAAATCTAAGGTATCAGATATAATTTATGTAGGATGCGAAAGTGATTTATCTGAAGATCAAATCTGGCTCTTCCCGAATCCAGCAAACAACCAAATCACTTTGACTTTCGGATCTTCAATCGTCGGAAACTATGCGATGTCGATTTGCGATTTGCTTGGTAAAGAAATAAGACGAGAGAATATTACTGTTGCAAAAAATGGTTCACAGGTGGTTGATATCAATCAGCTAGCTGCAGGGAACTATCTAATCAATTTTGTTAATATAGAATCTGGTGATAAAGTTGAAATTGTGAAATTCACTAAAATACACTAATAGTAAATACATTTATTAAAAACTGCCTTCTGAACGGAGGCAGTTTTTTTGTTTGTTGAAGTTGGTAATTCGCCGATTTTTGAGGGGCTACCCCCTCTAGAAAAAGTCATATTAAGCACTATTTTTGTGCTATACTATTACTAATATGAATAAAGAAGCACATACACTTGGGTTTTTTAGTAAATTCTTACAAAAAAACATTTCCACTATAATAAACGGAATACTTTTGATTATCTCATGGATTTTTATTGGTGTTTTTGCGAATTGGTAATAAGTAGATATATAATTACAATTTTATTGGCATAGCATTTGTAAATACGCACGTCGTGAAACTAAACACAATTACTATGAAAAGAATTCTACCAATTGTTGGCTTAATCTTAACAAGTGCGTCAACGTCCTTTTCACAAGGAGATAAATTTACTCAAGATTTCCAACCTGTTAGAGCTGAATTGACTAAATGGGATCCAATTCGAGGAGAATGGCTGGCTTCTAGTCTTGTTGCAATGGCGCATAAAGAAGCAATTCCTGACAGAACATTTCCAGAGGATTTAACACCTGTTGATATGTTGAGATTGGTTCCCGAATCTAATAGAACAATCATTAATCAAGTAGTTAGAGATAATCAACGAATTGCAACAGACTCGTCTTCAAGAAATGATTGGAACAATGTATATTCCATTGTAAATCGCCCAAGTTGTAGACCTGTTATGGCAAGATCTTCGGGTGACCCACATATGTCATCTTTTGATGGTGGTTCTTATGATATTCAAACAGTTGGTGAATTTGTATTAGTGAAATCTGTTTCTGAAAATATTGAAATTCAAACACGTCAACAACCACAAACAGATGACTTTTCTTTAAATACTGCTGTTGCAATGAATGTTGCCGGAGATAGAGTATGCATTTATGCAAATGAAAAACCTGATAACGTTTCAAATTGCGCATTGCGTATAAATGGAGCACCTACCTATATCACTGCTGGTACTTATTTTTTACCTCATGGTGGAATTGTACGTTATTCATCTAACACATATGTAGTTACATGGCCAACAGGAGAAACAGCAAATGTAGATATGAAAAATACATCTAGAATGAATTTTTTGAATATTGCTGTTCAAATTTACCCGTGTGCTCAGAATGATCTTCAAGGCTTATTAGGAAATGCAAATGGTAATTCAAATGATGATTTTGATAGAAATGGTGCACGAGGTTCTAATCAATCTTTCCCAATTTTTGGAAATGATCAAGTCTCAAATACAATTGAAAAAGAACATTTAGCATTTCTTGCTAGAGATTTTTCAAGAAGTTATAGAATCACTCAAAGTACATCGTTATTTGATTATGGATTTGGGCAAAGCACAATGGCTTATACTGATGAAAGTTTCCCAAGAGTTCATAGAACAATTTCAGATTTACCAAATGATCGTCAAGTTTCGGCTCGAAGAAATTGTGAAAATCAAGGAATAACTGGAAATGATTTATACGGTTGTATTTATGATAACGCGTATTTAGAAATTCCACCTACTCCTCGACCAGTTATTACCGACCCAACAACAGGAGTAACAATTGGAAGATTAGAAAAGCCAGTTAGAAACATAAATCCAGGTTCTGACGGAAGAAAAGAAACTTTTTCTAAGCCAACGGAAGCAGTTGGTTCGAATCCTCAAACAAAAGAAAAACCTGTAACGAAAGAAACAAGTCCAGTGAAAGAAACAAGTCCGGTTAAGGAAACAAATGCAGGTATTAAAACGGACAACAAACCAAATACTTCAAATGGTTCAGTTTCAAAACCATCGGGTGGAAGTACTTCACCAGTGAAACAAACTCCGGTGAAACAAACTCCAGTGAAACAGACTCCGGTGAAACAAACACCTGTAAAACAAACACCAGCTGTAAATACAACGCCAGCAATAAAAACGACACCCATTACAAAACCGGGTAAAGGATAAGATTAAAAGTCTCACAGAAATGTGAGACTTTTTTAGTAAGAAACGAAAGACTTTACATTTCTGTAAAGTCTTTCGTTTTTTTAATTAGATGATTTTCAGAAGTCCCTTTTTAATTCTGCCTCATTATTGATTTCACAATATACAGTATTGTGTTGAAAAAATCTACCAATTACCCATGTACTTCCCCCATCTCCCTCAATCCAAGAATTTGAAAAATTCATTTCATCTAATCTTTCAGATTTTGTTTGAACCATCATAGATACGACAAATTTTTTGTGTAAGTCTGCTAATGGAATTTTGAATTTTATTTCTTTTCTTAATACACTTGATTCATTGAAGTATTGATAACGTTTGTAATTTAAATCACCATTTATTAATGTTGGCATATTCTCTAATTCTCCTAAGTATAAATGAGCATTTTTAAATGAGTAATCTCTTGGTGCGTAAACGTCGACGTACAAGAAATGTGGGTCATTATAAATGTACGTAGTTCCAACAGTTTGATTATCATTTAATAATAAATCTCTCTCAAGAACTTCACTGCAAATATTTTCTTTTTGCAAATGATCATGTGGATTCCCTTGATCTGTTTTCATTTGTAGATTATTTAATGGCTCAATAGATTCTTTTTCACAAGAAATAAATAATCCTAAAGTCGAAATTATGGAAAAGAAACTTAAAACAATTAAGCTTTTCCATGATGTGTTTAATTTTTTCATGATATTTTATTTAAATGGATATACCCAAACTTACATAGTCATTGCGTGTGAAGGAAAAAAATTCTACTAATGGTTTCAATCTTTCAGTAAAATGAACATTGAGCTCAACCAATGATTTTAAGAAGCGACTTTTGTCCTGAATTTGAAGAAACTGTTCTATTTTTAATTGATGACTTAGATTGAATCCATTATAAAGTGAGATAAGTAATTCATCTATTCACGCTAGAATGTTCAAAAAAGGCTTTTTTAATTAGATTTTACATGGTTAACTTGATTAGTTTTACTATTTTAGATTCAAACCTGTCAAATGAAGTTATTTCTATTATTTATTACATTAATTTGTTTTCAAGTAAGTTTCTCTCAAGTAGTAATGTCTGCCAATACAAAAGCAGATGTTTCATTGATTATTTCAGATGCAAAGATGAATGGTGGAAAAAGCTCTCAAAACATACAAGATCGATTTGCTGTAAATTCAATACATGGTAATCAATATGTTTCATTTTTGGCAAAAGCAAATGCGCAATTTTCAAAAGCCACTTTAGTTCAATTGGGAATAATGGTTGGCGCAGAAATTGGAGAAATAGTTAGTTTGAAAATTCCAATTGTTCAATTGAATTCAATTTCAAATTTACCTGGAATAAAAATGCTACAACTTTCTGGTAAAATTAAACCAAATCTAGATAAGGCAGTTAAGGATATTGGTGCGGATAGTGTGCACATGGGGATTAATTTACCTCAAGGATATACAGGTAAAAATGTATTGATTGGAATTACAGACTGGGGATTTGATTACTCTTCACCAATGTTTTACGATACTTTATTACAGAATACAAGAATTTTAGCTGCTTGGGATCAATATAAAACGAGTGGACCAGCTCCTTCCGGATTTTCGTATGGAACTGAATTCTCTTCATCACCTGAGTTTATCGCTGCAGGTGCCGATACATCTAATATTTATGGTTATGCTACCCATGGTTCACATGTTGCTGGAATTGCAGGAGGAAGTGGAGCAGGGACAATTTATAGAGGTGTTGCTTTTGAAGCACAATACCTTTTCGCAACTTTTTTAGTGGATGAAGGTGCAGTACTTGACGCATGGGAATGGATGTATCAGAAGTCTCAAACGGAATCAAAAAGATTGGTTATTAACATGAGTTGGGGTTTATACCATATGGGAACATTGGATGGGAATTCCTTATTGAGTCAAGCAATTGACGCTTATTCTTTATTAGGCGTTGTTTTCTCTAATTCTGGAGGTAATAATGGAAGTACTAATTTCCACATTAAAAAGACGTTCAATAATGATTCAATTAAGTCACGAATTCAATTTTATGATTACACTGCAAATCCTAATATGTGGGGTCAAAGTATACACATGTGGGGAGAACAAGGAAATTCTTTTGAGTCCGGAATAATGGTGTATAATACATCAGGTTTATTACTGGCTGAAAGTCCTTTTTATTCAACTGCAACTACTTCAACATATATTGATGCCTATTTGGTTGCAGGAATTGATACAATTTGGTATAACATATCTGCGGATGCAGCACATCCTCTAAATGGTCGTCCTCAAATGCGCCTTCGAGTGAAAAACACCAATTTAAATTTGCGGGTTTTATTAAAATCTAAAGCTGTTTCAGGCAAAGTCCATTATTGGAATATTACTGAGTTATCAAATGATGTTGGGAATTGGGGAATGCCTTTTTCAACCTTTTCAGCTGGGTCAATAAGTGGCGATAGTTTTTATGGAATTAGTGAACCTTCATGTACTAATAGTTTGATTAGTGTTGCAGCTTATGCTTCATCATATGTAACAAGTGGAGGCTTCCCAGCTGGTGGTACTATTGCTAGTTTCTCGAGTATTGGTCCACGTTATGATGAGGTTTTAAAGCCAGATATTTCTGCGCCTGGAGTATCAGTGGCATCTTCAATATCTTCCTATACAGATAATGCATTTACGCAAGTTGCATTTGTAGACTTTAATAGTAGAACTTATCCTTTTGCAAAATTTTCTGGAACGTCTATGGCTTCCCCAATGGTGACGGGTGTAGTTGCACTCATTTTGGAGGCAAATCCCTACTTATCTGCACAACAAGTAAAAGATATAATAATTCAAACTGCTCGTGAAGACAACAACACAGGTGTGATTCCAGTTACAGGGAGTGCACAATGGGGATGGGGTAAAATTGATGCATATCAAGCAATAAAATTGGCTTTGGTTACTGTTGGAATAGAAGAAATTGAGCATGAAATTCAATGGACAGTTTATCCGAATCCAGTGGTGAATGAATTACATTTTACACTTGTAGATGAATTGCCACAGCAAGTTGTTTTAATTGATGCGATGGGAAAAACGATCTCTAGAAATATTCAAGATTCTCGACTTTTAGTTTCAGATTTAAAACCAGGAACTTATTGGGTAAGAATGGAAATTAATGGTAGAATTGAACAACAATCATTTGTGAAACAATAGATTTGGATTTCAAAACACCATGATTACAATCAATTTACTTTCGAAAAATGAAATGTCGATTGTTCGAGAAATTGCTCGAATTACATGGCCAATTGCCTATAAAAATATTCTTTCTTCTGATCAATTAACTTTCATGTTTGATTGGATGTATAATTTGGAAACATTGCAAAATCAAGCAGAAGAAGGTCACCTATTTTTCGTTTTAGAAGAAAATGAAACTCCGCTTGGATTTATTGGGATCGAATCGTTCACTCCTGAAAAAGATGAATTAAAGATTCATAAAATTTACGTTTTACCTGATGCTCAAGGAAAGGGTATCGGGAGAAAGCTTATTGAAAAAGCGATTGAAATTGCTCAAGAAAAAAAGATAGGAAATGTCATTTTGAATGTAAACCGTTTCAATAAGGCTGTATCTTTTTACCAAAAGCTAGGATTCAATATAACTTCTGAAGTTAATATTGATATCGGAAAAGGGTATCTGATGGAAGATTATATTATGAAAATTGAAGTATGAAGTGAAAAGTTTGATTCTTAAGAACTAAATTACTTTTTCCTTCTACCTTTTTCCTTTTTTTAATTTAGTTTCTCACAAACAACCATTTCATAAAACGATAAAGCAAAAACGGACCTAGACATCTCGAATGAACATCTATTTGGTGGGTTACTTTGAAATTATATCTCAATATCATTTCCGCATTTAAAATGTCCTTTTGGGCATTCTTTATGACCATGTAATCCGCAAGGTCTGCAATCTAAATTCTGCACTTCCTTTATTTCAGAATCTTCAGATAAAGGTCCAAATCCGAAATCTGGAATCGTTGAACAAAAGTAAGCTGTTACTGGGGCATTCATTGCTGAGGCTATATGCAATGGTCCCGAATCATTTACAAAATTTCTTTTTGCTTTCGACATCAAAGCAGCGGATTCTAATAGGTTTAATTTTCCAGCGAGATTCTGTGCATTTGAGACAGTTGATAAATCAATTATTTCTTGACAAAGTGATTCATCTTCTTTACCACCTAAAAGATAAACTGCTCCTTCTTGGGATTTTTGTTGAATTAACTCAACCCACTTTTCTTTTGGCAATTGCTTGGTGAACCATACGCTTGCAGGCGCAAAACAAAAGTATGTATCTGATATAAAAGTATATACATTTGTAAAATGATCTTTACTTGGGAATAATTCAGGTCGTTTTTTAGAAACAGCTCCAAATTCCTTAATCACACTTAAATTTCGTTCAACTTCGTGTAAACCATTATCAATTTGGTGGTCGAAAGTTTTTGTGAAAGCAAACGAAAAAGGATTCTTTTTGAAACCATATTTCTTTTTTGCACTTGAAAAGGCTGTAATAATTCCTGAACTTCCGAATCGATGCAAATTAATTACAAGATCATATTTTCGACTTCGAAACTGTCGTATCAATTGAATTATTGAACGGTATTTGCCATTCGACTTATCAAAAACTACAATATAATTTAAATGTGGATTATTTTGTAAAAGTGCTTCGTTTCCTTTCTTTACCAATACGTCTATAGTTGCATCCGGAAAGAGCCGTTTCATTTCTGAAATAACTGGAGTTGCAAGAATTACATCTCCCAAAAAAGCCGTTTGAATAATTAAAATACGATTCACAACGTAAAGGTATAAATAGAAAATGACTTAGAAATAATTTAGTCCCTTCACTATTTTAAAAGGGTTACATGTCCTCTCTTGATAATTTCGATTCCATTCCCATCGTGCATTGTCACCATATAAATATAGGTTCCTGTTTCTGCCATTTCACCTGAAAAGGAAATGTAACCAGACCAACCTTCAATTGGCGAATTTGTTTGAAAAATTGATTGTCCCCATCGATCAAGAATGGTAAATAAATAATCTGTTGGATCAAAATTTGTCAAAACTGGTTTGAAATTCGGGTTAATACCATCTGGTGTAAATGCATTTGGTATATAAATCAAGGGTTCAAAAACCTCACAAACTGCATTGGAACGGCTAATTTCAGGAGCATCAAAGAGATTGTCTCCTTCAATTGCTTCTACATAATAGCAAACTTTTCCTGTGAAAGTAACGTTGTTTAAATCATCTTCAAATGATCTTTGTGAATCAGTAAGTGTTGCGTAAACTGGCCCGTTGAAATAGCCATCAATTCCACGATATACGTTGTAACCTAAAATGGAACCGTCAAAATCAATATAATCATTCCAATTGAGATAATTCAACATTCTGATATCATCTTTTTGAATCGTTAAAAGAATAGTTTTAGCACTATTTGAAACAGAACCTGGTCTGCCACAACTATCAATAACCCGCGCTCTATATGTATAACTGTATTTGTTAACATCAACATCTGTGTCTGTATATGCTAAATTATTTGTTATTGCTGGAAGTTGAACAATTTCTTCGAATACACCCGCTGCATTCATTTTTTCAATTGAAATTGCTGTAACTCCACCCGAAGCGTCAATCAAATGGCGTATTTCAACTTGATTTCCATTGACAGTAGCGACTTTTAAATAATTGAAATCTGGCTCCGTCGGTGCAACAATTGTAATGCAAGATCGGGTAGAAAATGACGTGTTTCCTATATCAGATGTAGCTTTAATGAAAAAACAATAATCTTGTAATCCTTGAGTTGGAACTGTAAATGTTATATTCGTTGTTGTTCCAAATGAAATCCATGGTTGCCCAACGATTTGACCGAAAATCTCATAGGATTCAACTGCATTCCATCCAATATATGGTGACCAAGAAAGTACAACCTCGTTGCTGCAAATAAGAAGTTCTGTTTCAAGAAACATTGTCGTATGAACCTCAGCTTTTGCTGAAGATTGAAAAGTCGGAGGAATTGAAGACGTGTAACAAGAATCAAATGCAGCAATTGAATAAGTTAGAGGTCCTAAAGTTACATCAGGACTATAGAAATGTGTTGTATTTGTCAATCCCCAAATGGTATCTAATTCATATAAAATTCCATCCGTCCCCATGAAGTATATGACATATCCGTATGTGTCTGGCTGAGAATTTTGATTCCATGAAATATTCAATTGATTGGTTAAAGTATCGATACTCACCGATGCAATAATTGGAATATCCGGTGTCATAATGTCCTCAAAATTGTCTCCAGGTGCATTAGACGTATAATTACATGGCTGATTTGAAAGAACGATCTCGTAGCTCAAAAAAGCGTCACAAATATCGATTGTATCTCTATAAAAAATGATGCCGTATGGAACACTATCCATTAATGTCCATGTTCCAGCCGGATATTCTCTATAAATGTAATAATAGGCATTCATGTTTGCAGTTGGAATTGTCAAAGGGTTGTTCCATTGTAATACAGCCGTTCCATTCAAAGGATTTGAAACGGTAAGATAGATATTAGAAATTGTATCGCTATAGCGAGTTGTATTTCCTGCACAACCAGAAACTACAGAAATATAATAATCATTTTGAGCAGAAACCAATGGGTCAATCCATGAATTTGTTCCAATAACTGGCAATGTTGCTAAAAGACCATTTTGAACGGAATAAATCTGATATTCAACAAAAGTTCCAGTTGGATTGCTAACTGGATTCCATTCGATAGTTACATTTCCCGCAGCATCAGATTGTATGCAGTTTATTGCCGGCGCTTGAATTACGCCTGGATTAACAACATTAATTGTAACCGTTGCATAACTTACTTTCGGAACTTGGCAAAAGTCATCTTGAATTTTAAAAACAAAATTATAGGGTATTATATCTAATGCGTTTCCATCCGCTCCAACCAAATGATCACAACTTGTTTGCCAATCAAATGTGGTTGAAACACCTTGAATACCTGATATTATTGGCGTTGCATTCAATGTAGCACATGGAGCAATTGCACAACCTAAATTGGTTGTAAAATTTGTCCCGAACATTGGTCCAGATGCAGTTAATAAGTTGCTTTGAGGTGAACCATCTTGTAACAATTCATTGTCCGTTGAAGATAAATTGAAATTGACTAATGTTCCAGCATTTACAGTAATTTCAAATAAACCACCACCAAATGGTGGAATAATAATTGGTGGGTTATTTGCTGCTGCACAGGCCATTACGATTAATTGCATTTCGCGTTCAACTTCAGCAATTAAAACTCCATGTCGAAACGATTTCACGAGCACTTTTACAACATAATTTCCTACGGTATAAGAAGTGAATGTTAATTCACCTGTAATTGGGTCTATTGAAGATGGAATATTTAACGGATGTAAACCAATTCCTGGGGTTGGAGATGAATACGAAAACCCAGATTCAAAAGGAATTGGGACTGGATTAGTAGGTAAATTATAAACACCACCATTTAAATAATTATAAGGAATTCCAAAATCAATAGCAAGGGAATCCAAATCTGGGTCTACGGCATTCATGTTGTATTGAAATGGAGTTCCAGCGCAACTAACAAGATATGGTTCTTGTAGGAATTTAGGAGAAGAATCAACACATCCAGCAACTGCATTCGGAATAGCATACATTTTTGCAGCAAGTGTTATTCCATAAAGTGAAGGATTTGTAATATTTGTTAATGTACTACTTCTGGAAAAGTTCTCATATGTGAAGGCCCAACCTAATGATGGTGGTGTTCCTGGGATTGCAATAGGTGCGCTGCGATATACGATTTTTTCATTTGCACCAATTCCATTTCCTCCTCCCATTCCCGAACCACAATCCAATTGAGCCGGTGACCCAGCAACAGGATTGCATGTAGGTGAAATGTCAATTCTTGCAACAAAAGGTAATGTAATTGTTGTTAGTGTAGGATGGTTCCATACTCGAATATTTTCTGAAATAGTATTGACTTCAGCTCCTCCACAATCTCGATAGAAAGTCAGTGTAAAGATGTAATTTCCACCTTGACATTCCCACGTTATTTCTCCACCCATCACATGCGATGCTCTAGAATGAAAATACATTCCTAGTATGAAAGAGAAAATGATGGTGAACTTTAACATATTTTCAATAACGAACGAACTGTTTCGATAGTATAAAGACGGTAACTTCTTTTCAAAGTTGCTATCCGGCAGACACAACTGTCATGTCGTTCCAATTTAAATATTTAATGGCTAATTCTTGAATTCGCTGAGCTGTTATATTATTCAATGATTCTATAGATTTATTATAGAAATCTAAATCCAATCCGTATGGCTCAACACTCATGTACAAATCAGTCATGGAATAAGGACCATCGGCACTTTTAAGCAATTGCCCCATTAAATAATTTTTTACTAAATTTAATTCTGCCTCACCAACAAGTTCTGTTTGTAAACGAGTTATTTCATGTTGAATTTCTGTTAAAGTAGCATCTTTTACATCTTTACCAACTTCCGTTGCAATGATAAAATATCCAACATTATGAAGTTCTGCTACCATCGTCCCAATTCCATAGGTATAACCTTTGTCTTCTCTGATATTTGACATCAATCTGCTGCCAAAATAATCTCCAAATATGGTATTCAGTATCAAAAAATCGTTGTAATCTTCATGGGTTTTATTGAACAACATTCGACCAACACGAATTGCAGTTTGAACAGCGCCATCTTTTACAATGTGAGATGAGCCTTTGAGATTTTTAATGTTTTTTTCAAATTCAGTTGTTGACCTACTTGCCCATGAACCAATTAAATCAATGATTTCATCAATTTCATCTTGCGTTAAATCACCGACAACAACTACTTTCGTTAAACCGTTCAAATAATTTTTTTTAAAAAAACTCTTCAAAGAATCGGTTGAAATTGTATCAAAATCAGCTTCATTCGTGACTCTTCCATAAATTGATTCTGAAAATAAACGTTGTTGAAAAGCTCTTTGAGCTAGAAAACTAACTTTTTCCATGCTCGTTTTGAATTTCTGACGACGATCATTTACCAATTCTTCCACTTCATGTTGGTGAAAAACGAGGTTATGAATTGAATCTCTCATCACTTTAAGTATTGGCAAAACATTCTCTCTAAGAGAATACATGGTAACGACAGCATTTTCATTCGATACACCTGATTCGAAAAAACCACCTAATTCATCAATTTCATTGTTGATTTGAGTAGATGTTTTTTCATCCGTCCCTGATAGTAACATTCCATTTACAAAAGATGCAATTCCAGTATCACCATTGATTGTTCCTGCATCAAAATATAAGTCTAAACGAGCAGTTTCATTTGGAACTTCTTTCATGAAAAACAGTTTCACGTCTTTTGAAATATCAAAAATCTGTGGTTTGACAAAATCTATTTTATCAATTTCCTTTAATTCAGGAGTTAAGGATCTATTCAGCATTTTGTGTCGCTTTTACTTTCAATATAGAACAATTCGAAGGTTTTAAAATGTGAATTGCTGTTTCTTGAAGATGACTTGGTTTGATTGCTTTGTATATTTCGTGTTCTTCGTTGATTCCATTGGCATCACCTAATAATTCAAACAGACATAAGTTCATTGCCCTGTTCAATAACCCTTGATCCTGAAATTCTTTTGATGTATGCATTTTAATCATCAAACGTGCTAATTCCTTATCTGAAATTGGATGTTCCTCTAATTTCTGAAGTTCTTTCCATAATGCTTTATCAAAAGTTTCAAAGGAAACTCCATCGTTCAATTTCCCGGAAATCACTAGCAAACCATTATCCAAAGAACCTGTTATATAGGCTCCAATTTCAGATGCTAATTTTTGTTCTTTCTTAAGTGAAATATATAAACGAGAAGATTTATCTCTTCCCAATGCATCAGATAAAACATCGGCCATGTAATACATTTCATTTCTACGTTCCGACATTTTGAAAGCATAGTAAAAAGCATCAGTTGGGACATTTCGTTCAATTATTTCTTCACGAAGTTCTTCTTGTTTGGGTTCAATTGGAAGAATACGAGCAGGTTTAATTCCACCTGGAATATCTCCATACCACTTGTTTACAACCGTTTTTACATATTCAAATTCAAAATTTCCAGCAATACACAAAATTGCATTTGCTGGGTTGTAATGTTTATGAAAAAAAGTTTTCACATCTTCCATTGTGGCATCTTCGATGTGTTTTATCACCTTGCCAATTGTAGCCCATTTATATGGATGAACGTGATATGCTAGGGGACGAAGTTTCAACCAAACATCACCATAAGGTTGATTTAAATAACGTTGTTTGAATTCCTCGATCACAACATTTCTTTGAACTTCCAAACTTTTTGGAGTAAAACCTAAAGACAGCATCCTATCACTTTCGAGCCATAAGGCAGTTTCTAAATTTTTCGCAGGAAGAATATTGTAATAGTTGGTAATGTCGTTGGATGTGAACGCATTGCTTTCACCACCTGCCATTTGGAGGGGCGCATCGAAATCAGGAATATTGATCGAACCACCAAACATTAAATGTTCAAATAAATGAGCAAAGCCTGTTTTTTCCTCTGATTCATCGCGCGCTCCTACATCGTATAAAGTATTTACAACAGCGAGAGGAGTTGTCATATCCTTGTGAAAAAGGACGGTCAAGCCATTGTCTAGTTTGAATCGTTCAAAGTGAATCATTAGAAAGTGTATTTTTCAGTATTTTGTTCATTTAATGCTTTTCTGTATGAAGTGATAATTTCATCAACAATTGCTTTTGCAGGAATTATTTCATCAAACAAACCTGCGATTTGACCAATTTCTAATTCTCCTTCTACAATATCACCTTCAAACATTCCTTTTTTAGCTCGACCACGTCCGAGTAATGTTTTCAATTCTTCTACATTGGCACCTTCCGCATAAGCCTTTTCAACCTGCGTGTAAAAATGGTTTTTCATTAAACGAACAGGTGTAAGTTCTTTAAAAGTAAGTTGTGTATCTCCTTCTTTTGAATTAATAACTTCTTTTTTAAAATTTTCATGAGCACTTGATTCCGTCGCAGTTACAAATCGACTTCCAATTTGAACGCCATCTGCACCAAGAATCATTGCAGCAAGCATTCCTTCACCAGTTCCAATTCCACCAGCCGCGATTAAGGGAATCGAAATTTCTTTTGCAACCATTGGAATCAAACACATCGTTGTCGTTTCATCTCTTCCATTATGTCCTCCAGCTTCAAATCCTTCAGCTACAACAGCATCAACTCCAGCTTCTTGAGCTTTAAGTGCAAATTTCACACTTGAAACGACATGAACTACAATTATTCCGTGTGATTTTAATAAAGCCGTCCATGTTTTTGGATTTCCAGCAGAAGTAAAAACGATTGGAACTTCATGCTTGATAATTGTCTCAATATGTTTTTCAATATCAGGATAAAGCATTGGCAAATTGACACCAAATGGTTTATTTGTAGCCGCTTTACATTTGATTATATGCTCTTCTAAAACAGCGGGATACATGGAGCCAGAACCAATAATTCCAAGTCCACCAGCGTTTGAAACAGCAGAAGCTAGTTCCCATCCAGAACACCAAATCATACCAGCTTGAATCAGCGGATATTCTATGTTAAAAAGTGTTGTGATACGATTTTTCATGCACTTATTTCATTTTGAAAAGTGAGGAATAACAAAGAAAATCAGTAAAATTCTCACCGATACGAAATTAAGATTTTTGGGGAACTATCACTGATTAAATTCGTTTATTTTTTGTTGATTTCGGATGTAAAAAGAAACCATTTTCAGTTTTTTGCCGTCTTTGATTTAAATTTCACTAATTTAGTTCATAAACTGTTAATTGAATGCGTTATAGATTTTCTATTTTTTTACTGCTATTTTTTACTGTTAATTCAGTGAAAGCACAAGAAATTGAGCATGAACATTCAATTCATCATGCTTTTATTGAAAACAAAGGGCAATGGGAGAGCCCAGTGCTTTTTAAGGCTAAATTTTCTGGAGGTAATTTATGGGTACAGCAAAACAAATTTGTTTTCCATCTTCAAGATTTCTCAAATCTCCATAAAAACCATATTCAGCCGATAAACGAAAAGTCAGATATTAACTTGCCTCAAACGGTTGTTCATTTAAATTTTAATGGATCAAATCAAGTTACTCAAATTGAAAAAAATAACCCTACAAAGAGTTATTATAATTATTTCATGGGTAATGACAAAACTAAATGGGCCTCAGAAGCACATGGTTACTCGGAAGCAATTCTTAAAGAATTTTATAATGGAATTGATTTAAAATTAATTGAAGAAAAAGAACAATTGAAATATGAATTTCATATACAACCAAATACAGATCCATCAGTAATAAATTTCAATTATTTCGGTCAAGAAAATGTTAAAATTGATGGAAAGGGAAATTTAATTATTGAAACAAAATTGGGTAATATTATTGAACAAAAACCTTATGCATTTCAAGTTGTGAATGGCAAAATACTTGAAGTCTCATGTGTTTTTGAAATTAATGAGGGTGAAGTATCGTTTAAAATAGGTTCCTATAATAAAAATGCAATTTTAGTAATTGACCCCATATTAGTCTTTGCAACATATTCTGGTTCAATCACAGATAATTTTGGAATGACAGCAACATATGGTTATGATGAAACTGCCTATTCTGGCGGTACTATCTATGGTAATGCTTATCCAACACCGGATAATTCAGCTTACGATATTAATTCAAACTTTACTGTTGCAAATAATGGGAATTGGGGTAATCCTATTCCGCTTGGTTATGGTGTAACAGATGTATTTATCTCTCATTATACAGCAGATGGTACAGATATGCTATGGACCACGTTTCTTGGTGGGGGAGATAATATACAAGGTACTGAAACTGTGCATAGTTTGATTTGTGATAAGGATAATAATATTTATTTATTTGGAGCAACATCGAGTTTGGATTTTCCAATACAAGGCGGTTATCAAACCGCACATGCTGGAGGAACGGATTTTGCGAATTTTTATCAAAATGGAGTATATTTCAAAACTAATGGTACAGATATTTATGTTGCAAAACTTTCTTCAAATGGACAAAATTTAATGGGATCTACCTATTTGGGAGGCAGTTCAAATGACGGTGTAAATTACAGAGATAACATGCCAGTAAATAGTTTAAATGGAATATATGGTTCATTTGCAGATTACGACTCTTTAACACCCAATTATGGAGATCAATTCAGAGGCGAAATAATGTTGGATGAAAATGGTAATTGTCTAATCGCTTCATGTTCACGATCTCTAGATTTTCCTGTACTCAATGCTTTTCAACCTGTAAATGCAGGAATGCAGGATGGTGTGATTTTTAAACTTAGTCCTAATTTAAATTCTTTGATTTGGTCCTCTTATTATGGTGGCACAAACAATGATGCATGTTATTCAGTAAAAGTTGACTCAAGTTTTAATGTTGTTTTTGCAGGTGGTACGTGCTCCTCCAATTTAAATTATACAGCTGGAGGTTGGCAACCAATATACAATGGAGGGAAAACCGATGGATACATTGTAAAACTAAATCCGGCAGGAACCACAGTTCAATTTGCTACATATGTCGGCACACCGAATTCTGACCAGACTTTTTTTGTTGAAATTGATCGAATAGATAATATTTTTGCTGTTGGACTTTCAGCTGGTGGGGATTTTCCTGTAATCAATGCTGGTTATGTAAATCCAAACAGTTCGCAATTTATACTTAAATTAGACCCAACACTTGGCTCAGCTCTAAATTCTACTGTTTTTGGGAATGGAAGTGCTATTCCAAACATTTCTCCATCAGCATTTTTGGTTGACATTTGTGGAAATATTTATGTTTCAGGTTGGGGTGCTCACTTACTTCAAAATGATACATTATTAAATAATATGGCAGTAACTTCAAATGCTTACCAAACTACTCCTCCAAATGGATTTGATTTCTATTTATTTGTTTTACAAAGAGAATTTGCTGACATTTTGTACGCCTCTTATTTAGGAGGAGGAAATGCTAGAGAGCATGTGGATGGCGGAACTTCTCGTTTCGATAAAAATGGGGTTGTTTACCAATCTGTTTGTGGAGGATGTGGAGGAGTTTCTGATTTCCCAACGACACCAGGCGCATGGTCAAATGCAAATCTTAGTAGTAATTGTAACAATATTGTCTTTAAATTTGATTTTCAATTGATTCCAAACGCTGAATTCACTGCTGATCTGACCTTAGGCTGTGCCTCCTTCAATGTTGTTTTGGATAATTTTTCTACAACTTCCGATTCTTATTTATGGGATTTTGGAAATGGTGACACCTCGACAGTTATATTCAATCCTTCATTAACTTTTGACACACCTGGAGTTTACGATATATATTTGTATGTAACAGACAGCGTTTGTTTGTTGACGGATACTGCAATGATAACAATTACTGTAACAGATTCTATTCAATTAAATGTTACAAATACAATTCAGTTGTGCTCTCCTGTGGAAATAAATATGATTGCCAATAGCAGTGGAACAGCAGATTATTTTATTTGGTCTTCTTCATTGGCATTTTTAGATACATTGAATACAAACATTACTGATTCTATATTAACAATAACTCCTTCTGGCACAACCACTTATTATGTCATGGCTGGAAATAACGGTTGTTCGACTATTGATAGTGTACTTGTAGAATTTACCAGTTCCTCGCTTGTATTGTCAGCGAATGATTCTATTTGTACGGGTGAAACTACTATCGTAACCGCTACGAATCTTAATCCTTTGATTACATTCACATATGCATGGGGTCCATCATCAATTATTGTTGTTCCATCTGTTTCAAATAATGTTCAAGTTCAACCTTTGACTTCTCAATATGTTTATGTCACTGCTTCTGCATCAAATGGATGTATAATTGAGGATTCCATTTGGATTGCAGTGAGTTCAATTTCATCTAGTTCAGTTATCGCCTCTGCTTCCGAAATTTTAGTTCCTGAAGGTGGAACAACAACATTAATAGGTCAACCAAATGGATTGACTTACCAATGGACACCGGTTGTTGGTGTAACAAATCCAACTATGCAATCAACTTCAGTTACTGTTGAATCTACAACAATATATACCTTAACAGTTAGTGATGGAATTTGTGAAAAATCTGATACTGTTTTAGTAAAAGCGTATAGTTTTATTTGTGGTGAACCCTTTATATATGTGCCAAATGCATTCTCTCCAAATGGCGACCATGAAAATGATGTATTGTATGTACGTGGGCAATTAATTGAAGGAATGGTATTTAGAATTTTTGACCGTTGGGGCGAAATGGTTTTTGAATCATTTGACAGATTAAATGGTTGGGATGGCACATTTAGAGGCAAAGCACTTGATCCAGATGTATACGATTATTACTTAAAAGCAATATGTATTGATGGTGAAGAGTCCATTGTTAAAGGGAATATTTCCTTGTTAAAGTAAAATGTTACATTTGTGTAGACAACAAATTGACACAAATGAAAAAAATAATCACTCCAAAATCAGAGAAGTTTCTTGAAAAATATTTGAATAACCCGAGTCCGACAGGCTTTGAATCTGAAGGTCAAAAATTGTGGTTAGAATATATTAAACCATACATTGACGAATACTTTACAGATAATTATGGTTCTGTTGTTGGAGTCATAAACCCAAAAGCGGAATACAAAGTTGTAATTGAGGCACATGCTGATGAAATTTCATGGTTTGTTCATTACATCACAAAAGACGGTTTTATTTACCTTCGAAGAAATGGAGGGTCAGATCACATGATTGCTCCTTCAAAACGGGTGAACATTCACACAGATAAAGGAATTGTGAAGGCGATTTTTGGATGGCCTGCAATTCATATGCGTCAACAAAAGGAAGAAACACCGAGTTTAAAAAATATCTTTTTGGATTGCGGGTGTGATACAAAAGAGGAGGTTGAAAAAATGGGAATTCATGTTGGATGCGTAGCAACATTTGAGGATGAATTCATGATTTTGAATAAAAACAGATATGTAGGTCGTGCTTTGGATAATCGAATGGGTGGTTTTATGATCGCTGAAGTAGCGCGTCTGATGAAAGAAAACGATATTAAATTACCTTTTGGACTTTACATTGTCAATTCTGTGCAAGAAGAAGTTGGTTTGCGCGGTGCTGAGATGATTGCTCAACGTATTAAGCCAGATGTTGCAATTGTGACAGATGTATGCCACGACACACATACTCCAATGGTAGATAAAATTGAAAATGGTGATTTGAAATCAGGTGATGGTCCAGTTTTAACATATGGACCTGCAGTTCAAAATAACTTGTTAAAGCAAATAATCGCAACAGCAAACAAAAATAAAATTCCTTTTCAACGAGCAGCGGCTTCTCGTGCCACAGGAACAGATACTGATGCATTTGCCTATTCTAACGAAGGAGTAACGAGTGCATTGATTTCTTTACCATTAAGATATATGCACACAACAGTTGAAACTGTTAGAAAAGAGGACGTCGAAAATACAATAAGATTGATTTTAGAAACTATAAAAGGTATTAAAAAGGATCAAGATTTTAGGTATTTCAAATAAGTTTGGATTTCAATAATGACGTAAGTTTTGATTCATTTGAAAATGGAATAGCTGATTAATTTATCGTAATTTTAAAATGTTAACCAAAAAAGAATAATATGAAAAAACAAATACTAATTGGATTAAGTTTATTGGTTTCGGCTTTAACTTTTTCTCAAACATTTTTCGATAATTTCGATTCCTATACTCCTGGAATTAAGCTTGGGCCGCAAAGTGCAGGTGCATGGACAACATGGAGTAATGCTCCTGGAGGAGCCGAAGATGTTAACGTTTCGAATGCCTTTTCTTCAAGCCCCTCAAATTCATTGTATTTTTCGTCAACTTCTGCTACCGGAGGACCTGTGGATGTAGTTCGCCATTTTGGAGTTTTAAACACAGGACAATTTGTGATGGAATTCAATATGAAAGTAAATACGGGTAAAGCTGCTTATTTCAATCTTCAGAAAACAGCTGTAATGGGTAATACATATGCCTTGGATGCATATTTTAGAGACAATGGAACAGTTGTATTGGATCAAGTTTCAAGTTTTTCTGCAACTTACCCTCAAGATTCATGGTTTAATTTCCGATTAGAAATCAACTTTAATATTAACAAATGGGAAATTTTCATTGATAATGTATCAGCGGGTTATTTTTCAAACACAGTAAATCAAATTGAAGCCATTGATATCTTTCCTGTAGACCCTGACGCTCCGAACAGTTCTCAATTCTATATTGATGATTTTCAAACAACGATTACGCCTTATGTATTGCCTTTACTAAATGCTGGTGTAACTTATGTTGGATTTAATGGAGGAAATATTGCTACTAATGCAGTTGTTCCTTTATTTAAAGTGAAAAATCTTGGTATTTCTGCAATCACAAGTTTTGATATTACATGCAATTATAATGGTATTGATTACAATCAATCATATTCGGCATTATCAATGAATTCTCTTGTTGAACAATCTTTTACAATTACAACCCCCATAATTTTGGTTGCAGGTTCAAATTTGATGACTTACACTGTAAGTAATGTGAATGGAAACGGACAAGATGATGATATTGCAGATGACGAATCTTCAACCATGGTTTCACCAATTGTCCCAGCTTTAGGTAAAATGGTTGTTGGTGAAGAAGGAACAGGAACTTGGTGCCAATGGTGCCCAAGAGGTGCTGTTTATATGGATTTGTTTGAAACAGATTATGCTGATTTTTGGGCTGGAATTGCAGTTCACAATGCAGACCCAATGACAGTTACAGACTATGATACTGAAATAAATTCATTAATTCAAGGTTTCTACCCTTCTTCAATAGTAGATAGAGGGCCATTTGATGACCCTTCAGCAATGGGAAATGAGTTTTTTACTCGATTACAAACTGCACCAATCGCATTTATTGAAAACGGTGCAACTTGGGATGCAGGAACAAGAACATTAAACGTTTCAATTTCTGCGGATTTTCAAACTGCTGCATCAAATTCATACAAACTTGCATGCGTTTTAACAGAAGATAATGTAACAGGAACAACTTCAGGTTATAATCAGTCAAATGCATATGCAGGTGGAGCCAGCGGTGTAATGGGAGGTTATGAATTATTACCTAGTTCTGTTCCAGCATCTCTGATGGTATACAATCATGTTGCACGTGTAATTGCTCCCTCTTTTTCTGGAGAGCCAATGAGTTTTCCAGCAGTTGTTAATGTTGGAGAAACACATACATTGAATATGTCATTTGTTTTACCTACAACTTGGGATGAAAATGAAATTCATATTATCGGAATGTTGATTGCACCAAATGGTAGAATTGATAATGCTGGAAAAGCTACAATTGCTGAAGCGGTTGCAAACGGTTTTGTTGTTGGGAATAATGCAAGTGTAACTGAAATCAATTCAGACCAATTAGATGCAACCTTTAGAATATTCCCGAATCCTACAGCAGCAAATGCTTCAGTAGGAATTAATTTAACTGCAGAATCGACTGTAAGTTTGAAATTCATGGATATGTCAGGAAAAGTAATTGCTGAACGCAACTATGGTTCATTAAATGGTTCATCAACTGTTGAATTGAATACTTCAGATTTAAGAGCTGGAGTTTACTTAATCGAATTGACTGTAAATAACGAAGTAATGGTGAAACGTTTAATCGTAGAATAAGAATTAGTTATGATCGAGAGAAGGGCGGCGTTTGTCGCCCTTTTTGTTTCTTAAAATTTGAGTATTTTTGCTGCATGAAATGGATTGGAAATAGAGTAAGTTTTTTAGAAGATAAAGCGAAAACCACAATTGTGATTTATCCTGAGAATAAAGTTTGGGTAAATGCTTTAATGGGAGCTTGGATTTCAATGTGGCTGGTAATAGGTGCAACAGTTGTTTGGTCATATTTCAATTTTAAATTGAACAATCAAGAAAAAATCAGTGTTTTTGTTTTCATGACTTTTTGGTTGTATTATGCTGTTAAGGTTATTCGTTCTTTCGCATGGTTAATGTGGGGTAAAGAATTGATCAAAATAAATGAAACTTCCCTTGTTTATAAAAAATCAGTTAAGAAATACGGTAAAGCAACAACGTATTATCTTGAAAATATTAAGAAAATATCCATGCATTATCCTAAAGAAAGATCTGTTCAAGCAGTTTGGGAAATATCTCCTTGGGTTAGGGGTGGTGAGCGAATTGAATTTGAATACCAAGGAAAATTCATTCGCTTTGGTCGTAAATTAACTGAACAGGAAGCGAAATTACTTTTTAATTTGGTGACAAAAAGGATAGATGAACGTCTACGTCAGTCAAAAAATTAACGATTTGTTGATTAAGTTTTAATAATCACAATTCCTTTTCCATCAAATAATGCTGTAAAACATCAAATAATTTGTAAGAAGGTTCAATTAGTTTATAATTGAGTTTCAGATAAAAATCAACAGCATAATCACGAGCGTGTAGAATCATTTGCTTGTTTCCAAGTTCTTTGGATTTATGTTCTGTTGCCTCCATGATTGCTCGTCCATAACCTTTTCCTTGGGAATTAATTTCAACAGCAACAAATCGAACTTGAGAAATATGATCATTTACTTGGTCCAAACGGGCAATTGCTTTGATTACAGAATCATCATACAATGTAAAATGAATTCCTGATGTATCGCCATCGTTTCGTTCGCTTCCTAATGGTTGATTTAATGGTTCGCGTAAAACTCTGAATCGAAGATCATAATACGCATTCCATTCTTGGTCTGTCTCTGGTTGCCGTATAATTATTCCCATTTAAAAGCAATTGAAGTAACACGTTTGGTATTTATACCTTCTATTTCTTCTTCTCGAATTAAATTTTGAGCATCGGCATTCGAAAAGACTTCTTCTAGATTTTTTATTTTGCCGGCGGGGACATTTTCAGAAAGCATTTTATTTAAGATAACATCTGTAGGTATTTCTTGAATTTTTTCTTGAAGAATCTTTTGTAATCCCTTTCTGTTTTTTACACGCAATGCATTCGTAATAAATCGAATATCATTGGGAATTTCAGGAAGATTTAGAAAGGAACACAATTTCATGAAATGCACATCATTTCCAATAGCGAAAGTTATTAAATCACCTTCTTTTGTTGTAAATGTTTCACCATAAGGTGCAATATTCGGGTGTAAACTTCCAATTCTCTTAGGAATTTGGTTGCCCATCAAATAATTAGATGCTTGATTGACTAAACTACAAACTGCAGCATCATATAAGGAAACAGAAACACTTTTTGCAATTCCTGTTTTTTCACGTTGTAATAGAGCCAATAATAATCCTTCCTTGAGTTGGTGACCCGCCAAAACATCAATAAAAGCAACTGGCATTTTTACAGGGCCACTATTTTCTGTACCATTCATAGACATAAATCCAGTCTCAGCCTGTAGAATAAGGTCATAAGCAACACGGTCACTTTTTGTTCCAAAGCCATTTATTTTACCAATAATTAATTTCGGATTAATTGATCTTAACGTTGCATCTTGAATATTTAATTTTTCTTCATCACCTTTTTTGAAATTAGAAATTAGTATATCTGCATCCTTAATTATTTCTAGAAAAATTTGATAATCTGCCTTTTCTTTTAAATTCAGTTGGATATATTTCTTTTTATAATTGATGGAAGAAAAATACGCTGACACTGTTGAGTTTTTATCCTCAATTGGTAATTTCCAACTTCTTGTAACATCAGGGATTGAAGTGTTTTCAATTTTCAAAACTTCAGCTCCCAGTTCTGCGAAAAATGTGGCAACAGAAGGTCCCGCTAAAACGGTAGATAAATCAATAACTTTTAGTGAATCAAACATATTCAAATTTAGATAAAAGAAATGATTTCGTAAAACTAGCAATTAGCAATTAGTTTTACATTATCCAAATTTCACTGAGGTCATCGTTAACGAACCAGCCATTGGTTTATCATTGAAAAAAGCAATAGCATCTTTTTCTTCTTTCAAACCGAGTGTGTAAATTAATGGGAAATAATGATCAGGAGTAGGTATTGCTAACAATGATGAAGTGCTTAGTTTCTCATATTGAATAAGTGCTGTGTGGTCATTGTCTTCAATTTTTTTCTTGAAAATTTCGTTCATTTCCAATGTCCAATCAAAACCATAATTTTCTGTTATTTTATCCCAAGCAACCATTCCTAAGTTATGGACCATGTTACCACTTCCAATGATCAAGACTCCTTTTTTTCTCAAAGAAGCAATTTGCTTTGAAAGATCATAATGATATTGAGCTTGTTGATTGTAGTCGATACTCAATTGCAAAACTGGAATATCAGCATCGGGATACATGTGTCTTACAATTGTCCAAGTTCCATGATCCAATCCCCAATCATGGTCTAAACCTACTGTAGTTGAAGTTATTAGTTTTGAAGTTTCTTCCGCCAATTTAGGATCACCTAACGCAGGATATTCAACATCAAATAGCGCTTGGGGAAATCCTCCAAAATCATGAATTGTTTGTGGCTTTTCCATTGCAGTAACAAACGTACCTTTTGTTAACCAATGTGCGGAAATACATAAAATAGCTTTGGGCTTTTCAATTTCTGATGCTAATTTTTTCCAATATTGAGAAAATTCATTGTCTTCAATTCCGTTCATAGGTGAACCATGTCCAACAAATAACACTGGCATTTTTGAGTCAGTTTCAGCAAAAGAATTGACAAGAGAATGTAGAATTCCTGTTGAACTTAAAGCAATTGTTCCTCCCATTAAATATATGAATTTAGAGCGATTCACTTTTGATTATAATGTCCTTTTCCAAAGGACATATTGTAAAATCTTATTTTCTTGTGTTGCATCCAATTTCGCTTCTTTCGCCATTTCAGGCACAATTTTACGCCAATTTGCTTCAGTATATTTCGCTGCTTTTGGTAAATCGTGGCACTTACCGCAATGTTCAGAAAATAAATAATCACCTTCAGCAATTTCCCCATTAGGAAAATCATTGGTTTTATCAGTTTCAACCTTTTCAATCACTTCAGTGGTTTTTGGTGTACATGCAACCAATAGTGTAATTGCAGAAAATGTAAAAAGTATTTTTTTCATGTTAATTTATTTTTTCAATTGTAACTGTAGTAATGCCATTTCGAACAAAATTTAATTTTTGAGCTGCTTTTAAGGATAAATCAATAATGTGCGTTGAACTTTGACTTAATCGGTCATTGACTTTTACGACAACAGTTGAATCGTTTTTTAAGTTTTTCACCAATAGAATTGTTCCAAAAGGCAAATTTTTATGTGCTGCTGTTAAACTATCTTGTCGAAAAACTTCACCAGAAGATGTTTTTCTTCCTTCAAATTTATTGTGATAATAGCTTGCTTTACCTGTTTGTACAGTTGTTTTATAAACAAAACTACACGCCAAAACTCCAATCAATATCCAAAAATAGTTCTTCATAAATCACTTAAAAGTTCAGCAAATTAGTGAAAGACAAAAGAGAACCCAAACAATTTATGAAAAGATTAACAAT
>JBEAUV010000007.1:0-29860 GCA_041161265.1 Bacteroidota bacterium | reverse complement strand
AAATCTCCTATAACCCTTCGAATGGAACGGTTAAAGCCTTTCTAAATAATGTACTTGTTTCAACGTGGATTGATCCAAGTCCAATAACAACTGGAAATTCCATTTCTTTTCGAAGTGGAGAATGTAGCTATATCATTGATGATGTGAAAATTTATAAATCTAGATTAAACTCAGAACTTGTATCTATTGGTTCAGCTGGTTCGATGGTTCGTTATCAGAATCCAAATTCAGCAACTCCTTCGTGTTCTATTTTTTCGATAGTAATCGATAATGCCGATAATTTCTCCCCTGTTTCAAGTTCATTAGTGAATATTGATTGGACTGTTCCAACAAACGTTACAATCAATGATGGTTTAGGAATTGATATAAATGTTTTTGTTACTCCCAATGAAATCAGTGCTAATTGGACTTCTTCAATTGATCCAAATAGTGATGTAATTTCATACAGTTTTGCAGTTGGCACAATTAGTGGAAGTCAGGATGTGGCAAGTTTTACAAATGTTGGATTGTCGACTATTTTCACTCTTACTGGCTTGAGTTTAGTTTATGGACAAATGTATTATATTACAATCAAAGCAATAGATGGAGCAGGGTTGGAGTCGTTATTGATTTCTTCTGATGGACAACTTCTTCAATTACCAACGACACCTCCAATAGCGAATTTTTATATCGATCAATTAACAGTTTGTGAAGGTGATTCTGTTTTGTTAAACAATACCTCTATTGATGGTGTAAGTTTTTCTTGGTCTGCAACGAATGGAACGATTAACAATCCAATTTCACAACAAGCCTATTTAATTCCATCGGCGTCAGGTCCTTGTTTTGTAACACTTATTGCTACAAATTCTGCCGGTTCAAATCAATCAGATCAAACATATAATTTCACTGTTTTGTCTGGACCGATTGCTTCTGCATTGCCAGATTTAACGAACCTTGAACTTCCAAATGCAATTGTATTATTCAATAATACAAGTCAAAATGCGGATAGTTATTATTGGGATTTTGGTGATGGAGATTTTTCAATTGATCAAAATCCATGGCATGAATACACATCGATTGGAACATTTACCGTTATGTTGATTGCCACAAGAACTGGTTGTCAAAATGATACAACATACTTCATAATAAACGTAGGACAAGCATTTGTCGATGAGAATGGAAGTCAACATGACATTGAAGTATATCCAAATCCATTTCACCAATCATTTACAATGGTAGGAAGTAAATTGGAAGATGTGATTCTATATGATTTACAAGGGAAAATAATTTTTCAGAAAATTTTATATAGTCAGAAAAAGTTCATTTTTCAATTTGAGAATGTGCTAGATCAAGGAATGTATTTAATCAAAGTCAAAGATAATGGTCGTTTTTATACCAAAAGGCTGATAAAATTGTGATTTTGAGGTTGTTTTCCAAGTGATTAAAGGATTCTTTAGATTTTCCTATAGTTCTACTTGAAAAAGAAAAAATAACTGTTATATTTGCAACCGCAAAACCAATATTTTATGGCGAGGTAGCTCAGTTGGTTAGAGCGCAGGATTCATAACCCTGAGGTCGAGAGTTCAAATCTCTCTCTCGCTACAAAAAAAAGGAACACTTAAAGTGTTCCTTTTTTTTTAAACTTTTTTCTTTTTAATGCTGATGTCCGTGCTCTCCATGAACATGTCCATGACTAATCTCCTCAGCCAATGCGTCTCTTAGATCAAGTATTTCACCAATGAAATGTAAATCTGTTCCTGCTAAAGGATGATTGAAATCCATTTTCATCAATTCTGGTGTGATTTCAAGAACGCGACCTCTTAATTGATTACCTTCATTGTCCGACATTGGAATTAATGAACCAATTGGGAAATATTTTTCGTCAAAAACACCTGATTCGTCATTGAAAACATCCAATGGGATCATAGCAATTTGATTTTCATCAAAATCACCATAAGCGTTTTCAGAAACTATTACTACCTCAAAAGTATCACCTACTTTTTTACCATCAATACTTGCTTCGAATTCCGGAATCATAGATCCAACACCATACAAAAACACCATTGGATTTTCTGTTGTTGTTTCTTCGATTGTTTCTCCAGTTTTATGGTTTGATAGTTTGTATGTCAACGAAACCACCTTGTTATCTTGAATTTTCATAAGGATTCTTTTTAAAATAATGGGGCAAATATAAGGAGAAAGTTTATTTCAATACTCCCATATGTTGCTTTTATAATTTTTCCAATTCATTTTTTCCAAAATCAGCTATTCTTTTAAATATTCTTAGGTGAAGTCAAATTTAATTCTAGCTGTAGCATATATTTCAGGAATTGATTTCATATAACCTAAACATAACGCAATCTTTAATTCCTTTCGGGAAATCTGATACTCCTTTTGATTTTAAAGGTTTATGATTACAAAGCTTGGTTTTCTAAAAGTAATGGTTAGTAAAGTGCTTTTATTATTTACTCCGATTATTAGGTCAATTTCGAAATCCTCAACTCGTTCCTTATTTTGCACAACGTCAGGACGATCATCTATTGAAACTTTATTGAGAATGACTTCTCTTCGATATTTAGACCCGTAAAGTTGATTATAAATCTTCGGACCTGTTCTTAAGTGTTTAAATAATAAACCAACTACTAGTTTATGCTTCAAAACGAACTCGTATATCCGTTCGTGAGATAACAATTATATATTTCTGGTTTTACACCAGCACACAATTTGTCCTGGTGACCACTGATTATTTTCCAATTTATCTTTAATTGTTTTTTCCATCCCCGAATTAAAAACTGTCTTGTAATGACCAGTCTTTCTGCACTCCTCTGCTATAATATTTGCATGTTTAGCGTTGTGAAATCGGTTCTTGCAATTACGTTTAAGTTCTCGATAGAACGATGATTCAATTAATCCAAGTGTTGAAATAAAAGTTTTTTTGAACGTTTATCTTTCAACATATACTCTATTGCATATATTTGTTCAAAGGTTAATTGTTTGTGCTTCATAATTCATTTTTTAACTTTTAAAGATTATTCCTAATCTTATATTAGCAATTGAATCTAGTGTTTAATTAAATTTACATTATGAGAAATTTTATCTTCTGTCTATTTATCTTTTCATTAACTGGTATGGGGTATGCACAATCTCCAATAATTCCATCTCCTGTAGTTTATCAAGAACAAGAAGGGATTTTTGAAATTGGCAATCAAATTTCATTGAATTCTGAGAATTTACCGGAAGAAATTAAAGAATATTTCATAGATAAATTAGTCAACGTTTTTAGCATACAAACAGTGGTCACAGCAACATCTAAAAGAGTTGTTTTCAAAAAAATAGCCAATACACCACCTGATTATTATACGATTAACATTACTGAAAATATTATAATTACCTATAGTTCACAAGCAAGTTGTTTCTATGCGGTTAATTCATTATTGCAACTAATTCAAGGAGATGTCGGGTCATATTATATCAAAAAGTGTTTTATTCAAGACAATCCGAAATTTGAATGGCGAGGATTACATTTAGATGTCAGTAGACATTTTTATAGTGTTGATGAAGTGAAAAGATTCATTGATTTAATGGCTATGTATAAGTTTAATACCTTTCATTGGCATTTGACAGATGATCAAGGTTGGCGAATTGAAATAAAAAAATATCCAAAATTGACTGAAATTGGTGCTTGGAGAGATAGTACACTTAATGATCATTATACCACAAAACCGAGAACTTATACCGTTGAGAAATATGGAGGATTCTATACTCAAGAACAAATAAAAGATGTCGTAGAATATGCAAAAAATAGATTTGTAACAATTGTTCCAGAAATAGAGATGCCAGGACATAGTCGTGCTGCACTAGCTGCTTATCCTTATTATTCTTGCACAGGTAAACAATTGGAAGTGCCTGGTTTATGGGGCGTTTTTGATGAAGTGTTTTGTGCAAAAGAAGAAAGTATTGATTTTTTAAAAGATATTTTAACGGAAGTATTGGAATTATTTCCATCGACTTATATTCATATTGGTGGGGATGAAGCTCCTAAAGTAAGATGGAAAACGTGTCCACGTTGTCAAAAAGTAATTCGTGAAAATGGATTGAAGGATGAACATGAGCTCCAAAGTTTTTTTATTCGAGAAATTGACGATTTTTTGATATCTAAAGGACGAAAACTAATTGGTTGGGACGAAATATTGGAAGGTGGATTGTCTCCAAATGCTGCAGTTATGTCTTGGAGAGGTTTTGAGGGTGGAATAGAAGCGGCTAAACAAGAACATTATGTGGTAATGAGTCCAGGCTCACATTGTTATTTTGATCATTATCAAAGTGCTAATCCAAACGAACCCCTTGCCATTGGAGGATTTACACCTTTAGAGAAAGTATATGCATTTAATCCAATTCCAGATGGATTTACTGCACAACAAGCACTATACATTTTAGGAGGTCAAGCCAATTTATGGACAGAATATATTTCTGACATGAATCAATTAGAATATATGACTTATCCCAGGGCATTAGCTTTATCACAAGCATTGTGGTGTTCAGTAAAACCGACATTTGAATCGTTTAAAAAATCTTTTGTCGATTATCAATTGAAGTATATGAGTCGATACAATATCAACTATTCCAAAGCATTTTTCTATCCAAAGATGGAACTTACCCCAAAATTGAATGGTGTAAATATTCATTTCAAAAGTGGCGAACCTAATTACCATTTTGATTTATTTATTAAATCTGATGAAATTCATCCTGCATTGAGTGGAGGACAAGTTATTGGAGAGAAGGATAGTTTATATTTCGAGCGAACATCAGATTCAAAAGTTGTCAATTATACGTTTAAGTTATCTTCTGAATTCACAACTGAACCTTCTGTTTATAATTTTACAGTTCACCCTGCACTTGAACTTCCCGTTAATTTAACAACTCAGCCAAGTGCGAAATATAGTGGTTCAGGACCATCAACTCTTGTGGATGGAATTATAGGGTGTAAGCCATGGAAAGGAAATGAATGGCTAGGTTTTCAAGAACAAGAAATTGAAATGATTTTTGATCTTAAAAAATATTCCAAAATTGATTCATTGGAAATAGGTTTTCTAGAAGATGAAGGTTCATGGATTCATTATCCAAATTTAGTTCGTTTTTCTGTTTCGAAAAAAGGAAAAAAATGGAAGTATTTGAAAGATTCAAACATGGCATTAAATTCCAAGAATATAAAGAAAGGAAGAAATTTACCTTTTTCCGCGAACATTGGAAGTAAAGGCCGATTTGTGAAGGTGATAATAACAACTTTTGATGTAATTCCTCAGGGAATGCCAGGAGAAGGGAATATACCGTGGACTTTTATGGATGAAATTATGATATTTTTTAAGTAATGAAATTTGAATTATGTGCTGCTTCATTGGAAGCTATTCGTATTGCGAAAGAATTTGATTTTGATCGAATAGAATTGTGCCAAAATCTTGAACAAGGTGGGATAACTCCTTCTTACGGCATGATTGAATATGCAATAGCTTTTGGAATTGAAACACATGTTTTAATTCGACCACGGCCTGGAGGATTTCATTATTCCGAAGATGAGGTTGAAGTAATGCTCCGTGAAATCATCAACTGTAAAGAAATGGGAGCGGCTGGTATTGTAATAGGCGCTTTAACCGAAACTGGAGAGATTGATGAGGATGTTTTGATTAAAATAATGGCAAAATCCAAAGGTATCGAAGTCACTTTTCATCGAGCTTTTGACGATTGCATCGAATGGAAAAAAGCAATGGATGTTTTAATTGAAAATAAGGTAAATAGAATTTTGTCATCAGGTTTGTCTCGGAATGTTGAAATTGGAATGCCTATTTTAGAACAAATGATTGCCTATAGTAATGGAAGAATTGAAATAATGACTGGGGGAGGAGTAAGTGCAGCTAATGTCAACAAAATAAACAAAGAACTAAAGCCAGATGCAATCCATTTTTCTGGAACCATTAAATTCCAACAAGATGAAGACTCTTTATTTTCTGAATCCGTTTTAAAAGTAGATAAGGCAAGAGTTCAAAGAATACTAGATGCTGCCAAAATTTAATTCTGTAATCTTTTTATAAATTCTGCGTTTAAGAAATATGAAAAGCATATTCTTTCTTTTTTTTATCCTGTTGTTTAATAATGCATTCACTCAATGTGATTCAACTCCTGCATTAAACAAAGAAATAACGCATTTAGTTGAACTCAAACTCAATAAAAAAGTTGGAACAGGAGAATGTTGGGATTTAGCAAAATATGTTTTAGACGAAGTTGATGCAAAGTGGGATGGAGGTTTAATTTACGGACGTAAATTAACCTCTTCAGAATGTATTTATCCCGGAGACATTATTCAATTCGAAAAGATTAAAATAAAATACAAAAAAGGCAAAGAAATCTTCACTGAAACAATGCCACACCACACCGCAATTGTATTTAAGGTTATTAACCAAGATGAAATAACGTTAATTCATCAAAATACAGGATATTCAGGAAGAAAAGTAGGGACTAGTCAATTAAGGTTTTCTACTATTATTTCAGGTAAATATTTTATTTATAGACCTGAAAAATAAAGTTAAATTCTTTCAAGAACATATAAAATCAATTCATTCATTTCAGCATCAAATCCTGTTGAAAATTCCATTTTAGGTCTATTTGCAACTCCCAAACAAATTGTTGTACATCGATGTCCCATTGCCTTACCTAAAGCAAATATTGCGGAGCTTTCCATTTCAAAATTCGTGACTAAATGATTGTCAAAGTGAAAAGAAGTTAATTTCTCATTCATTTTGAATGTAGCATTAGGAATCCTTAATTGCCTCCCTTGAGGACCATAAAAACCACTACTTGTAATCGTTATACCTTGATATGTTTTTTCTGAAATTAATTTTGCTGTCAATTCTTCGTTTGATGCAACTAAATAAGGTTGAATTCCATGAGGTAATTGTAAATGACGAATCAACTCGTTATTTATTGATTTTTCAGTATCGGTATATGCTATATCATAGAAATGTGCAATGTTATCTAATCCAAATGCATGTGTCGAAACAATAAATGAATGGATTGGGATCGGTTCTTGGAGAATTCCACATGTTCCAATTCTAATAATATCAAGAGATTGTTTGTCCTTTTTTTCTTCTCTTTTGATCAAATCAATATTTACCAATGCATCAAGTTCATTCATCGTTATATCGATATTGTCTGTACCGATTCCTGTTGAAATTACAGTTATTCTCTTGCCTTTATAAATGCCAGTATGACAAACAAACTCTCGATGCTGTGATTGATGATCAATAGAATCAAAAAATGAAGAAATTAATTTAACACGATCCTGATCTCCGACTAGTATTATTTTATTAGAAATAGTTGAAGGAGATAATCCCAAATGATAAACTTGATTTTTATTATTGAGAACTAATTCTGAGGGAGGAAATTGCATCTTATATAAAATAAAAAAGGTGCCATGAATATCAAGGCACCTTAAAAATACTATTTTAGATTAATTTGAAGTTAAACTTCCAAATACTTTCTGTAAAATATCTGTAACTCTTGCTAAAGGATCTTTGCGGATCTTATTTTCTTCGATTTCAACCATATGATATAAACCAGCAATTGCTCGCTCCGTAACATATTTGTTCAAATCTGGATTTAATTTTTCACCACCGGTCAAATTCATAGCAGCATTATACTTAGTAATAATAGGGTTCCAATAATCTGTCAACTTCACTTTAGCAATTGCTGCTTCTACTTTAGGAGAAAAAGCTGTAACCAATTGAGCAGTTGTATTGTCTTTTAAAAACTTTGTCGCTGAACCATCACCTCCATTTAAAATTGCAAAACCATCGGAAATGCTCATGTTTGTAATTGCATTTGCGAAAATTGGAAGCGCTTCCTTTGTTGCCTCTTCAGCAGCTCTGTTCAAAGTAGTTTCAAATTTAGTGACTTGCTCATTCAACCCCCAATCAAGGGCTTTTTGTCTTACTTTAATAGCGTCTTCAGGAAACGGAAGTTTGATAGCGGAATTCCCTAAAAAACCATCTGTCACTGATGTTAAATTAACGGAGTTTTTTATTCCAACATTTAGTGCTTCTTTTAAACCTGATATTACATCAGCATTTGATAATTGTGGTTTTGTTGGTTCTGTGTTAGTTGTAACTAAAGAAGCGGCTTCCTCCAAAACATCACAGGATGGAAGAATAATTGCACTAATTACTAAAGTTAAAGGAAAGATTATTCGTTTCATGGTTTTTAAGATTTTGTCAAACATACTATATTTTTTTGGTAAGGCAAAAACGATACCAAAAAGCCATAAAAAAAAGGAAAATAAATCCCACCCTTTTTTATAATCTTTAACCCGTCCTAAAATAAGTTGACTTATTATGGAAAAGCAAGATTTCACTAAGAAGAAAGGTAGTCAGCAAGATTATAACTTGTCTTTTAAATTAGCCGTGATATCCCAAGTAGAAAAAGGCGAATTAAACTTCAAACAAGTTCAAGAGATCTGCGGAATACAAGGTAGGAGCACTGTTTTGTTTTGGTTAATAAAACAATCTAACTTTTACACTAGCTGAGTTATTTACGAACCAGAGCATGTTTTGGTAAGACACATTACCTATCTCTAGTTAAAGATGCATATTGCAGAAAAATAAAAGGATAACATTTGAGTGATGATATTGAGTGTAGAAAGTGTGTTCAACGCACTTAATGGCTGTGAAAAATAAACGTTCGAATAAGTTATCAATTCATCATTCTGATCGTGGACTTCAATGTTATTCTCAAACATACCCAAAATGAACTAAGCAAAAACAATATTAAACCATCTATGACGGATGAATATGACTGTTGTCAAAATGCACTTGCTGAAAGGATCAATGGAATACTTAACACTGAATTGCTTTAAACAAAATGCAACAAAAGTGAGGATTTAAATAAGTTAGTAGAAGAATCTATTGAAATAGACATCTCTATAAGCTCCAATTTGAGTTTTAATATAAAACACCTAATTTTATACATAAAAAAAACCGTGAGAGATGAATCCCACGGCTTATATTTTAAACCCTAAAAAATATCAATGTATTTTAAGATTGGTCAAATATATAATAGTTGATTTTAAATCTATTTTTGTGAAGCTCTTCTATTTCTTTCTTTCATAATTAACGAAAGCTCTCTTCCAGTTTGACCGGCAACGGAAGTGTTTTCATCTGCTCGTCTTAATAAATAAGGCATCACTTCTTTAATGGGACCGTATGGAACATATTTTGCCACGTTATACCCTTCATGTGATAAATTATATGAAATATGATCACTCATACCTAAAAGCTGGGCGAAATAAATACGGTTATCATTTTTGGCAATTCCTTTCTGTTCCAAAAGATCGATTAATGCTAAAGCACTCTGTTCATTGTGAGAACCAGCGCAAAGAGCCAAACAATCTATGTTCGTTACAATAATTCCCAATGCTCTATCAAAATCGGTATCGCAAGCATTTTTATCGGGTTGAATAGGCGATGGGTATCCTTTTTGTTTTGCACGTTCACGCTCTTTTTCCATGTATGCGCCACGAACTAACTTTATCCCATAATGAAAGTTTTCATTTTTTGCGATTGCTATTTCTTGATTTAAATAATCAATTCTATCGTGGCGATACATTTGTAAAGTGTTGAATACAATTGCTCTTTTCTTATTGTATTTCCTCATCATTTCTAATGTAATACGGTCAATTATATCTTGAATCCAAGTTTCTTCAGCATCAATAAAAACAGAAACGTTATTTTTAAAACCTTCGGAACAAATTTTGTCAATCCGAGAAACTGTTGTCTCAAGAGCTAATTTTTCTTCATCAGTCAAAATAGCATATTTGTCATTTGCTTTTTCTAAAATTGAAAAACGTGAAATCCCAGTTACTTTGAAAACTGCAAATGGAATGTTTGGATTTCCTTTAGCGGCATGAATAGTAGAAATGATTTCATTGACTGTAGCGTCAAAATCTTCTTCGCTCGTCTTGCCTTCAACAGAATAATCCAATATGGTACCTACACCAAAGTCGCCTAATATTTTAATTGTTTTGTTGCAATCCGAGATTGTTTCACCTCCACAGAATTGACTAAAAATAGTTTTTTTAATTATTCCTTTTATAGGTAAACCAATCTTTAAAGCAGTATTTGTTGACCATTTGCCAACTTTTACCATTGTTGGGCTACCAATGATTTTAAACAGCCAATAGGCTCTTTTCAATTCAGCATTCGATTTGATTTTGAATGCTATTTCTGTATCGTCAAAAGAAATCATGATGTAAAATTAATTGCTTTTATTTCATATTGACTAAATATGACCTAGCTTTATTTATTTTTGTTGAAAATTAATGAATTCCTATATATGAATTTATTCACATCGAGTGCTTTTATAATTGAGGTTGGGTCTGTTTTAGACTCATCTTTGAATGATTTATTATTGAAAACCTACTCTCAATCGAAAGTTATTATTATTGTGGATGAAAATACGCATGACTATTGTTTAGAGTATCTTTTAACTTCTTTTGATTCTCTAAAAGAGGCAGAAGTGATGCTATTACCTGTTGGTGAAGAAAACAAGGTAATGGAAGTTTGTTTTCAAGTTTGGCAGGCATTGTCAGAATATCAAGTTGGAAGAAAAGATTTGATAATTAACCTTGGTGGTGGAGTCGTTACAGATATGGGTGGATTTATTGCTTCCATTTACAAAAGAGGTGTTGATTTTATTCATATACCAACTTCTTTGCTAGGAATGGTTGATGCATCAATCGGTGGTAAAGTTGGGATTGATTTAGGTCCATTTAAGAATCAACTCGGTGTCTTTTCGCATCCTAAGAAAATATATATTGATACAATCTTTTTAGGAACTTTACCAGAAGAAGAATTGTTGAATGGTTATGCTGAAATGTTGAAACATGCATTAATCAATGATAAAAACCAATGGAATAAATTGAAAAAAATAATTTCAATCGATCAATTGAAAGATGAAAAAATCATTCTTGATTCCATTAAAGTTAAGTTTGACATCGTTGAAAGAGATCCTTTTGAAAAAAATGAACGTAAAAAATTGAACTTCGGTCATACAGTTGGTCATGCAATTGAAGGGTTTTTTATAGAATCTACACCCATTTCTCATGGTCATGCTGTTGCTATTGGAATGCTTGCGGAATCGTTTATTTCAATGAAGCAACAACAATTAAAATCAGAAGAATATTACGACATTGAGTTATTGATTACAAGTAAGTTTCCGATGGTTCAATTGGATGAAGAAGCAATAAAAGAAATTATCCAAATTGCTCAAAACGACAAAAAGAACGAATCTGGAAAGATACTTTGTGCTTTATTAAATGAAATTGGAGCCTGTTCAATTGACAATGAAGTACAAGAAAAAGAGATTGCTGATGCTTTGTTTTATTTGAACAAATTTGCTATTTCTTTGAATTAATCTTTCTTAAGATTGATTAATTTCTTCTTTATTTCTTCCAATTTAGTAATAAGATCTTGATTTTGGTTTGGAGAAGAAACTGCCTTAAAGGGGGCATTTTTTTCAGTCAACGCTTTTTTTGCACCTTCCAATGTGTAGCCATTCGTTTTAACTAAATTATAAATCTTGTTAAAATTTTCAATGTCTTTTGGTGTGAACATTCTGTTGCCCTTCTTGCTTTTTTTAGGCTGAATTAAATTAAATTCCTTTTCCCAAAACCTTATAAGAGAAGCGTTCACGTTAAACATATCAGACAACTCACCAATGGTGTAATATAGTTTTGTTAACTGTTTTATATCGATTTCCTCCAAAATGCAAAATTGATTGAATCCCGAAAATAGTTATATTTTTGCAATCGCAATGCAAGCTTACACTTTCATATTAAAATATTTGTTGCTTTTAGGGTGTTTTATCTCTTTAAGTTCTTTTAGTCAAACTGTTGGTAAAGAAGATAGTGTTCTTGTTATTGTGTCTGATTCGATTGCAAAGACGGATACAATTAAACACAAGAATAGCCAACAAGTTGATGATCTTATATCTTATGCTAAAAAATTCTTAGGGACTCCATATCGTTATGGTGGAATGACCCCGTCAGGTTTTGATTGTTCAGGATTTATCAATTATATTTTTGGGAATTTTGGTTTTGAATTGACCCGTACAAGTTATGGTCTGGCAGAATTTGGTCAAACAGTAAAATTGTCAGACATCCAACCTGGAGATTTAATGTTTTTCAAAGGAAGTAATGTACATTCAACCCAAGTGGGCCACGTTGCTATGGTGGTAGAAGTTTCTCCTGGAGAAATAAAGTTTATTCATTCTGCGTCTGGTGGAGTAGTAATTAATAATTTTAATACCAGTAAATATTATATTCCTCGCTTTATTAAAGCGAAGCGTTTGGATTATGGTGTGAGAGAATAATGTTCTTAAACCAAATCTGATATCAGATGTTTTAAACTATATTTAACTAGTTTAAATCGTGCCCTTTGGAAAATACAGAAGAAGAATCAAAATGGAATCAGCGCAGACAATGGCTTTTTGTCTTTTTAGTTGGTTTGTTTGTTACGAATGCTATTACGGCTGAATTAATCAGTAATAAACTCATTGAAATTCCCTTAACCTTTTCAGTTGGTGATTCTAATTTCGGACCTTTTGTTACAATTGTAGGAGTTTTACCTTGGCCAGTTGTTTTTATTTTGACGGATTTATTGAATGAATTTTATGGTGAAAAAGCAGTGCGAAGAATCTCTTGGATCACAGCAATATTAATCGCCTATTGTTTTTTAATTGTTACAATTGCATTGCAACTTCCAGCAAAGGAAATCCCTGGTTCAACATTAGCAACGGATACTGAATTTACGAAAGTATTTGGTCAGGCTCAAATGGTAATTGTTGGCAGTATTGCCGCTTTTTTACTTTCGCAATTAATGGATGCAACAATTTTTCATTGGATAAAAAATAAAACTGGTAATCGTTATATTTGGTTGAGAAGTACAGGAAGTACAGTCATTTCTCAAATGGTAGACACGATTGTTGTTTTGTATATTGGATTTGTTTTACCTGGAACACTTTCGTTTAGTGAATTCTTGAAAATTGCACCAACGAATTATTTTTTAAAATTGTTGATTGCAATTGCATTAACACCATTAATTTATTTAGGCCATTATTTGGTGAAACGGTATTTAAAGATTGAAAAAAGTCAGGTGTGAGAAGTCCGTTTTTTTAAATGCCAAATTAGATAGAGAACGGCTAAAAGTGCCATAAAAGCTCCGAGTAAAAATCCGTTTGTTATAGATTCTAATGTGTTATTATAGGTTAAAACAGTTGAAAATGAACCTGCCATTATACCTAATTCCAAGGCAATAAACATCGTTCCAGAACCTACACCACGTCTTTCAGGATGCGATAAATCTGCAGTCCATGCAAACAACGTTGGACTAGAAATTCCAGTAGCTATTCCAAAAACAATTGAAGCAGTAGTGTAAGCCTTCCAATCTTTAGCATATCCAATCATGATCATACTTACGATTAAAAATAGAATTCCTATGATTAATGTTTTTCTTCTGCCTATTTTATCGGATACAGAACTAGTTAAAAGACGCACAAGTATTGTAGAAATAACATAAATTCCAAAAAACCAACCTTTGTTTTCAATTCCAAGAAATGTTGACATGTCTGGTGTAAGAACGAAAATAATTCCTGAACATGTTGCTGATAAAAACATCACCATTGCTGCTGGTAACACACTAGGCTCAAAAACATCAGTTAGAGATATTTGAAGTAATTGGGGTTTAAATTTCTCTGTTTTTATTAATGTTTCCTTTACGAAAAGAATTAAAATTCCAGAAACAACAGCTATAAAACTGGAAAACAGGAAAAGATTATTCATTCCCCATTCGTTGTAAATAAAAGATCCAAGCGATTGACCAACACCAATTCCAAGAGAGATAAAAGTGCCCCAAATTCCCATTCCTTGTCCGCGACTTTCAGCTGGAAGTAAATCAGTAACCATTGCAGTTGCACCAGTTGGTAAAAATCCTGCACTGAAACCATGCAGAAATCTGAGTCCAAGGAAAAACCAAACTGAAACGGAAAGTGGATATAAAAGTGAAACGATGAAACAAACGATTAATCCGAATATCATTACTTTTTTTCGACCAATAGTATCAGATAATTTACCAGAAAATGGGCGAGAGACAGCTGCTGAAATTGTAAACAAAGTAATAATCAATCCTTTGTGATTAGCACCTCCTAAATCCGTGATGAAGTGATTCAATTCGGGCAAGATCAAATTGAAACTTGTCATAAAAAGAAACATTGCAAACGACAAAATCCAAAAATTCTTACTGTATTTACTTGACATGCGTGCAAAAGTACTGCTATTCTTGACAGCCAAAAGCCGAATCATTGAATTATTTACTTTTAACGTCGCATTATTCTTGAAACTCGTTTAAATTTGCAAGGGAGTTATTAGTTGCAAATTACTAGTTACAAGTTAGTGCGGAGCTACAATAATATATAGTTTATGTTTTTATGTAACAATGAATTACGAATTCCAAATTCTAAATCACGAATTAATTAAAGTATGATAAAAGAAGCAACATTTGGTGCTGGATGTTTTTGGTGTATCGAAGCTTGTTATGCCGAAATGAAGGGAATCATAGAAGTTTACCCAGGCTATGCTGGAGGACAAACGATTAATCCAACCTACAATCAAGTTTGTGAAGGGAAAACTGGACATGCAGAAGTTGCTCGGATAGTGTATAACGATGAGGAAATAACTTTTGAAGAATTGTTAGAGGTATTTTGGTTTATTCATAATCCAACGCAATTAAACCGTCAAGGAAATGATATTGGAACACAATACCGTTCTGTAGTTTTTTACCATGACGAAGAGCAAAAAAGAATAACAGAAGAATATAAAGATCGCTTAACAAAGGAGGAAGTTTGGGAACTGCCAATTGTAACTGAAATAGTTCCAATTACTAATTTCTATAAAGCAGAAACATATCACCAAAATTATTTGGCACTGAACCCTGAGAACATGTATTGTCAATCTGTTGTAAGACCCAAAGTGGAAAAATTCCGTAAAGTATTTGGCGAAAAATTGAAGTGATATTCTTGAATTAAAAATCTAAAACAAAAAAAAAGTCCGCGAGAGCGGACTTTTTAAATATTAGTTGAATTTTACAATTCTTCCATTACTTCAATACTAGGATTGATTGTTTTTTGCTTTTTAGCTTTTTTTGCAGATATATTTGCCTTTCGCTTTGCTTCATTCTCTTCTAATTTTTTAAATTGCTCAGGCGTTAGAATCAGTTTGAGTTGCGATTTTCTTCCATCAAGATTTCCTCTTGTAAATTCTTTTTTCCTTTCTGGAGTAATATTTACGTCGTTTCGAATTGCTTCATTTTTATTAGCAACTTCAAGATTTAATTCAGCAACTTTCAAAACTTGATCTGGTGTTAAAAGAAGTGATTTAGTCATGTTCTTGGTGTTTGCATCAGCGCGCTCTTGAGCAGTTTTTTTAACAGTTTCTTGCGCAGATACAGCAGTTGTACCGATCATCATCGCGATACCAACAAATAATACATTTAACATTTTCATAGTTTTTATTTTTGATTGACTTGTTCAATAACAACAAACATGCCTAATTAATTTTTATGCTAATTTAAGAAAAAACACCTTAGAAATTAAACAATTTAACCTTTTTTAAACATAGGTTTTGAGTATTTTTAGTTGATGATTAGTACTAAATTTTGTTTGCTCCCTTTTTTATTCGTTTTAGTTACCTCTTGTAGTAACATAATTCCTATAGTAGAAAGCGAGACAGTTTTGAATTTAAGTCGAAAAAATCTTACCGAAATTCCTGTTTATGTCTACGATTTAAAGAATCTAAAAACGTTAAAACTATACGGCAATTCCTTGGATTCGATTTCTTATAGAATAGGGGAGCTTCAAAATTTGGAAGAACTGTACATCGGAAAAAATAATTTAAAAACGCTTCCCAAAGAAATTGGCTTATTGAAAAATTTGAAAATTCTATCCGTACAATACAATGAAATTTCAGAATTACCAGTTGAAATTGGACTTTTGGAGAATCTAGATCAATTGATCTTAAATCAAAATGAATTAAAAAGTCTTCCAAATGAATTGGGTAAATTGAAAAAACTGGAAATGCTTCAATTGAAATACAATTGGCTTGATAGTTTACCAGTTTCACTTGGAAATTGTGCCCAACTGAAATTTTTATACTTGAATAGGAATAATTTATCTGAATTGCCAGAAAGTATAGGAAACATTACCGGTTTAAAAGAAGTATATGTCGCTGGTGCTGGTCAATTGGTGTTAATACCAGAATCTTTTTGTGATTTGCGGTTACTAGAAGTTTTAGAAATCGATGTGAGAACTGTTGTTCCAATGTGCTTGTATGTGCAGCAAACTAATCGACTAACGATTATTCAGAAGTAATAAGTTTGTGAGCTATTCGTCTTTATCTGTAATTATTGTTATAAACAAAACCAAATCATAGGAAAAATGTGCCGCAATACTGAACCATAATCCAAAATGTTCAAAACCTAATGATATCAAAATTATAAATGGTAAAACGACTAATCCATACAACGATTTCTTGATATTCCTAATACTGAAATAACCATGAATGGCCACAAAAACAAATGATGTAATCCATACGCCAAAAAAGGTTTGCATACCAGATCTAAATAACAGTTCTTCTCCAATTCCAGCACAAAGAGAAAGAAAAATGGCATCAATAAAGTTGATTTTTAATCCTTTGATTAATTGTTCTATTCCCAGTGGAATCGTCTTGAAAACAGGTGCTTTTAGAATAACTGAAGCCAAAAAAGCGTAAATTATCCCAAATTCTAATCCATACAAAATTGGAATTGGAGCTATTTTATCAAGTTGAATAAACGATTCCCATTGTACATCTTTGAGATAATGCACGGCAAAATAAGCTGGAATAGGAAAAACAATTAATGTAACCCACCCTAAAATATATAATTTGAATTTACTCAAAATTAATAGCGCAAATGCTTAACCGTATTACCGTTATTAATTAATTGCTTCAATGAATCAATACCGATTTTCAAATGATTATCGACATATTTCGAAGTAACAGCAGTATCACTTTTGTCCGTTTTAACACCTTCTGGCGTCATTGGCTGGTCTGAAACTAACAACAATGCACCGGTTGGGATATGGTTCGCAAATCCTACTGTGAAGATGGTAGCTGTTTCCATATCAATTGCCATTGCACGAATTTTTTTTAAATAGTCTTTAAATTCTTCGTCGTGCTCCCAAACGCGTCTGTTGGTTGTGTAAACTGTCCCAGTCCAATAATCTTCGTTAAAATCCCTTATTGTCGTTGAAATAGCTTTCTGTAAAGCAAAAGAAGGTAACGCTGGAACTTCTGCTGGAAAATAATCATTACTTGTTCCTTCACCACGAATAGCTGCAATAGGTAATACTAAGTCACCAACTTCATTTTTCCGTTTTAAACCACCACATTTCCCAAGGAAAAGGACGCCTTTAGGTTTGATTGCTGAAAGTAGATCCATGCATGTCGCTGCAGAAGCGCTTCCCATCCCAAAGTTAATAATTGTAATTCCATTAGCCGTTGCACATTGCATTGGTTTTCCTATACCGATAATCGCAACATTGTGCATCTCAGCAAATTTCTCAACGTAATTCAAGAAATTACACAGTAAGATATATTCACCAAAATTTTCGAGTTCTTGACCCGTATAACGTGGAAGCCAGTTATCTACAATTTCTTTTTTTGTTTTCATGTTAAGGTTTTTTAATCTTTTGAATATCCAACTGGTACCTTTTCTCCTGCTAAAATTTGCACTTTTAATGTGTTTTCAGCTGGTGGAATTGGACAAGAATATCTATGGGAATATACGCAGTATGGATTATAAACAGTATTCAAATCTAAAATAGTTTTGTTTGTACTTGGGATTTGCAAGTCCAAATACCTACCACCACCATATGTTTCATGATTACTAGTCGCATCTCTGAAAGGAATAAATAAATAGTTTTTAAATTCTTTTTGTTTTCGTAGTGCCATGTTTTGATAAACAGTAAGTGTTTGTTTTTCTCCTTCAATTAGAAAGTCAACATACCCAAATCTTCTATAAATAGGCGTTCTTGCTGTTGATGTTGGCATTTTGAATTTCTTTCCTATTGATTTAGTGAAATTTGCTGTAATACGAAAATTGGAATCAACATCAAAATAGGCTAGTCCTTGAAAGGAGGCTATTTCTTCTGCGGAAAGAATATGTGTTGAGCTATCTATTAATTCACCTGTATGAATAATGCGCAATTCAATAATTGAATCTTTATAGGTTTGAGCAAATACGTTCGCCGTAATGCAAAGAAAGAGTAGGAGTATATATTTCATAGAATTAATTGAAAATTGAACTGCCAACACGAACCATCGTACTTCCTTCTTCAATTGCAATTTGAAAATCACCACTCATGCCCATAGAAATCTCCTTAAATGAACTTTCTGTAGAAAAATAGTCGGTTTTTAACTGATTGAAGATGTTTTTTAAGGCTTGAAATTCACTCCTCACTTGATTTGTATCGTTTGTGAAAGATGCCATCCCCATGATTCCAACAATGCGGATGTTTTTTAGGAGTGCAAAATCAATAGAATCGAGAAATTCTTTTGCTTCTTCAAGTGTTAAACCAAATTTTGTGTCTTCTTCAGCCACATGAAATTGTAATAAGCAATCAATTATTCGTTCATTATTTAAAGCTTGTTTGTTGATTTCCTGAAGCAATTTTAAACTATCAACTGAATGAATTAGTGCAACAAATGAAGCAATATATTTGACTTTGTTTGATTGTAAATGACCAATTAAATGCCATTTTATATCGTTTGGTAAAAGTGGGAATTTATCAACTAATTCTTGAACTTTATTCTCTCCAAATACTCTTTGCCCATTATCATAAGCTTCTTGAATAGCACTAACAGGCTGTGTTTTAGAAACAGCAACAAGTGTTACGTTTTCTGAGATTTGGTTTTGAATGAAAGCTAATTTGTCCTTTACCATTATTCATTGATATTGTAAATCGTCAATCCACTTCGCAATTTCGGTTCTACCCAAGTTGATTTTGGAGGCATTATCATTTTATGATCTGCTACTTTTTTTACTTGTTCCATTGTTATTGGAAACAAGATGAAACCGACTTTGAATTTACCTTCAGTTATTTGACTTTCAATTTTCTCAATACTTTCAGCACCACTGATAAAATCGATATTTTCATCTGTTTTCAAATCAGAAATTCCTAAAATTGGTTGTAAAACAGCTTGTGTTAGAATTTCGGCATCTAAACAATTTACAGGATGATTGTGGTCTATAATCTCTGGTTTGCAATCTAATAAATACCAGTTCCCTTCTAGACACATCGTCATTTGATGTTCTTGTGATGGTTTACTAGCATTTTTCAATGTTTGAATAGTAAAACTTTTAGATAGTAAATCTAAAAAATCGCTAACTGAATGATTATTAAGTGTTTTAACCAAACGATTAAATTCCAAAATTTTCATTTTGTTTTCGTCTATGAAAAATGCCAGAAAATAATCTTCATTTGGAAAAGGAATTTTACCATTTGAACTTCTAAATTTCTTCAGTCTTGATGAGGAAGCAGATCGATGGTGGCCATCAGCAATATAAGTAGCGCTTAGTTTTTCGAATGCATTCATCATTTTGAGTGTTTCTTCTTCCGTTAAGAGCCACAATTCATGTTTGATTGTATCCGTTGTCGTGAATTCATATTCAGGACGTGTAGCAGTATATTTAATCAATAAATCATCAATTGCTTGATCGTGCGGATATGAAAGCAAAACAGGTTCTGCATTATAGCCCACAATATCTAGATAATTTGTAAACATTGCTTCTCTCGAAGTGAGCGTTGCTTCATGTTTTTTAATCAAATCATTTTCATATTCTTCAACACTTGCACCGGCAATAATTCCTGTAAAATCATGACCATCTTTGGTTTGACGATAAACATATATGTGTGGAACGCTATCTTGAATTAAAATACCTTCTTCTAAAAACTCATTGTATTTTTCACTCACATGATCAAAACGCTCTTTCGTATTCGGTTTTGTATGTGATGCACTTCCAAATTCAGGATTTATAATGTGCAAAAAAGTAAAGGGATTAGATTCTAATTTAGCATGAAGCACATTTTTTTTATAGGAATAATAGGGACGTGTAGCAACAAGTTGAACTTTGTCACGTACAGGTCGTAATGCTTTAAAAGGTGCTATTTTAGTCATTTAAAAAAGGCAAAATAATATTAAACATTAGCAAATTGACCGATTATCAAACTTGCTAATTCTTCACCAATTCGATCTTGAGCTTCCATTGTTGCTGCTCCAATATGTGGTGTACATGCAATATTAGGATGACTTAATAAATCTTTTCTAGGATTCGGTTCATTTTCAAAAACATCCAATGCAATGGCTGCAACTTGTCCACTATTTAAAGCTACAAGTAAATCATCCTCATTGATAACACCACCTCGAGCTGCATTAACTAAGCGAACGCCTTTTTTCATCAGGGCAAATTCTTTAGCTGCTATAACTGCACTTCCATCAGCTTGTTTTGGAACATGGATTGAAATATAATCTAGTTTACCAAGTTCATCAGTTAAAGATAGGCTAGGAGTGATACTAACAGTTGCTTTATTTCCGTTGCCAATTGGAACGTTTATTGAAACTGGAGTATTGAACTGATCAATTGCAACAACATCCATTCCGCATCCTAAGGCATATGAAGCTAAACTTTGACCTATACGACCAAACCCAATAATTCCTAATGTTTTCCCTCGTAATTCAACACCTTTTGCATATTTCTTTTTGAGAGTAGAAAAATCGCCAGATTCAATATTTTTATAAGAGTCGTTCAACGAACGTGAAATAGCAAACATATGTCCCATTACCAATTCAGCAACAGATTGAGATGATGAAGCAGGAGTATTAATAACTGTAATTCCTTTGTCACGAGCATATTGAACGTCAATATTGTCCATTCCAACACCACCACGACCAATCAATTTCAATCCAGGACACGCATCAATTACTTCCTTTCTTACAGTTGTTGCACTTCTTACAAGAATCATCTCAATTCCTTGTGAATTGACTTCGCTAGCAAGATTTTCTTGGTCAACTTTTTCTGTAATAACTGTAAAACCAGCTTTTTCTAACAATGATTTTCCTAAATCTGATATTCCGTCGTTAGCTAATATTTTCATACTAAATAGATTCGTTATTTATAATTGATTAAAAGGTGATTGAGCCTGTCGAAATCAACCGTTTTTTCTTGTAAACTCTTTCATGACATCAACTAATACCTGTACACTTTCAATTGGAAGTGCATTGTACATTGATGCTCTGTATCCACCGGTTGATCTATGTCCTGGAAGTCCAACAATTCCAGCCTCTTTCCACATTTTATCAAAAAGTTCTTGATGAGAATCTTCTTTCAATAAAAATGTTGCATTCATGTTAGAACGGTCTTCAGCTTCCACACTTCCAATAAACAATGGATTTGCATCAATCTCAGAGTATAACAAATTTGCTTTCGCATTGTTCTTCATTTCCATTGCTTTCACTCCTCCGTTTGCTAATAGATTTCGAAGGTTTAACATTGCTACATAAACCGAAAAAACTGGTGGAGTATTCAACATTGATTCCTTTTCGACTTGTTGTTTTAAGTCAAAATAAGTTGGCATAAAAGGTGAAGATGATTTTCCAAGAACGTCATCCTTTACGATATATAAAGTTGCTCCAGCTGGACCAAGATTTTTTTGAGCTCCAGCATAGATTAAATCAAAATCAGCTACATTAATTTCTTGTGAAAAAATATCTGAAGACATGTCACATACTAATGGACGATCTGTTTTAGGAATTGATTTAAATTGTGTTCCGTAAATTGTATTGTTAGATGTATAATGAATAAAATCAACATCTTTAGGTGTAACATATCCTTTAGGAATGTATGAGAATTTCTTGTCTTCTGAAGAAGCAAATACATTTACATCAATTCCAAGCTTATTAGCTTCTTTGATTGCTCCAGACGCCCAAGTTCCTGTGTTGATATAACCTGCTTTTTTTGTGTCGCGCATCATGTTCAATGCTGATATTGCAAAACCAAGTGTAGCTCCACCTTGAAGATATGCTACAGAATATCCTTCAGGAACGTTTAATGCTTTTTTCACGAGATCTATTGCTTCATCCATTACCGCAACAAAATCTTTGTGTCGGTGAGAAACTTCTAGAATTGATAATCCATTAAAATCTAAAACTGCAGCAGCAGCTTGTTTGAAAACATCTTGAGGTAAAATACAAGGTCCAGCTCCGAAATTGTGTTTCATGGTGTGCTTATTTAAAGTGATTTTATTATTTGCAAATTTCATTAAAATAAAAGATATCCCAAGTCAATCAAGAAATAATTTTCTTAAAAAAAAGAGATAAAAAAAAGCTGTCAAATTTGACAGCTTTCAACTATTATTATTCAGCTTTTTTTGCTGGCTTTTTTTCTATTGTTGCTTTCGCTGCTGGAGCTTTTTTTACTGCTGGCTTTTTTTCTGCTGTTACTTTTTTCTCAGCAGTAACTTTAGGTGTAGCTACTTTTTTTTCTGCTACTACTTTTGGTGCAGCAACTTTTTTTACTGCAACTTTCTTAACCGCTACAGTTTCTTCTTTATCAGCTACTTTCTTTGCAGCTGGATGTGCTGCTGTAGGCATAACTTTTCTCTTACGAGTGTTACCATAAGAACCTCTTGTTCTTTTACCTTTTGCTGTTTTAATATCTCCTCTTCCCATAATATTCTAAAAGTATTTTAATACGACACAACAAAGATATTATTCTTTTTGAAATAATCGACGTCTAAATTCATCTTCCATTTCTTGTCCGCTTCGAAGTATTTTTTTGCACCATTTCAATTTAAGTAATGTTTGCTCTTTTTCTGATAGTTTCCAATTAATTTCAGAGTTCTCTAATCTGTGTCGAATTGTATTTAAAGAAATTGCGACAGAAACAGAAATATTGAAACTTTCACTAAAGCCAAACATTGGAATTTTTACAAATTCATCTGCCATCTCTATGATTTCAGGAGAAATTCCCACATGTTCAGTCCCAAAAACCAAAGCTATTGGCTGATCTAAATTTAAATCATTAATAGTAACATCATTTGTATGAGGAGTTGTAGCAACAATTTTATAGCCTTTGGCTTTTAATTTTTGAATGCAATCAATCGAAGGCTGTGTCCCTTTATCATAATTGTATAAGTCTACCCAGCGTCCAGCTCCTAAAGCAATATCTCGTTGAACTTTGTATTGATTATTCTTTTCAATTACATGTAAATCTTGAATACCAAAACAATCACATGATCTCAATACAGCTGAAGCATTGTGTTCTTGGTGAATATTTTCTAAAACAACAGTAATGTGTTTTGTTCGTTCTGCTGCAATTCGATCATACATTTCTTGTTTACTATTAGATATGATTGAATAAAATTCATTTAAGACTGCTTGATCCTCTGATTGCATGTTTGAAAAGTTGGGTGCAAATATAGGTATTTTAAGAAAGGGGAGTTTCTTTCAAAATTGCTATATTAATTAAACTGTTTTTTTGAATTGCATCATAACTGCTTCTGGTAATCCAGGAAATGTAAATGGAATTGATTGATCAACTCTTTCAAAACCAAATTTTTGATAATATCTTTCTAATATAAGTGAACAAGACCCAAAACCTAGGTCATAATTATTTTCTTTAAAACAATAAGTGTGAAATTGAGAAATAAGCCCAAAAAGTATTTTCCCTCCTTCTCTGTAATCTTCATGAATAACAAGTTTTCCCACTTCCCCAGTGACTTTGCCTGACATATTTTTAATGAAATTTTTAATCCAGATTTTATCAGGATAATAGTTTTCAAATGGGTAGGTATAGTTCTGGTATTTTATTTCGATGTTGTTTTCACTGAGTAATTCCTCTGTCCATTTTGTAAAATTGTTAGGCCTAGATGAAGTAATTCGAATATAAGCGATAGGAGTTTCTTTGTCAAAAGCGGCAAAATGGAAAGAATTTATATCAAATTGATTAATGTCAAGGTTAGAATTCAAAGTAACCATTTTATGTAAGAAAGAATCTTCTGAATAAACTTTATGACGCAAACGGTATAATTTTGCTAGTTCCTCTTTATTTTTCGGTTCTCTATATTGAAGTGACATTTTGTTTCTTATAGTGGGTTAGTTTCTTTCTATAAAAACGTGAAATCCAAAAATGTTCGTTTAAACATATTTCATTTTTTTTGATAAAGGGTCAAAAAAAAAGGAGAACCTTACGATTCCCCTTTTTAACTTCTTTACAGAAAAAGGATTAATTAACCTTTCCAGAAAGTTCAGCACCTGCTTTGAAACGTACAACGTTCTTAGCAGCGATTTTGATTTCTTTTCCAGTTTGTGGGTTACGTCCTGTTCTTGCAGCTCTGTTAGAAACTGAGAAAGATCCGAATCCAACTAGAGAAATTCTGTCTCCAGTTTTTAATGCGCTAGCTGTAGCTGCTACAAATCCGTCTAATGCTTTTTTAGCATCTGCTTTTGTTAATCCAGACTCTGATGCCATTGCATCGATTAATTCTGCTTTGTTCATAGTTTTTTGGTTTTTAGAATGTTTGTTATTTAATTACCGAAGCAAATATATCTGAATATCCCACCCACACAAGCTTTTTAGTAAAAAAAAGTGCTTTTTTGTTGAAAAAAGTATCATTTTGTTGATAACCATGGCTGAAACGCCCATTTCTCGTGGTTATTTCGACCAGTTGTGTTATTTCGTCGGTGAATAAATTAATCTATTATTTCCCAATCTGAGACAGTATTTCCAGCTAAAAATTCTTTGAAATGCATTCTTCTTTTGCCTTCCATTTGGATTTCTGTGATTTTTAAATAATAATCCTTACAAGGAAAGTAAATACCATCAATTTCTTTTTTTAAAGAAGATTGACCATTCGAAGGAGTATTTGTTTTTTCAGATAAAAAGATTTTGAATGATTTTTCATCACCCTTAATCTTGTTTTTCAAAGAACACCATGCTGCAGGATAGGGTGAAAGTCCTCGGATAAAATTATGTACAATATCGATGTTCTGATTCCAATCAATTTTACAATCTTGTTTGAAAATTTTTGGTGCTATTTTTAATTCTCCTTCTGCTAGTTTTAATTGTTCAATTCCTATTGCTTCTCCTTTTATTATTTTTTGAACTGTTGATTCAATAACTTCTGCTCCTAAATTCATTAAACGATCATGTAATTCTCCAACAGTTTCATTTTCTCCGATTAGCAATTTTGAGCGTTCAATGATTTTTCCGGTGTCAATTTCCTTCTCAATGAAAAAGCTAGTAACACCTGTTTCCTTATCACCATTAATAACAGCCCAATTAATAGGTGCAGCACCACGATAATTTGGCAATAAAGAAGCGTGTAGATTGATTGTCCCTTTTGGAGGCATAGCCCAAACAACTTCTGGTAACATTCGGAATGCTACTACAACAAATAAATCAGCACGCAGGTCCTTTAGTTGATGAATAAACGTTTCATCTTTTAAATTGGTAGGTTGAAGAATATTTAATTGTTTCTCAATAGCATATTTTTTCACATCACTTTGATGTACTTGTTGTCCACGTCCAGCTGGTTTATCTGGCGCAGTTATTACTCCAACAATCGAATAGTTATCTTGCACTAGTTTATCTAGAATACAAACGGCAAACTCAGGAGTGCCCATAAAAACAATTCGAAAATCTTCTTTTTTCATCATACTATCTTTTTCTTCCAATCAAAAAACCTTAAATATAAAATGGATAAGAGTCCCATGCAACCGAAATAAACGTATTCAACGGACCAAATCCAAAAAATGTCAACTTGATATGTTTTAATTAATAAATATGCCGTTAGTGTATAAATCCCTACGCAGATTACCTCAATTGAAAATGATACCATCGTATTTCCACTTCCATTTATTGTTTGAAAATAAACACTAAATAATCCATACATCATTATTGAACCCGAAATGAAGCGCATTATTTCGGCACTCTTTTCAATGTATTGTTCGGCAGGATTGATAAACCCTATTAATTGTTTAGGGTAAAATATAGCTCCATGAAAAAATATGAATAAAGCTATTACAGTCATTAGCTGAATCCTTCTTTGAATTATTTTTAGGGATTCATGATCTCCTTTACCTAAATATTGAGAAATGTACGTTTTCGTCGTTCCTGCAAATCCCCATATTGGAACAAATGCTAGAAAATAAATTGCTCGGATATTTTGGGATACGGTTAATTCAAATTTACCAATTTGTTCAATCCAAGTGAAAAATATTGTCCAAGTTGCCAAAGCAATAATTCCTTGGAACATAATTGGGCTTCCAATTTTAAATAATTCCTTTAAAGATGGAAGATTAATCGAAAAATGGGAAAAGAGTTTTAATTTCTTTCGCTCCTTTGAAAAAATTAAAAAGATAACTAAAAATAACATTCCACAACTGTCAGCTATCGTGTTAGCCCAGGCTGCGCCTTTTAATCCTAATGAAGGAAAACCCCATTCTCCGAAGATTAAAACATAATCAAGTAATATATTGGAACTAGCTGTGATTAATGCTGCAATTAATACCACCCACGTTTTTCCAATTGCTAAAAAAAATGCTTGAATGGATAAGGTGATCATCGCAAAGAAAAGTGCAAAACCACGTATATGAATAAATTCAACTTGTAAATGTGCTAAATCTTTATGTTTTGAGTAGTAATTCAACAAATCGGGCATGACCAACTGAATAATCAAAAACAAGATAAACGCAATAAGAAAGTTTGAAACGATTGATGACCCAAAGATTCGACCAATTGCATTGGTGTTTTCCTGACCAATTCTTCGTGCTATCAAAATCTGAGCACCATCACCCATACCAGCCAAAGCCATGTATACAGTAATGTAGATCAAACCAGCATTTCCAACAGCATCAAAAGCTAGGGTACTATAGCGACTCAAAAATGCAGCATCCGTAATTAATACAATAGATTGAATGAAACTGGAAACCATCAATGGCACAGCAACACTTAATATCGTTTTGTATTTTAGGTCTAACACTTTTTTAGTTACTAGTTATGAATTACAAGTTATGAGTTATGAGTGTTTTGAACTAAACTAAACTAAAATCAAATCTATACTCTGTTCTCTATGCTCTCGAAATCAGTCCACCTGAATTACCAATCCTTTCAAATATTCCCCTTCTGGATGAAAAGCATTGATCGGATGATCTGCAGGTTGGTGTAATTGTTCTAAAATTCGAACATTTCGTCCTGCTTCAATTGCGGCAGCAATAACTGTATTATTGAACAAATATTTATCGACCACTTGAGAACAAGAAAACGTAAAAATCAATCCACCTGGTTTTATCTGTCTGATGGCATTAGCATTTAATCGCTTGTATCCTTGAATAGCTTTGTGTCTTTTTTCTCGGTGCTTTGCGAATGCTGGTGGATCTAAAACGATAATGTCATATTCTTCTGGTAAGTCTTTCATGTATTCCATCGCGTCAGCAACAATCGACTTGTGCTTGTCTTGAAAATTATTTAAATCAACGTTTTCTTCTGTCAAAACAATCGCCTTTTTTGAACTGTCTAATGAATGAACCAATTCAGCACCATTTTTTAAAGCTAAAAGGCTGAAGCCTCCAGAATAACAAAAGGTATTCAATACTTTTTTACCCAAAGCATATTTGCCTAGTAGATTTCTGTTTTCACGTTGGTCAATGTAAAATCCTGTTTTTTGACCTGTAACCCAATCAATATTTAATTTCACACCATGCTCCAAACAAATGTGTGGAGTGACGCAATCCCCAAATATATAACCGTCTTCAACATCTGTTCTTTGAGGAAGTGTTTCGCTTGATTTTGAATAAACAGCAATTAATTTTTTTCCAAAGGCTTGTTTTAATCCTTTTGTGATTGCTTTAATGGAAACATACATTCCTATACTGTGACATTGAATTACAGCAACTCCTTGGTAATAATCAATGATTAATCCTGGTAAAGAATCACCTTCTCCATGTACCAAACGACAAATAGTATTGTTTTCAGTAAGTAATTGAAGATTTTTTCTCAATTGAACAGCGTTTGAGATACGTTCGATGAAAAATTTATCATCAGTTGGACGGTCTTCAAAAGTCAGCACTCGAACAGCAATTGTAGCATGTTGAAAATGTCCGCGTGCTAAAAATTGACCTTTGTTATCGACAACTTTAACTGTTTCACCATCTTTTAAATTTGCTGTATCACTGACGATTGCACCTGAAAAAATCCATGGGTGACGACGCAGAATTGAATCTACTTTATGTTTGTGTATTTGGAGTGTGCTCAATTGAATATGCTTTATTGCGATTAATAAGAAAAAACAAAAGTAACAAAAGGATGTGGATTCTCTCCGTTGATTCGTGTGATTGCTCTTAGGAAAGTATGTATTTTTGTGTCAGAAAAACAAAAAGAATGAAATGTACAATCCATGTTTACCTATTAAATGAGCATTTTTCGCAGGAACATGCTGATGCACATTACAATGGAGAAGAATCAGAAAACAATTTGAAGTATGAATGGGAAGATGAAATTGCCATAACTTCAAATGTTGAAGCAATAGTTGAACATGAAAATGGTGCATTTCCCTTACAAGGACAATTACCGAATGGAGAAGAATTTTCACATGATGTTTTAAATATGTTTTTATTTGAAATTCAATCGTCTGATGCACCAGTTTCATTTGTTGGAGCGTCTGCAAGTATTGTGGAGACGCATGAGTTAATTAAGGATGAAAATGGTTTTACAATTAAATTATTTTTAAAAGATTTTGAACCAATGTCGAACCCTGTGCCCGGAATTTATGTTGCGTCAAAAGAATTTCCTCAAGCATTGGTTTTTTAATGTTAAAAGTTCAAGATCTTCAACTCAGTTTTGATAGAACAATTCTTCAAAACATCAATTTTACAGTTGGTGAAGGAGAAATCATTGGAATCGTAGGGAAAAGTGGAGCTGGTAAAACTTCATTACTTAAAATTATCGCTGGATTATTGGACCCAACAAGCGGACAAGTTTTATTTGAGGATAAAAAAGTAATTGGTCCATCGGTGAAATTGGTGCCAGGTCATCCAGAAATTCAATTGGTTAATCAAGATTTTCATTTGGATTCTTATTTTACTGTCGAAGAGAATATTAGGGAACAAATTCTTTATTTACCGCGAAAACAACGTGATGCTTTTGTCGAAGAATTATTGGAATTAATTGAATTGACACCGATTAAATCACAAAAAGTAAATACACTTTCTGGAGGAGAATTACAACGATTAGCAATTGCAAAAGCACTGGCTTGTGAACCTAAAATAGTATTGTTAGACGAACCATTTGTTCATTTAGATGGAAGGTTGAGAAGTAAAATGATCAATTATTTATTAGAATTGAAAAAAGTTCGAAACACAAGTTTTATTTTGGTGTCTCACGACGGATCAGAAATGTTAAGCCTTGCAGATCGTATTTTTAGCATGAAAAAAGGTGTTTTTACGAGAAAAGGAAAACCATTGGATTTTTATTATAAACCTAAAAGTATCGAAGAAGCAAAACTATTTGGCGCAATTAATTCTGTGAACATTGGTGGTAAAAGAATTCTTTTTCGTCCAGATCAGTATGAAATCTGTAAAGATGAAAATGGTTTTGAAGTAGAATTCGATCATTCTCTTTTTACTGGACCTGTTTACGAAAATTACTTTACAACAAAAAATAAAGAAAACATAGTATTATATAGTTTAAAC
>JBEAUV010000006.1:0-30616 GCA_041161265.1 Bacteroidota bacterium | reverse complement strand
CTTTGTCGTTCGTTCTTGATTTCCCGAAATTGGCATCTGCAGCAATCGAAGTCGTCATAAATTGTGTTCCAGCACCTAACCATTGGTTTCGATGATTGATAATCACACGTTCCCAACCGTCATAAACTCCCGCTGCTGCTGGGTTTATTAATAAAGGTGTTTGTGCTGTTTGTGTAAAATGCAAATCTTGCGCATTCAAACCAAACAAACTAAATAATGATATTGATAAAAGTATTTTTTTCATCTTTTATCGAATTAAAGTAACGTTATCAGAACGTGTTTCACTCGTTCCGTTCACATAATTCACCTCAAGAATATAGGCATAAACTCCCGCATTACAAGGCTGACCTTTGTATGTTCCATCCCACTTAAAATTATTGTCAGTAGTTTTTAAAATTAAATTACCCCAACGATCATAAATAGAAAGAGTAAAGGATTTAACATCTTTTCCTACGATTATTGTCCAGTTTTCGTTAAGAGCATTCCCAGCGCCATTAGGCGAGAATCCAGAAGGTAAATATATCCCATTGATGCAGTTTACTCCTGAACTATTTGGATCACATTCATCCAATGGATCTGTTCCATTTCCAACTTCAACACCGTCATTCAGACCATCACCATCTGTATCAGGATTATTTGGATCTGTTCCTAAGACTCCTTCTTGAGCATCAAATAAACCATCTCCATCAGCATCAGTTTGACAGCCTGGGAAGAAATCATCAGGATCACAAGGGTTTAAAGGGTCTGAACCACCTGTAACTTCTGCACCATCATTCACACCATCACCATCTGTGTCAGGATTTGTAGCATTTGTTCCTTCTGCTGTTTCTTGGGTATTTGTTAACCCATCACCATCTTGATCACAAGGTCCAGCATTTATATTCGGAATACATGGGTCTGTATTCGCTGGGTCTGTTTCATCGTTTACACCGTCTCCATCTGTATCAACGATTATAGATTCTAAAGCATCAATAATTCCATCACCATCTGTATCAGTTGGATTCGTTGGGTCTGCCCCGATTTCAGCGCAGTCATTTTCTCCATCACCATCGGTATCAGGATTACTTGGATTTGTTCCCGCAGTTACCTCATCAACATTTAAACAACCATCACCATCAATGTCAGGGTTATCAGGAACAAAAAATGCTACAATGTTTTCAATACCCGTAATGTTCAAGCCATTTGTATCTTCAGTAATTACCTTAGATAAAGGTCCAGTTGTATATTCCCAATGATCAAACATATATCCTGGCAGCGGTTGAGCAATAATAATTGTTGGAATTCCTCCATAATATGAAGTTGCCCAAGGATAAGAAGGCGCCCAAACAGAATTTACTTTTATTTCGCCTGATAACGGCGGAGAAACATCAAAAGTAGTCGCATATGGACCCGTTAAACTATAACAATCAATCAAGCCTTGTTCAAGAGCCGTGCAGCGCAAAGTAATAAAATCTCTAAGTTGGGTAACCTTTGATTGCCATCCGGTATATGTGCCTCCCCAAGTTGCGCACTGAGCAGTCATTTCTGGATTAATTTCTGCCACCATACTGTCTAATAGATTGAGCATATAGGCACAAGAAAAATGTGTGTTGACTAAATCAATATATCTTGTGATATAATATTGTTCAACAACAGGGTTTTCATTGATTAGTTTTTCTAAAATATCAGTATGCCCTTGCCCCCCTGGATTTGGAAGGTTTTCAACATTACAGGGGTCAGCATTTGCTGTTGGATCAGGAATACCCGTAAAATTAGTATAGTGTCCAAAAGTAGCATCCATGTCCCACAGTGTGTATCTCCATCTTCTATGGTTTCCTGCTGGATCCCTACCTCTCCACCAAGCGGTGTTCCAATTCAACCAATCCTGATTTACAACATATGAATTAAACACAAAATAATCTACTAATGATCTCCAGCTCAATAGGGTGTCCACGTTCGCAAAATTTGCTGGAACCCCCATGTTATTGGTATTAATATAATTCCTTAACGTATTCCATGCTGGTTGAGCATTTGGCGCACCATATTCTTCCCAAGTAGACCCCCACGTTTTTAAATACTGAAGATTAAATTTATCCTGATTAAAATAAAAATCAGTATAATCATGGTCATCCGCTTTTTCACGAATTTCATAAACGCCCCAATAAACGCCATTCAAATATAACACACATGGTCTCCATGTTCTTTCATCCAAATTCATTCCAGCTCTAATGGAAAGCGTATGAACAAAAGCATCTCGAATATGCGCGCCATTTTCAAAGGAATAATTATCACTAGCAGCTGGTTTCAAAATTACACGTTGAAATTTATCTCTTTGTGAATCAGGAAAAATCTGATGTTCTAACTGTGCAGAATAACCAAACTCATCTCTGGTAATGTAATCAAAACCCCTTTGGTCATAAGCCCATGAATCATTCCCGTGTTTATTGAAATCGCCTTGACCTTCATCAATAAAAGATCCATTGTCTTCAAACAGCTCAAACGCACCAACAACAGGTGTTTGATTTCCATTTGCAACGAGATTAAAAACCCCTTGACTACAAACAGAAACTACTGGAATTGGGTGGGTAACATTAATAAAGTAAGAATTTGTTTCAATAAATGATGCTTGATTTGTACTAAAAGCTGCCGCTCTTAAAACCATCGTAGCATTAATCGCAAACGGTCCAGAATACAATGTTGATGTTGCAGTTGGATTTTGTCCATTCGTTGTATAACGTATTGTTGCGGCAGGGTCTGAGCATGTAATAGTAGTAGATTGTGCACCAGCATAAAATCCTGGAGCCAAACTAATTACTGGTTTAGGGGTATAAAAATTTTGAGCACCAACATTCGCCGCGTTAGGTGTTGGTGTTGTAAATAATTTCCAATCAACAGCTGCATTTGTAGATCTGCCAACAGAATGATCTGCCTTTGTCATGTGGACAATTTTTATAGAATCTGCAACGTTTAAAACGGAGTTGACTAAAATAATCCAATCTCCCTCCGTTTGTTTTAAATTAAAATTTGGGTGGTATTGCGTTCCATTTACCGTGTTTCGTTTTGAGCAATAAACCATTTTATAACCATTTGCTGCGATGGAGCCGTTTGGAATCATCCATTTCTGCAAATTTGTTGATTTATCAGAAAGGTAATATCCTGTTAAATCAACAGGCGTAGCGCCCATGTTATATAATTCTACCCAATCTTCTCTGTTGCCATAAGCATCAACAATTCCTGAAACATTTGAACAAGAATATTCATTGATAATTACCTGAGATGTTGAAAAGAAAGAGATTGAAAAGAATAAAATTGAGAATATTTTTGATTTCATTTTCTTGTGTTTTGCTGCCTTAAAAGGGCCTATATAAAGTGTAAATTACATAATATTAAATTATTTCTTACTTTAGTGACGTAAAAAATACTTCAACGGTTGTAATCCTGTATTTTTCGGTAATCATTTTTATTTTAAATTCTATGAAAAAAATAATTTCTATTTCATTAGTATTGGTTTCTATTTTGCTTTTTAATTCATGTAAAAAAGTGGAAGGGCAAGGTGGGGGATCAACAATCAAAGGTATTATCTATGAGCAGAAATATAGTTTAGTTGGCACATTAGTCGCTGAATATCCAGCAGTCGAAAAAGATGTTTATATCATTTATGGTTCAGGGAATACTTTTTACAATGATAGAATTAAAACTAGCTATGATGGTAGTTTTGAATTTAATTATTTAGAAGAAGGAGATTACACCGTTTTTGTTTATGAAGATAGTAATACTGAACCAAGTGGAACTAACACCGTGATAGTTACTACTAAGATTTCTGTTAAAAAATCAACTGTTGATTTAGGTACTATTAATACTAAAAAGCTTTAACATGTTTAAGGTTTTACTTCTGATTTTATGTTTGCCTCTATTTACATTGAGTCAACAGAGCTCTGGCAAAAGTTGGACATCAATTGGGGTAAAGGGAAAAATAATTAAAGATTTAGATTGGGCAGCATCTTTCACTGCTAGAATTGGTGGATCAAATGATCAAATATATTTTCCACAGGCTTCTATTAAATATAAAGTTACGAAGTGGTTTAGACCGTCATTAGATTATAGAGCAATCTTTTCTTTGAATAATTTTGGAAATTATTCCTTTACAAATCGGTTAAACTTAAATGCAGAATTCAAGCATATATTAAATCGGTTTTCCCTTTCTGCAAGAGTAAGATATCAATATTCGTTTGATAAACTAATTTCAACTTCTGAATACGATTCTGAATATGACCAAGCAATTCGTTTTAAACCACAAATCTCGTACGATATCAACAATAGCTTTATTACACCTGTTGTGAGTGTTGAGTGGTTTTATAACCCAGCATTTGGTCCTTTAGGACAACGATTCACCAAATATCGCGCTTTTGTAGGTGTTGATTTTGAATTTGATAGTCCTCATGAAGTTTCAATTGGTTACATGTTTGACCAACAAATTAATCGCCCTTCCCCCTCTCGCAAGCATATTTTATCTATCAATTATGCTTATAATTTGGGGTTCAAGAAGAAGAAGAAAAATTAAGGTTTTTTAGCCTCGGTTACAACCAATCCAATATCGAGAATTTGATCAATTTTAGAAGCTGTAATTCCCTGTTCTAAAATAAATGTGTACTTCCCTTTAGATGGAAGTTTTCTTCTTTTAAAATTCAATGAGTTTTCAACAATTGTTCCCGTTTTCTTTCCAATCCATGAGCCATCTGGATTTGTTATTTTCAATTCAAAAGGTTCTCTCGCCGTTTCTTTATTTGGTGTTTTTGTATTCATATAAATCCACAAATTACTGAATTTATATTCTGTTGTTGTTCGAAGTGTTAGCACAAAATCATACTCCTTACTAGCATCTTTTATGTCAACTGTAAATGACGGTTTCACGTCTTGTTTCCATTCCTTGTTTTCGAAAACATACGATTTCTCAAAAGTTGGAACGCTTTCACAAGAAATTAAAAATGCTAAACAAAATAGGGCGCCAATTTTACTCCTTTTTTTCATTATTCGTTGCATTAGGATTGCCATTTGGTCTGTTGTTTGGGCGTTTCTTTCTTCTTTGATTTGATGATGGTGGTGACGACCTTTCTCCTTCTGGTTTTGTGGTGTTTGATTGCGCTGTGTTTTGCATTTGTTGGTTTTCTCTAGGCTGTCCTTCGGTAGGTCTGTTTCCAGGTTTTTTCTTCTTTTTCTTTGCTTTAAATGCATGCTCAAATCGATTCAAGCTGTCTTGACCAACTACATTGTCGTAATCTGGTTCTTTCACAACTACCTCCATCACGTATTCGTTCAATTCCTTCGGTTTTTTTCCTTCAGAATTCATCTTTATTATTTCCTTAACACGCTCTGGAGTAAGTGCTATTAATCCTCCAACACCGCCTTCATAGCCGTAAAACATTTGACGTTTAAAAACATCTGTTTTCACATGATATGCATTTGCTTTTTCTGTTTGAAGCTTAACATCGTTTTTAGGAAATGCTTTAAAAGCATCCAAATACATGTCTAATTCATAATTCAAACAGCACTTTAATTTACCACATTGTCCTGCTAATTTTTGAGGGTTTAATGATAATTGTTGATAACGCGCCGCTGAAGTTGAAACAGATCTAAAATCAGTTAACCAAGTTGAACAACATAATTCTCTTCCACAAGAACCAATTCCTCCGAGTCTTGACGCTTCTTGACGTGAGCCAATTTGACGCATTTCAACCCTTCCTTTGATTTTTTCTGACATGTCTTTTAACAACTGTCGGAAATCTACCCTGGTTTCTGCTGTATAATAAAATGTTGCTTTGGATAAATCTCCTTGATATTCAACATCAGAGATTTTCATCTCCAAATTTAAATTAACGGCTAATGTACGAGAAACATACATCACTTCTTTTTCAAGAGATCTTGCTTTTACCCATTTATCGATATCATCTTGAGTAGCAATTCTCAAAATTTTCTTTGCCTCCATCGGTTTAAAACCGGAAGCTTTCTTTTTCACTTGAATTCTGGCAAGTTCTCCTACAACAGATACAACACCAACATCATATCCAGGGCTAGCTTCTACCGCGACTACATCGCCAACTTGAAGACTGAACCCTTTTGCGTTTCTAAAAAAACTTTTTCGACTATTTTTAAATCGAACTTCAACTATATCGTAAGCGGTTTGACCGTTTGGTAAAGCGATATTTGCCAACCAATCATACACCTCAAGCTTATTGCATCCTCCAGAACTACAAGTACCATTATTTTTACATCCGCGGGGAGTACCTCCTTCACTACTGCAATTTGAACAGCCCATAATTCATTTTTTGTTTGTGTAAAAATAAGAAAATAATAACAGAATTGTTTATCCAGTTAAATTTGGCAATTAACTATGCAAAATGAATAAAACGCATAACTTTAAAACATAAATCTGTAAATAACAGTTTTGTGTTCGCATTTCTTTCAATATGATAATGAGCATCATTAAATGTTTCCATGAAATCATTTAAATTATTTCCCGAAACAAATTTGGCGAATTTTGTTAAGAACTCTTCTTCTTCATCTGACACTTTTGTTAACTGATGATCTGTATAATTTCGCAAGATACTTTGTCTAAACATATGAAGGGAATATTGCAAAAATATTTTCTGTCTTTCTTTGCTAATACTGGAAATATTGTCTGCCCAATCAAGCATCTGGATAACATCTTTTTTAAAACAAACACGCATTAATTGTATAAACATTTCTCGGTTTTCATCCAACTCTTTATGAGTGCCCATTAACTCTTTTGCCTTTAAAAGATCTCCCTCAACTCGTGCAACAATGCTTTCAATGTTTGACAACGAAACCGCTTTGTCCTTTCGTAAAAATGTGCTTAATTCATCAGAATTAATTCTTGGTATTTTAACGATTTGTGTTCTTGATAAGATTGTTTGTAGCAAATGGTCTTGCTTTTCGCTTAATAAAATAAAAAGTGTTTTGGCTGGTGGTTCTTCTATAATTTTCAATAGTTTATTTGAACAAACTGTATTCATTTCTTCAGCCATCCAAATAATCATCACTTTAAAACCACCTTCATACGATTTTAGAGAAAGTTTTTTAATTATTTCCTGACTTTCATCTGTTCCAATAGTTGGTTTTCTTTCTTTTTCGTCGATTCTTTTTAGCCAATCATTTTGATTAAAATAAGGCTCTTCCTTAATTTGTTCGCGCCAATGATTAAGTGCTGCATCCGATTTTTTATAACTAGCTAAAACTACAGGAAATGAAAAATGAAGGTCTGGGTGTTGCAAATCTGTCACTTTTCGGCACGAAGGACAAATGCCACAGCTATCTGAAGTATTTTTGTTTTCACAAAAAAGATATTGTACAAAAGCGAGAGCTAATGGAAGTCCGCCGTGACCTGCGCTTCCAAGAAATAATTGAGCATGACTTATTTTCTCCTTTTCAACTTCTTGAATTAAGTGCTTTTTTAGTTCTTGTTGACCAACGACCTCTTTAAATTGCATGTTTCAAATTTAACTGATTTTTTGGAATTGTTTTTGCAAAGTGCGGAATCAAAATACAATTATTGTATATTTATAAGCAAATAAATTTATCATGAAGAAGAGTTTTATATTCGCCAGTGTACTTTTTTGTACGACAGTTGCTTTTGGTAGTAACATTATAACAAATATTTCAATTAACGAAACAAACAAGGAGGCTATAACAGTTACAATTAATGTTAGTAGTAACGGAAAACCTGTTAAAGGTGCCTTAATTAGAATTACTTCTGCTGGAATGCCAATTGGTTCCGCAACTTCTGATGATTTTGGTAAAGCAATGATTGCCATTCCTACGTATGGAAATCAATTGGTTCAAATACAAGTCATGCATTCTTTGTATAAAGATCAAAAAATGAGTGACGTTGTATTAGTTAATGGTAAAACGTTTGACTTTATTTTAAAAAGTAAAACTGAAACTGTTGGTGAAATAACCACAGAATCTGAAGAAAAAATTAATAAAATTGAAGAGAAAACAATAAAGACAGAAGAGAAAACAATCCAGCATGAAAAAGATGCTGAAAAATTCTCTACTGAAAAAGAACAATCAACTAAATCTCAAGAACAATTATCAAAAGAAAAAGCAGAGGCTGTTCGTTTAGCAGAAGAAAAAAATAAAATTGCAGAGGCTAAAAAAACAGAAGCTGAAAAGAAACAGGCTGAAGCAGATAAAAAATTAGAGGAAGCTCAAAAATCCAAAGAACAAAATGGTACTCAAATTTCAGAAGACGCTAAAAAAAGAGAAGCTGAAGCCAAACAAAGAGAAACAGAAGCACAAGAGCGTCAAAAAGCTTTAGATAATTCTAAACTTGAAAATGCAAAAGAGGCTGACGAAAGAGCAAAAAAAGAAGCTGAAGCAGCTCAAAAAGGACAATCGAAAGAACTGTCTGAAGCAGAAAAGAAAGCTAAGGAAGCAGAAGAAAAAGCTAAGGAAGAGAAAAAAGCTGCTGAAAAGAAAGAAGAATTAGCAAAAGAAAAAGCTGATAAAGAGAAAGGTGAGTTAAAAGAAGAAGAGAAAAAAGAAGAGAAAATTTCAGAAGAGAAAAAAGAAGCTGAAAAAGAGGCAAAGGAAGCCGAAAAAGAGGCTAAAGAGGCGGAAAAAGATATCAAAGAAGCTGAAAAAGACGCTAAAGAAGCTGAAGAAGAAAAAGCAGCTGCTGCAGAATTAAAAGAAAAATTAGCAAAATATGACGAAGAACAAAAAGAAATTGATGATACACGCAGCGATTACAAAAAGGAACAAAAAAGTCTAGACGACAAATTTAAAAAAGGCAAGAAGCTTGATAAATTAAAAGAAGCGCAAACAAAATTAGATGAAAAAGGTAAAAAACTTGATGAAAAACAAGAAAAATTAGATGATAAACGTAAGAAAGCGTTGAAAAAAGCAAATTAATTCACCATTCATAATTTTAAAAGCGATTGAACTTCTTCAATCGCTTTTTTTATGTTTAAACGAAAAGAACAATAAAAACACAAGAACACAATTGGATTTATATAGTACTTTTGAAAAAATAATTTCATGAAAATAGCACGCAAAATATTCATGTTGGGCCTTATTACTTTAAGTCTAATTTCCTGCACTGTAATCACCGCAACAAATGTTCCTGGTCGCAAAAACAACTCTTTTCCAAAAGATCTAATTGGTAATTATGAGGTTGGGTTTCCTGAAGATTTTGCTGCAATTATGGAGGGTGAAGAAGGAAGTAAAATGTATATTACTTTCAAATCAAATAGTATAATTATTAAAGATAAAGAAGGTGAAACTGAAACAGCACTTGAGGATTCTCTATACTTTTCGATGATTGGAACAAATTATTATCTTTCTTTTGGTGGGGAACCTGAATTAAGCATTTTCAAATTGGTGAAAAGTAAAAAGTCTATTTTGCTCTATCCAATGTATGCTCGTGAAGATGTTACTCAAGAAGAACTATCGCAGTTTTTCACTTCAGTTGTGTCAACTTCTGAGTCATCAGATGATTCTGCTGGAATGTCAACATCAAGTTACTCCGTCACTATTGATGAATCAAAATTAGACGCATATTTCAAAAGTGACATTCCATTAAAAGAGCCTTACAAGTTGATAAAAAAGAAAAAATAAATTGTTCTATTACTCCTGTTTTATTTCTAAATGATTTCTAAGCATAAATACCATATTCTTTTACACCTCATCATTTTTATGTGGGGATTTACGGGTATTCTAGGAGTATTAATAGATCTTGATGCTTTTTACATCGTTTGGCACCGTGTTTTGATTGCCTTTATTGCATTAGCAATTGGGTTGTTTTTTATGAAAAAGTCTGTTAAAATTGGTTCATCGAAAGAATTAATGAAAATATTTGGTGTTGGAATTTTAGTTGCGCTCCACTGGATGACTTTTTATAAATCAATTAGTTTATCTACTGCATCACTAGGGATTTTATGTTTATCAACAACTACCATACATGTTACATGGTTAGAGCCTTTAGTGATGAAGCGAAAATTCTCGTTGTTAGAATTTTTCTTTGGATTGATTGTAATCTATGGTATTTACTTTGTTTCAAGCGGGTTTGACGCAAAAGATTATGAGGCACTAATTTATGGATTATTTTCTGCGCTTTTCGCAGCGTTGTTTTCTGTTTTTAACGCAAAATTGGCTGAGGAAACTCCTTCTCACCAAATCACATTTTACGAATTAATCATTGCATTTGTTTTTTTGACAATTGTTCTAATTATTCAAGGTGATTTCAATGCGCATCTATTTGAAATGAGATGGAGTGATTTCTTTTGGTTGATTTTCCTTGGGGTACTTTGTACGTCTTTTGCATTCTTAGCAACGATTGAGGTTGTGAAACGATTAGGTGCGTTTACCGTTTCTTTAAGTATAAATCTTGAGCCAGTTTATACAATAATTCTTGCTATTGTTATTTTAAATGAAAACGAAGTGCTTGGAATTCAATTTTACATTGGATCAGCAATCATCGTTTTAGTGGTTATAGCGAATGCTTTAATCAAGTTTTATATAAAGGCTCACGCTAAAAAGAAAGCACTTAATTCAACCCCGCTTTAATTAAAAACTTTAACCAGACTTCACTTTGATGCTCATTCATTACGCGAGGAACTTTGTTTTGAGCACCTGATTTACCTATGGAATCCATGAACTTATAAAACGTATTCACTGGTAAAACTTTAATCGTTGGTTGTTTTAAATTAAATTTTCGTGCAGATGCATAATCATCGTTTAATAAACAAAGTTCCTTATCAATTAAGCCCATAATTAAAGATGGATCTATTGCACTATCTGACCCAATGAACCAAGCATGCCTTTGTTCTAGGTTTTCAGCAAATAAACTAAATTCTTGAATTTCAATTCTTTCACTTTTGCACACATTCTGAATTGCTGAATTTATATTATCCAACGATAAATGTTCACCACAAAGACTTAAAAACTGTTTGATTCTACCCGTAATTTTAATTTCTCTTTCATCAACATCAACAAAACGAACTAAATCTCCAATCATATAACGCCAAAGCCCAGCATTCGTTGATATGACAATTGCATAATCTACTCCTTCTGTTACTTGACTTAAGTTAAATGCTTCGTGTTTGTCTTTTACGTTGCCATGTTCATCAAAAAAGTCACTATTAAATGGAATAAATTCATAGAATATACCAGAATTCAACAAAAGTTGCATCCCTTCCATTTCTGGAGAAGTTTGATAAGCAAAGTATCCTTCACTTGCCAAATAAGTGTCTAGTAAATGAACTTTACCACCAGAAATTTTTTCTAAGCGTTGTATATACGGTTCCATAAAAACACCACCATGAACATAAACTTGAAAATTTGGCCAAATGTCATGTATGTTGTTTAATTTATAGTGTTCAATTATTTTTTCCATTAACATTATACACCAACTTGGAACACCTGCAATCATTCCTACATTCCAACTTGGCGCTTTCTTGATAATCTTGTCCATTTTTTTATTCCAATCCCTAATTCCAGTTATTCTGTTGCCTGGTTTCGTAAATGGATTAACTATAAATGATGTGTATTTTTTTAAAATTCCACTTAAATCACCTTCAATATGGGTTTTCTTCTTTGTTAATTTTGTACATCCTCCAACCAATAAAATACTAGCATTGAAGAAAGTCTCAGGAAGATCTAACTCATGCAATGTAGATATTTGTCTTAAACTTGTTTTTTGAAATGAGCGAATCATTTCTTCTGTAACTGGAATTCTTTTACTTGGAGAGCCTGTTGTGCCAGAAGATAGTGCAAAGTGTTTAATTTTTCCAGGCCAAGTATGGTCTTTAATTCCCTCAATTGAACCTTTTAACCAATTCGTGTAAAAATCTTCATAATCTGTTATTGGAACACGTTTTTGGTATTCTTCAACAACATCCGATTCACTTAAACTTTGATGGAAATCGTGTTTTAAACCGAAAGCAGTATTCTTCGCTTTTTCCATTATACTTGCCAGTGTTTTTAATTGGTTAACATACTCTTTTCCTTTATTGAAATTTCTATTGTAAGAAATTTCAGTTGTTTTTTTGAGTAATTTTCCAATTATTGGCATTGCTAAGTCTTTTATTACAAATGTAAAGTAAATCTGCGAAGTGCAATTAATAGATATTCTTCAAAAAACACAAATAATTTGTAACTTTTATGCTTTGCTCTATTTTATACTTCATTAAAAACCAGAAAGATTGATTATTTTGTCAATTTCAAAATAATGATAAAAAAGAAATGTTATTTTAAATTGATAAAAAATCTTTATTATTACATTTGCAATCGGAAAGAAACCAGAAACTGAACTCTATGAACAAGAAAAACTTTATTGTACCTCATGATTTTACACCTGTCGCAGATGTAGCATTGAGTCATGCCATAGCTACTGCTAAACCTTTAAACGCAACCGTCTATGTATTGCATGTTGTTCCAAAAGAAAAAGACATTAAAGAAGCTGAAGGAAAATTAAATGAAGTTTTAAAATCACACGCAACAGAAGGCGTTGAACTTATTCCTTATGTTCGTTTAGGAAGTTTCTTTGATGAAATTGGCGATTTTGCAGCAGAGCATCATGCTGAATTGATTTTTATGGGTACTCACGGTGCTCATGGTTGGCAACACATCACAGGGAGTAATGCTTTAAAGGTTATTACTAACTCAAGTGTTCCTTTCATTGTGGTTCAAGAAAAGGGAATTAAAGCTACTGGTTATGACGATATTGTTGTGCCAATGGATTTACATAAAGAAACAAAACAAAAATTAGCAATTGTAGCAAATCTTGCAACTTATTTTAAGTCGCGTGTTCATGTTATAACTCCTGATGAATCGGATGAATTCTTACGTCGTCAAATGCAAGCAAATATTCAATTTGCAAATAAATTTTTCAGTGAACGAGGAATTGAGATTACGACAACTTTAGCTCCTAGCAGTGGTTTTGATAAGGAAGTTGTAAAGCACGCTGTTAATATCGATGCTGATTTAATTGCAATCATGAATTTAAATACAAGTAACTTTCTTGGTGCTATCACGGCAAATTATGAACAATATATTATCACAAACGATGCTAAAATTCCTGCATTAGTTGTGAATCCAGTTGATCTTGCTCCTTATGGGCAAAGTGTTTTATTTAGTTAATACATAAAGGATATAACTAAAAATCCCTTAGAGCTTTCTCTAAGGGATTTTTTAGTTTTAATTTATCACTATTCTTAAATGAATCTATTATTTAATTAGCGCACTTTTAAACTATTCATTTTCTAATCCACATATTCATTCTTTGCAAGTCTTGCTTTTACTTCTTCAAGATTCTTAGCTTTTTTATCTGCTCTTGTTTTTAAAGCTGTATCTGTAAAGTATTTGTGTAATGTAAGAAACTGAACTTGTATCTCGTCCCATTTACGGTCGCTATCTATTTTACCGTGCTCACGTAGCTCTATTCGTAATCTATTCGCAATTTCATGAAAGTCTTCTCTTCCCAAATAATCCAAATCGGCATCACAAATAATTTCCTCCAGGTTGTTGGTTGGTTGGTGTGGAATTTGGGTAACATATATTAATTCTTTGATTGTATTGATATGTTGTTCGGTGTAACCATATTTAGGTAGAATTTCTTCGGCAAGTCGCGCTCCTATAGGTTCATTCTTTTCATATTGCTCTACAAAACCTGCGTCATGATATGTCGCTGCTGATTTCAATAAAAACAAGCCCTCATCCGTAACTCCTTCAATTAACGCTAAACGCTCAACAGCTTTTACAACGTCCTTAGTATGCTCAATACTGTGGTAGTGTAACTTGTCAGACAGCCCTTTTTCAAGAACTTTCATTATGTGTCGTTCCGCTTTATAATAGTTTATAGAACTATAAAGATGAAGGTTAACAATTTGCTGGAAACGTTCGTTTGGAATAATTCCTTCACCGTCTACAGAAAGTTCTGGTTTGATTCTTTCAACGGTATACATGTCAATCAATCCGCGACTTTTCGATTGTGCTTTTCCTCTAAAGATGCATTCAAAATAAGGCTCTATTAACACAAAAGTATTTCCTGTTATTGTTACTTTCCCCGGCTCGCCCAACATTTCCATTCGTTGTGCTTGGTTTACAGTCGCTCCCCAAATATCATATGCTAATCTTTCACTTCCAATAACACCCGCAACCACTTCTCCTGTATTAACCCCAAGGCGGAGTTCCCAAAATTCCGTATTATTTATAATACCATCATTTTTAAGTTTACGCATGTAATCTTGAATCTGCAATGCTGCAATACAAGTGTCTATAGGGTTTGTGTTGTTTCGAACAGGAACTCCTCCAGCACACATATAAGCATCACCAATTGTTTTTATTTTCTCTAAATTGTTTTTTACAATTATTTCATCAAACTTACTGAAATAAACATCTAATCTATTCACTAAATCTGTTGGGCTCATGCGTTCTGCACTCTTAGTAAATCCAACAAAATCTGTAAATAATACCGACACCGTTTTATATGCTCTAGCACTCGCTTTTCCTTTTGTTTTTAATTCCTCAGCGGTAGACTCTGGTATAATTCGGCGAATCAATTTTTCAGTTTTATCTTTTTCAATTTGTAATAGCCGTTGATTATCAACTACTTTGTTTTTTTCTTCCTCCAGTTGTTTTCTTTGTTTTTCAATTTGAACATTTTGTTCTCTAATTTCACGTGTTCTATCCGCAATTTTCATTTCTAAACGAACCTGTTTTCTCCGTTCTGAATCAATTCTATTTCTAATAAACAAGCGTATTGATATTGCTAATATTATTGCCACCACTAACCAGAACCACCATGTTGCCCAAAAAGGTGATTTGATGTGTAAAGTCAAAATTGCTGGATTATTTCCCCACGGACCATCACTAATTCTAGCGTATATTTTTAACGTATAGTCACCTGGCGAGAGTAAACTAAAACGCAATTCATTTGATGCGCCAAGTATTACCTCTCCTTCGTCTGATCCTTCTAAAATATATTTATAATTGACCAATTCAGGGTTGCTTAAATCTGAAGGTTGAAAATGAACCGTAAAACTTCGCTGCCTATAACTTAATTCAATATATGATGTTCTTGAAATAGGAAGTAAAAGAGGAGAATCATGATCACTTGGTTTAAGCCAATTTTTATCCAATTTAAATTTTGTTATTGTTACACCAATATTTGGTTTGTTTAATGAAAGTTTCTTTGGATTAAAAAAGTTGTATCCATAAATTCCACCAAAAAATAATTCTCCAGATTTGGATTTCATAAAAGCGCCAAGATTAAACTCGTTGCTCATTAATCCATCAATTTCTGTATAATTGATTGTTTCTTTTGTTTTGGAATTAAATTTACAAATACCCTTATTTGTACTCAGCCAAAAATTATTTTCAAAATCCGCAACAATACCGTAAACAACATTATTTGGAAGCCCTTGTTTTTTAGTATATATTTTAGCTGTTTTGGTCGCTTCGTTCCAATGCATGATACCAGACCCAAATGTTCCTAGCCAAAATTCATTTTTACTTAACTGACAAATAGAGGTTATATAATCCTTAGATGTTTTTAACAAGATTGAATTATATTTATAGGGAACTATATTAATCTTTTCTGATTTAATAGTTAATAAATTAAGCTCTCCTGAACTGGTAGCAAACCAAATCCTATTTTGATTGTCTTTATAAATTAGTCTACAGACCCCGGGTGTTATTGTTCCTTTTGGATTTTGCGCTGAATGTTCAAAGGCTTGTGATTTTTTTCTTTTTAAATCAACTAATACAACACCGCTTTTTGTTCCAAGAAAATAACTCTCCTCTTTCCAATGAACAATTGAATAAATCCGAATGTGTTTTTGAGATTCCTCTTCTTTTAAATAATTAATTCTTTTGAACGAATAATTGAATTTCGAGATAATATTTAATTCAAACAAACCGTCTACACAACCAACAAGCGCCCTGTTTTCATTTATAACATGAATTGAAAGTGCAGCTGTTTCAGCGCTTTCTCCTGTAATTGATTGTGAATTGTCGCGATAAAATTGTTCGAACTTGCCAGATTTTCTATTGAACCTAGAAACACCTATATCTGTTCCAATAAACGTAAACAATCCATTTTTATCTTCACCGAAACTCCAAACATTTGGTGTAGGAATTCCATTTTCTAAATTTCTACTCGGCCCCACTCCTAAAAAACCTTGGTTCATTGGGTCAAAACTTGCTAAGCCTCTATCTGTCCCCACCCAAAATGTGCCAGAATCGTCACAAAACAAAAGATTAATATCATTAAACAATAAAGCGTTTTTTTGAAAAATATCTTGAGTACTATTAAAAACACTACCATCTGAAGCAATTGTAAACAACCCTTTATTAGTCGTTCCAATGAACCAGCTGTTATTTTGAGATAAATAAATGTCTGATATTCCCATATAACCAAACTCCATTTCTAATTGAGGAAACTTTGGATAGGTACTATTCTGATTGATTAAATATTCAAAAACACCCTGATTACTTCCAAATAATATTTTTCCAAATTCACTTTGTGTTATTCTTTGGATTATGACAGGGTTTTCACTTTTACTTTTTATAAAAATTTCAAAGGATTTTGTTTTTAATTGATCGGTTGCAAATAAACCTTTGTCTTCAGTGTTTACAAATAACTCGCCTGATTCAGCACAAAAAACACTTTGAATTTTTTTTGATGGAATTAGATTAGAATATTGCTTGAATTTTTTTGTTTCCGGGTTGAAACTTAAAACGCCTCGACCTATTGTGCCTACCCAAATAATACCAGATGGGTCTATACAAAGACTTTCAATTTGAAGCGCCGTTTTTTCTTCTAAAGAAAATGTTGCGAAAACTTCTGTATCAGGATTATATTGGGTTAAGCCATTTGTTGTTCCAAACCACAAATTACCATCTTTGGTTTTTAACCCACATTTAATGTATCCGCTTTCAATCCCGGGCGTATCATCTGAAGTAAAAATTTCAAAGTTTTTACCATCAAATCTGTTTAAACCGTCTTGGGTTCCAACCCAAATCGAATGGTTTTTATCTTGAAGAATACATGTAACTGAACTTTGAGAGAGGCCTTGATTAATTGTGTAATTTCTAAAACGATATGCAGTTTGTCCTGTCCCTAAAAGAGAAAAAAACAATAGTAGACCGATTAGAATTAATCTCATCATTCTCTAATAACCTCGTTCAAATTGGTTTAATTAAATAGCAGATCCGGTATTCATTGCTGGAGCTATCTGAATTGCAGAATTTTCTAAATCCCTATCAAACATATACATTCCACCTTTATCTCCGCCAATCAATTTCAACTTATCTAAAACTGTACGTGCTAAAGCCTCTTCCTCTAATTGCTCAGAAACATACCATTGAACAAAATTATGTGTAGAATAATCTTTTTCTTGTAAACAAATATCAACTAGATTGTTAATGCTTTCAGTTACCATTATTTCGTGTTCCAACAATAATTCAAAAACATTTACAAGGTCTTTAAATTCTTTTTGTGGTTGTTCAATTGCTGGAATTATTGCTTTCCCTCCGCGCTCATTCACAAACTTCACTAGTTTTAACATGTGAAATCTTTCTTCATCAGAATGTGAATACATAAATTTAGCCGTTCCGTTTAAACCGTTGTTTTCCGCCCATGAGGCCATTGCTAAATAAAATTGTGATGACGATGCTTCTTTTAAAATTTGATCGTTTATTGCATCTTCTACGCGCTTGTTCATATTATCTTGTTTTTTACAAAGTTATCAATCTTCAGTAGATGATTTTATCATTTATATATAATCTTTCAACAGTGTTTTTTTAGTACCCTTTCAACTGCTATTTAGCAAAAATTGCTTTAACTTCGCGTATATGTCAAGAAATAAGCAAAATAAGCCTAGCAAAATGAAAAGCAGTCTCACACATGTTGTGAGAAAATGCTTTGAAAAAAACCCAGACAGCGTTTTAAGTCATAAGCAAGTTTGCGCTTTGATTGACGTGAGAGAAAACGCTTTGCGAAAACTTGTTTTTGATATTTTAGAAGAATTAAGTCAACAAAGTGTTTTACAAAGACATGCTCATGGCGTGTACTCTATTAATTCTAAAGATGAGTCTATCGAAGGGTTTATTGAATTAACAGCAAGAGGCGCTGGGTTTGTTGTAAGTGATGATGAAGAAAATGATTTATACATTGCTCCTCAAAATATTGGACAAGCTTTAAATGGAGATCGTGTCAAGGCACGCATATTTAAACGAGGAAAAACGAGAAACGAAGGAGAGGTTATAGCGGTATTATCAAGAGAGCGCACACAGTTTGTTGGAACACTAGAAATACATGAAAAATTTGCCTTTCTAATTCCAGATAATTTAAAAGCTGGAACTGATATTTACATTCCTAAAGAAAAATTAAATGGTGGAAAACAGGGAGATAAAGCGTTGGTTAAAATAACTGTTTGGCCTAAAACTTCTAAAAACCCTTATGGAGAAGTCGTTGAAGTATTAGGAAAAACAGGAACTAATGATACTGAAATGATCAGTATTTTATGTAACCAAGGTATTGATTATAAATTTCCACAAGAAGTTTTGGCTGAAGCCGAGATGATTGGTATCGAACTTGACCAAGAAGAAGTTGCGAAACGTAGAGATTTTAGAGCAATAACTACTTTTACAATTGACCCTGTTGACGCTAAGGACTTTGATGATGCCTTATCTTTTAAAGAATTAGAAAATGGTCATTTAGAAATTGGTATTCACATTGCAGATGTTAGCAATTATGTGCGGCCAGGAAGCGCAATGGACGCAGAAGCATTGAAGCGTTCAAACTCTGTTTACTTAGTTGATAGAGTCGTTCCAATGCTACCTGAGCAATTGTCAAACATGGCCTGTTCATTGCGACCAAATGAAGATAAATTTAGTTTTTCTGCTGTCTTTGAAATGGACGAGGCAGGCAAGATTTATAATCAATGGTTTGGTAAAACTGTAATTCATTCTGACCGTCGCTTTAGTTATGAAGAAGCGCAAGAAATTATTGAAGGAAAAGATGGTGACTTCAAGAAAGAAATCCTCATTCTCGATAAAATAGCTAAAGTTTTGCGAAAATCACGACTTAAACATGGTGCATTGAATATTGAATCAGAAGAAATGAGATTCAAACTAGATGAAAAAGGCCATCCTGAAGAGGTGGTAATTAAAACATCTAAGGACGCGAATAAGTTAATTGAGGAGTTTATGTTGCTGGCTAATAAAAAGGTTGCTACGTTTGTTTCTGAACCAAAAAAAGGGAGAGACCAAGTGCCGTTCGTTTTCCGGGTGCATGATAAACCAAATCTAGAAAAAATTGCTGTTTTCAATATTTTCATTGATAAGTTTGGGTATAAACTTGATTTTTCTAATCCAGACCAAATTGCGTCTAGTATTAATAAGCTATTAGAAGATATTCGATTAAAAAATGAATATTCTTTAATTCAAACAATGGCTATTCGTTCTATGGCTAAAGCCACTTATGAAACTACAAATATTGGACATTATGGTTTGGCATTTGATTACTACACACATTTTACATCTCCAATAAGGCGTTATGCCGATTTGATTGTTCATAGAATTCTTCTAGAGGAATTAACTACAAAAAAACACCGTTACGGTAAAGAACTTGATGAAGTGTGTAAACGAATATCACGCATGGAAAGAAAGGCTGTGGAAGCGGAGCGAGAATCAACTAAATACTTCCAAACACTATTTGTCCAAGACCATATAGGAGAAGAATTTATCGGCACTGTTTCTGGTATTGCTGAGTTTGGACTTTTTGTTAAAATGGACGAAAATTATTGTGAAGGAATGGTACCAATGAATGACATTCCTGGTGACCGTTTCTCATTCAACCCAGACAAATATTGTATTATTGGAGCGCGAACAAAAAAGGAATACAACTTTGGAGACAAGGTTAAAGTTCGTATTTATGAGGTTCATCCAAGAAAACGACAAATTGATTTAGAATTGATAATAGATTAAACCATTTTAATTCTATTATTCAAATCATCCCTATAAGAACCGCCAATAGGAATAACTTTTTTGTCCTTTTCAAGAGTAAGATTTGGAAATTCTATTGTTGCTATTTTATCTAAACGAACAATAAATGAACGATGAACTCTTATAAAATCAGCAACACCCATTTTGGATTCAATATCTTTCATTGTTGAGTGAATAGTAAAACGAGTATCAATTGTGTGAATTACCACATAATCTTTCAACGCTTCAATATAAAAAATTTCATCTGTATTAAGTTTCACTAATCTACTATTAGATTTCACGAAAATAAAACCGCTGGAAGACTCTTTGTTCTCTACAATAGAATATAGTAAATCCCTTTCTCTTATCACTTCTTGTTCTTTCCCGTGCTTGTAAATAGCCATTTCTATTGAGGTGTGGAGGTCTATTTCTTTAAACGGTTTTATAATATAGCCATACGGCTCTGTTATTTTTGCTTTAGACAATGTAGACTCATCTGCATATGCTGTAAGAAAAACAATTGGTATAGAAAATTCTGATTTAATTAATTCCGCTGTTTCAATTCCATTCATTTCCCCTTTGAGCATGATGTCCATCAGTACAAGATCTGGTCTTTCAGTACGAGCCAACTCTAAAGCTTTCTCTCCTGTAGCAGCAGCGCCAACAACATTATATCCCAATTTATTTAAGCTATATTGAATATCTTTAGAAACTATTGATTCGTCTTCTACAACAAGAATATTAATTTTAGGCATATGACTTATGGTTTGGCTTTTTCAAATGTAATCAAATATTTTGTTCCTTTTCCGTTGATAATATTAATTTCTCCATCTAATTGCTCTACTAGTGTAGAAACTAATTGTAGACCAAGCGAGTTTGATTTTAAAATCTCAAAATTTGGTGGTAATCCAATACCATTATCTTCAATTCTTAATTCAATAATATCCTTTTTTTCTTTTAATCCAATAAAAATTTCTCCTTCGTTTCTTTCTATAAACGCATATTTGATTGCGTTCGTTATTAACTCATTAACTAATAATCCACAAGGAATTGCTTGATCTAATAACAAATTAATTTTTGAAAGCTCTGTTCTTAGAGTAATCACTACTGGTTTTACATGGTATGAAGATATAAGTTTTGTTGTTAAGTTTTCTAAATAACCAGCAAAATCAATTGAAGAAAAATTGGTTGTTAAATAAAGATTTTCATGAATTGTAGCCATTGAATGAATTCTATTTCTACTTTCTTCTAATATTTCTAACGTTCTTTCATCAGAAACAAAAGAGCTTTGAAGATTCAATATACTTGAAATAACTTGTAAATTATTTTTCACTCTATGGTGTATTTCCTTGAGTAGAACTTCTTTTTCCTTCAATGATTCCTTTATTTGTATTTCTATTTGTTTTTTATCAGTAATATCATGAGCAACTAAGGAAATTTCTTTTACATTTCCTTCTATATCAAAAATAGGATTTATAAATAATTCAATCCATCTCGTTGTTCCTTTCGAAATAAACCTTGTTTCTATTTGTTTGGAAGATCCATTAATTACAGATCTTAATGATTTTCTAAACAACCGTAAATCTTTTACCTCAAATAAATTTTCAAAAAAATCATTAAAAGGAGTTTTTATTTTTATTTTTTTTTCAATCAAATAATTAAAATAGTTTTGACAGTGCGTATTAAATGAAGAAATATTTAGTTCTGTATCAAGTGTCAATAATAGTGTGTTTGATGAACTATCAAAAATGGCATTACTCCGAATAAATTGCTCCTTTAATAAGTTTTCTGTTTTTATTCTTTCTCTAATTTCTTTCTCTAATTTTTTATTCGTTTCCTCTGCTAATTCTGCACGAAGCGTTTCTTTATATAATTCATTTTGAATAGAAACATCTTTTAAAATAACCAAAATTGATTCCTTTTCTTCAAAATCCGTTGAAACTATTGTGACATCAATTATCAATTCTTTATTATTTTTTTTCTTTATTTTGAATTGTTTTTGTTCAATTTTATTTTTAATCTTTTGATTATTTATTAGATTAATAAATTGTTTTTGATCTTCTTGTATAAATAGGTTTTCAATACTTATATTTTCAGACCCTAGAAGAGAAATAGCTTCCGGGTTTTTATATAAAATAATACCATCGTTTATTATTAAAATTCCTTCTGGAGTATTATCTAAAATTGATTTAAAACTTTTTCTATTAGATTCAATAGCCCTTGTATTAATATTCCTTTGGGTTAAATCGTGAATTACGCATTGATAATATTTTTTATTACCAAGTAATAATTCAATTATTACTACTTCTGCCTCAATAACATCCTTATTACCTTTAAATATCCAATTAAACTTTACGCTTTTTAAAGACTGAAGTAAGTTAATGTGTTTTATATATTCCTTTTTGGTTGAAACATCTGTATTTAAAGAAAGGTCTATAAGATTTATATTTAATAGTTCTTTAAAAGGAATGCCGAATAATTGAATTCCTTTTCTATTGACATCAATTATTTTATCATTATCCAGTAATAATATTGCATCATTTGATTCTTCATAAATTAACCTGTACTTTTCTTCATTTTGACTTAATGCCGCTGAAGCTTTTTGAACATCTGATATGTCAATAATTGTTCCTTCAATTTGATTTTCCTCCTTGTTTAAATACCAATTAAAAATCAACCATTTTGTAGTACCATTTTTAAGTGTAATGTGTGTTTGGTAGTTTTTTAAATTTTCTTTAATTCCTATTAACTCTAAAACTTCATTCCATTCATGTTTAAATTTTTCACTAAAAAGATTTTCTCCTTTTAATCTTTCATTTTCAAAAATATCAATGAATGATTGATTACACTCTAATATTTTAGAATCTAAATCAGTAGTAAATACACCTGCTAAATTTGTAAAATATAAATTTCTGTATTTAGTTAAGCTTTTAGATAATTCTTGTTTTTCTATTACACTTTCGGTAATATCTACTATCCTAAATAAATAATAAAATCCATTTTTTAAAGATAATGTGCTAACCTCAAATTCTATGGAGTTCTGTGAAATAACTATTTTCTTATTAAAAGAATTACCCGTTTTTAAGGTAAATATTTCTTTTTTTTCAAAATCAGTTAAATGAGATAGAATAATGGCTTCTATTTCAACTGGATCACACGTTAATATTTTAAATGATTCTCTATTATAATCTATTACTTTTTGTATAGTTGAATCAAATTTAAATAACACAAAACCTACACCAGGTGTATTAACTATTTTTTTTAAATATTTTGAATAGTCTTCAACACTATGAATCATTTTTTGTCTTGATGACAAAACGATAATAGAACAACAAGCAATTATTGAAAATAAACCGAAAATAGCTAAAACAGAAATCTCGGCTTTATCATTACTCTGTAAACCGTATATTAATAAAAAAAGAACAAATATATTATATAAAATTGCTGGATAAAGCCTTTGAATTACATATAAAACAACAGAAAATAGCGTATAAAAACAGAATAAACTAAATAATTCAAAATTACTGGATACTAAATCTAAAAATGCTAAAAATGTAACGATGAATAAATGAATAATAAAAAAATAGAGTAATTTATCTTTTAGAAATTTAATTAAATAACAAACAATAATGTATAAAGGAAACATTACTGTGTAGGATAAACTAATATAAATATATACAGGCGGGACTTCACTGTTATATACAAATAAACAAAATATAGGACTTACAATTAATGCTGCAATCGCATGCAAAATAGCTTGTCTTTTAAAATCATTTTCGCGCTCATAATAAGGTTGAAAATCACTGTTTGATTTTTTAAAATTTAATATTCTTTTTAACTTTAAAAGCATTTTTGAATTCTTTATATCTACACGCTTAATAAGTGTGTAAACAGACGATTTATATAGTTTTTAGATTTAATAATAAATCAAACCTAAAAGTATTTATCTTGTCTATTTTTTTAAAGCTAGGTTTTTATCTTTAAAAATCAAAATAGCAAGAAATATACTCATCACTAATAGAATAAAAAAAAAGATTTATATAATTAAAAATTTACTACTATTTATTAAGGATGTTAATATGTGTGTAAGAAAGATTAAAAAGTGTTGGTTTTATGAGTTATCATCTTTTTGATACTAGTTATAAACAGAAAAACCATAAAAAAACACTATATAATAAAGGAATTAATGTGTTATTAACAAGTTGAGTTAAAGATGTGTTTGTTAATAATTATACAAAAGAAAACCATCAATTTTTGTGTCTTAGCATATTGATAAAAAATGATTAATATTCTAAACTTTTCTAGTTTAAAAATATTTTAAATTGGTTTATAATTCTTTTATAATATTCCTATTAATTTCTTTTATTACTTATAAACAGCTCAAACACAAATTAGTCAATACTTGTGTTCAGAACTTTTATTGTTAAAGCCCATTTTATAAGTGATTGGAAAAAGAAAAAGACTTCTAATGTTTAAAACTTGATTCAATTGTTGATATACCTTACATTTGTTCTAAATTCATATTATGAGCAATTTAGTTATTCCAATTGGTGCAGATCACGCCGGATTTAATTTAAAAGAAAGTATTATTAAACACCTTACCGAAAAAGGATTTACAATAAAAGATTTTGGTTGTTATTCAGAAGAAAGCATAGACTATCCAGACTTTGGACACCCTGTAGCCTCTATGGTTGAAAATAACAAAGGTATGAAAGGAATTTTAATTTGCGGTTCTGGAAACGGAATAAATATGACAGCAAATAAACACCAAGGGGTTAGAAGTGCGCTTTGTTGGAAAAAAGAAATAGCTGAATTAGCGAGACTTCATAATGATGCAAATATTATTACTCTGCCCGCTAGATTTATTTCAACGGAAGAAGCCCTTGGTATGATTGATGTGTTTTTTTCAACGGAATTTGAAGGCGGAAGACATCAATTAAGGGTTGAAAAAATTAAGTGCTAATTTATTTTTTAAGCATTGATTCAATAAGCAGCTCTGTTTCTTTTATATAGTCTAGATAATAATCACCTGTTCCTGGTCCAGAAAAACCTGTATGAATTTTTTTTACAGAGCCATCTCTGCTAATAAAGATTGCAGTTGGAAAAGAAATAATATGACTAAGCATCTTAAATTGTTCAGAAGCTAAATCTTTATTTGCGGCCCCCCCTACTAAAAATTTAAAATCTAAATCAAGCCTTTTTTGTAGTGAAATTATTTTAGAAGCGTGCTCTTCAAAGGTGTTTCCAACCTCATAACCAATAGAAATAATTTCTAAACCTTGGTTACCATATTTATTCTTTAATTCTTTAAAATACTTTGTTTCATCCATGCAGTTTGGACACCAAGTACCCATTATTTGTATGATAGTTACTTTTCCTTTAAAACTATCATTTGGAAAATTAAAATTGTTTCCATCCAAATCGGGCAAGTTAAAGTTTAAAAGTGCGGTATCAACTAAAAAGGTTAACGAATCAGGGTTTGTTAATTCAAAACTGTCATTTTTTCTTGCTTCCCAGGTTGTTTCCCAATGTTTTCCACTATAAAAGGACCCATAGATTGAATCGTTTTTCATTTTTCCTGTAAAAAGAAAAGCATGTGAACCATCAAAACAAGATAGAAATAAATTATCATCACTTACCTCACCACTTAAATAACGATAATCTCCTGTCTCAGTTAGAAATGTTCCTTGTAGCGTTTTATTTGTTTGTTTAATTAACCCAATTGCTTTATATGAATCCGCCGTGTTAGGTTCAAATGTGCTTTCCCATTTTCCATCGAAATTAGTTGGTAGAGATGACTCTGAATCGTTAGACTTTGAACAGATTTTAATTTCACATGGAATTTTGTAGTTTATTCCTTTGTTTAAATTTAACCAATAGCCAGTTAATAATTTAGGATTGTTAATTTTTAGAACAAGTGTTGAATTGAATAAAGGGAAAGATAGAACAAGCGAATCTTTCGAAATTTTATCTTGGACGAGCATTATTCTTTCTTCTCCATTGCAAACAAAATAAGAGTATGTTTTATTCTTTTTATTGATAATAAAAGCGAATGGTAAACTGGTAGTTTTGTTCAATTGTAAATTACCCTCCCAATTTCCTTTTTTAATGTTTGGCATGTGTTTTTGGCCGACAACATTGAGCGTTATAAGAATAAATAAAAAACACTTTAAAAAATTAAACATGCATTTTTGCTTTTGGAAAGACGAAAATAATGCTTTTTTGTCGGTAACTTTATCTCTTGTGCAACCTTTTTTAAAAAACATTAGTCTTAACAATTAAGCGCTCATATGGATGATACAACTTTAGTAATTGAATGTGTTAAAGGAAACATTCGTGCGCAGCAAAAGTTGTTTGATAAATTTGCACGGAAAATGTTGGGCGTTTGTATGCGTTATACTAAAAACACCGAACAGGCTGAGGATGTTTTACAAGATGGATTTGTTAAAGTATATAGCAAGTTAAAAGACTTCAAAATGGAGGGGTCATTAGAAGGGTGGATAAGAAGAATAATGGTGAACACAGCGCTTGACCAGATTAGAAAAAACGGTAAAGTTTTAGGAGACACAAATATTGATGATGTAGGATATAAGATTGAAAACAATGCTTTTGTATTTGAAGCATTAATTGCAGAAGACTTAATGAAAATGGTTCAAGCAATGCCTACGGGTTACAAAATTGTATTTAATATGTTTGCAATTGAAGGATATACACATTTTGAAATAGCAGAAACGCTAGGAATTAGTGAGAACACATCAAAATCTCAATATTCTAGAGCAAGAGCATATTTAAGAGAAAAATTAGAATTAATAGACGGTGGAAGATAAAGACAACATAAAAGATCTTTTTGGAGATAAATTAGGCGGTTTTGAGGCGAATGTACGTCCAGAACTTTGGGCTAATATTTCTACTCAAATTGCAAGCACTACTGTTGCTGTTTCTTCAACAGGAGCGTCTTTGATTACTAAAATAATAATAAGTGTTTCTGTTGCGGCATCCGTTGCTACAGTTAGCTATTTTGTTTTTTCAGATAAAAACAACAACGTAATATTACCAAGCAAAACAATTTCTAAACCTGAACAAAAGAATAAACTAATAATTTCAGATACAAAAATAACAGAGGTTAAAAACACAAGATCGGTAAATGAAAATTTGGGAATCAATTTAATTAATGAGTATTTACCGGAATTAATAAATAATGGTTTAGAAGAGAGACTCTCATCAGTAAACATTACCGCTGAAAACAATACAGTCCCAGTTTTGATTATTAAAGAAAACATGGAATATGTTAATTCTGAAGATGTAACCCATACATTACAAAATAATAATATTCAAACTGAAACGGTCGAATCCGAAACCGAAGAAATAATTGAAAGTGTTGAATATCTAGGAACTTTACCGAATATTTTTACTCCTAATAGTGACGGGGTAAACGATGTTTTATCTATAGAATCAACAGAACTTTCTGAATTTAGCGTAGTTGTGATTGATAAAAACAGCAAAATTGTTTATCAATCAAATGACGCGAATTTTATATGGGACGGAACAGGTTTAAACGGGGAGATTGTTTCAAAAGGAACATATATATATTACATTACTGCGCGCAACTCAAAAGGAGAATTGATAAGCAAACATAATATGTTAAACATAGAAACGGGTCGTTAGTCTAGTTTTTTATGTGTTCTGAAAATTCTTTTATTGCTTTATAATAAATAAACAAGCTTATTATAATGAATATATGACTCACATCATTTCGATCGAACCATTGGTGAATGTTTATTTTCTTAGACTGAAAAACAGCAGAAGGAATTAATACTAATGCACTTATCCACAAAAATTTGAATGAGGATAAAATAGTTTTTTGATAATAATAACCCAAACCCCCAACAATTATTCCCAGCCCAATTATAGTGCTTAATGATGGGATTAACAAGCCTTTTTGTGGGTCTTGGCTAATATCAACAAAAACATAAACGCAAGTAGCAGAGAAAAGCGCCACGATGAGTTTTATATTAAATAGAATATTGAATCGTTGTCTCCATTTTTCATTTGGATGAATCGAAATTACAGCGCGTTCTACAAAGTAAACAGCGATTATACCAAGATACCAAGAAGCATATTTGCCTGGAAGACCCCAATAGTGAAAAACAAAATGTCCTAAGCCCCCAGCAAAAAAACCGATCCCGAAAACAACATAAAACCATTTCCAATTATTAAAAAAAGGAGCTTTTGTAGGAAGCTTGGAAACTTTATAAGCAAGAAACAAAGCAATAATAAGAATTAATGTGTCTCCATATAAAGCATTTATTTCTAGAAATTTATATCCAAAGATGTTCGTTTCTATTTTGTCAAAGTCTTTTCCAATTAACATGTTATTTGCGATGCTCCTCGAATTTGTGAATATTCTTGAGTATTATTCTTTCAACCAACATAGGAAAACGAGGTTGTAAAAAAGCATTTAGCTTACCAATTGATGTAAGAACAGTAATAAATTTTCTTTTAGAGATGTTTTTAAAAACAGCTTTAGCAACATATTCGGTAGACTGAACTTTTTTGTCTTTTCGAGACGCTAATATTAATTTGGATCCATCTGCAGCAATTGCTTCCTTATTGTGTTCAATATCGGTTATACCAACAAATATAAGCCCGACATGTATTTGATTCTTAGCCTCTTCGAGTCTAATAGATTCAGCAAAAGCACGCAAGGCCATTTTAGAGGAACAATAAGCCGACATTGCAGGAATCCCCCTTATACCAGCTAAACTTGATATAAAAATTACGCTACCCTTTGTTTCACGTAAATATTTTATTGCAGGTATCGTAGGGTATACGGCTCCTAATAGGTTGCTGTCAAATATTGTTTTGAAAACTTCAGGATTTACATCAGCAACATTGCCTCGCATAGAAACACCAACGTTGTTTATAAGAAAGTCAATTTTACCAAAAACTTCAATTGTCTCATCGATCAAGCGTTGACTTTCTTCAATAATAGACACATCACAACAAACGGTATGCACTCTTGGGTTAAATTTTGCAACTTCAATTTTTGTTTGATCTAGGCGCTCTTGGTTTCTGCCATTCAAAACAACATTAACCCCTTTAGAAGCAAGGTTTAAAGCTATAGCCTTACCAATTCCTCTGCTTGAACCTGTTATAACAGCAACCTTACCTTCGAGTTTAGAAGCTCTCATCTTTTTGATTTAATATAGTGAATGTCTGGGTGAAATTTTAACGCCGTAAAACTGTTCGTCCAAGCCATGGCAACATGTACTAAAAAAGCTATCCATATCGTGCCAGAAGCCAAAGTAAGCAAGCAAAGCACCAAACCAAGAGGAATTGCACCTATTGTTTCATCTAGTCCTTTTGGAATATGAGTTGCTGAATATAAGGCAATATTAACAGCTATCGCTGGCCAAACACCGACTGAATCTACTAAAGGAAAAAGCAGTACTCCGCGAAACAAAAACTCATAACCAAAAAGGTATATTGCCCACCCTAAAGCGTTTATAAATACAATTTTCTTGTTCCAGTTTTTCGCACGAATTTGAGGGTAATTAACAAGATTTTTAGGTTTTTTTGCACTGAAATATGCTAAAGGGACAACGAACAAACACAGTCCGACTGTCCAAACGAGTGTAAAGAATGTAGTTTTGGGAATGAATGTTAGACCATAATCAGCGATTTTATAATCCGGCAAACAAATTAAGCAAATTATTATTGGCGCTACCCCCATGCTAAAAAACCCGAAATATTTAGTGAAAAAGATGTGTTTAACGGATGCTTCATCAAAAGGATTATTTGCATAAAACCAATCTTTTATTTTTGAGGATTGGGCTGTAAACCAATAGATAATAAAGAAAATTAAGGATAGAATTGTCGGTAAAAATGTGTTGAGATTTCCGGTTTTCCAAGATAAATCTGTAGCTAATGTTTGATACATAGTATTACTTTTTGGTTAAATATCCATTTTCCTTGAACCATTCAAAGCATTCTATAGCTGCTGTTTCTATTGGTGTTTGAGGCATTAATAATTCTTTGTGAGCTTTTTCTGCGGAATAATAATGATGTTCTGACGACAACACCGCGAGCTCCTTGGTAACTGAAGGATAGTATTTAAAAACTTTCGCTAAAAAGGAACTTAAAGCACCATATGTGACAACTATTTTCGTAGAAAGTTTTCGCGTAGGAACTTTTGCGCCAATTGCTAAGGCCATTTTTTCAAAAGCTTCCTTGTAAGATAGATTGAAGTTGCCTAAAATATAGCACTCTCCAATTTTACCCATTGTTATAGCATTTGCCATTGCTGTAGCAACGTCTTTTACAGCCGTGAAGTTCTTGCCACCAAGTGAATATCCGGGAACCTTGTTTTTAGAAAGCGCAATAATCATTGCTCCAGAACTTGGGCGAGAATCATAAGGTCCAATCATAAATGTTGGATTGACAATAATTGCAGGTAAATTGTTTTCTTTCACAGCTTTTAACATCAATTCTTGTGCTTTGTATTTGGAATCTAAATAGTCGATGCCATATTTAAATGATGAATAAGGTTTTTGTTCGTCACCGGATTTTTCATTCGATATTCCAGGACCAAAAGAATTTGCTGTTCCGACATATATAAGTCGTTGTATTG
>JBEAUV010000005.1:0-30834 GCA_041161265.1 Bacteroidota bacterium | reverse complement strand
TCAATGAGGCACTTTCAAAAGCAAAATTTGTTGTTGGCCAAAATGTTGGTTTCGACTTAAATGTTTTAGGTTGTGAATTTGTTCGAATGAATAAAGATTCAATGATGGCTTCAATGCCAGTATTGGATACTTGCACTGAAGTAACGGCAGAACTTTGTAAACTTCCAGGAGGAAGAGGAGGAAGGTTTAAATTACCAACGCTTACTGAATTACACCAATTTCTTTTTCAAGAAAAATTTGCTGATGCACACAATGCAACGGTCGATGTTGAGGTAACAACAAGATGTTTCTTTGAATTAATTCGTTTAGGTCATTTCTCGCTTGATAAATTACAGCAAGAAGAGCGATATATTGAAGATTTTAAAGCATTCAATCCTAGACCAATTGGATTGATTGGCTTAAAACATTTAAATCTCAAGGAGGAAAGTTTAAAATTAGCAGAAAATAAATCAAGCGAGTCACAAAAGCTAACAGGTGATTTAAATGAAGCTAGACAGCGATTAGAAAATGTTCCATTTGCACATTTGCACAACCATACACAATTTTCTATTCTTCAATCATCTATAAATGTAAAAGGATTAGTTGCTGCCGCTGGGAAAATGAATATGTCTGCTGTCGCTTTGACAGATACAGGGAATATGATGGCTGCATTCCATTTTGAAAAAGCTGTTGCAGATTATAACAAAGGACTAAAAGCTGAACGAGAATTAGCATTAGAAGAAGGCGCCGAGTTTACGAAAAAAGACTTGTTATCAATTATAGGTTGTGAATTCAATGTGTGTAAAAATCTTGAAGATAAAACTCAAAAAGACAATGGATTTCAAGTTGTATTATTGGCAAAAAACAAAAAAGGTTACCATAATTTAATCAAGCTTGCATCATTGGCTTACACAAAAGGAATGTATTATGTTCCTCGAATTGATAAAGCAGTAATTGAGCAATACAAGGAGGATTTAATTGTATTAACAGGAAATCTTTATGGGGAAATTCCAAGTTTAATTTTAAATGTTGGTGAATCTCAAGCTGAGGAATCACTAATTTGGTGGAAAGAACAATTTGGTGATGATTTATACATTGAGGTCATGCGCCATGGTCAAGAAAATGAAAATAGAGTCAATGCTACTTTAATCAAATTTGCTGAAAAGCATGAAATAAAGTTAGTTGCAACAAATAATACGTTTTACGTCAATAAAGAAGATGCCGAAGCTCATGATGTTTTACTTTGTGTAAGGGACAATGAACTTGTTTCTACGCCAAAAGGAAGAGGTAGAGGGTTTAGACATGGTCTGGAAAACGAAGAGTACTATTTCAAGAGTTCAGATGAAATGAAAGAACTATTTCTTGATCTTCCAGAAGCAATTGAAAGTATTGAAGAAATTATAAGCAAATGTGAGCATTACGGTTTGGCTCGAGAAGTCCTTTTACCGGCTTTTGATATTCCGATTGAATTTCAGGATTTAACAGATGCTCAAGATGGAGGAAAACGAGGGGAGAATAATTTTTTAAGACATTTAACTTACATTGGTGCCCAAAGACGATACGGAGACATCACTGATGAGGTAAGAGAAAGGTTAGATTTTGAACTGGCAACGATTGCGAAAACAGGTTATCCAGGTTATTTTTTAATTGTTCAAGATTTTTGTCAAGCTGCACGAGATATGGGCGTTTCTGTTGGTCCAGGTCGTGGTTCTGCCGCTGGTTCTGCAGTTGCATATTGTACAGGAATAACCAATGTTGATCCAATTAAATACGATTTACTTTTCGAGCGTTTCTTGAATCCTGATCGTGTTTCCATGCCAGATATTGATATAGACTTCGATGATGAAGGTCGCGGAAAAGTGATTGATTGGGTTATAGAAAAATATGGTGCAAATCAAGTGGCACAAATTATTACTTATGGAACAATGGCAGCAAAATCGTCCATTCGTGATACGGCGAGAGTTCTTGATCTTCCTTTGCCAGAGGCGGATCGAATCGCAAAATTAGTTCCTGATATTTCCTTGAATAAATTATTCAAATTCAATGATGCTGAATTGGCTGATAAATTAAAGAATAATCAAGATGAAATAGTTAAAGCGAAGGAATTGAAATCAATTGCTCAAGGAATAGATTTAGCTTCTCAAGTTTTAAATAGAGCCCGAGAATTAGAAGGTTCGGTTCGAAATACGGGAATACATGCTTGTGGTGTCATAATTACTCCTTCAGATATTACCGATTTTGTGCCAGTTGCTTTGGCCAAAGACTCTCAAATGTATTGTACGCAATATGATAATTCAGTTGCTGAATATGCAGGCCTTTTGAAAATGGATTTTCTAGGATTAAAAACACTTACACTTATAAAGTATGCTGTAAAAAATATCTTGGAAATTAAAGGAATTCAATTGGATCCAGATGATTTTCCTATAGATGATGAAAAGACATACGAACTTTTTCAACGAGGAGATACAGTAGGTATTTTTCAGTATGAATCTGCTGGAATGCAAAAATATTTACGAGAATTAAAACCGACTGTTTTTGCGGATTTAACAGCAATGAATGCTTTGTATCGTCCAGGTCCATTGGAATATATTCCTTCTTTTATTAAACGTAAACACGGCGAAGAAGAAATTGTCTATGATTTAGATGATTGTGAAGAATTTTTAAAGGAAACCTATGGAATTACTGTCTACCAAGAACAAGTAATGTTGCTTTCTCAAAAATTGGCTGGTTTTACGAAAGGTGAAGCGGATACGTTGAGAAAGGCAATGGGAAAAAAAGACCGTCCGACTCTTGATAAAATGAAGCCTGCATTCTTAGAAGGAGGTAATACAAAAGGACACGACACTGTTAAATTGGAAAAGATTTGGAAAGATTGGGAAGCATTTGCATCCTATGCTTTTAATAAATCTCACTCTACCTGTTATGCTTGGATTGCTTATCAAACGGCCTATTTGAAAGCGAATTATCCTGCAGAATATATGGCTTCTGTACTTTCTAATAATATGAATGATATCAAGCAAGTTTCATTTTTCATGGAAGAATGTAAACGAATGGGAGTGCCAGTTTTAGGGCCAGATGTCAATGAATCAAATTATCAGTTTACGGTAAATAAAGAAGGAGCAATACGATTCGGTTTAGGTGCAATTAAGGGGTTAGGAAGTGCTCCTGTTGAGGCAATTATCGCTGAAAGAGCTGAAAATGGACCAATTACTACCATATTCGAAATGGCGAAACGTGTTAATCTTCGTTTGTGTAATAAAAAAGCATTTGAAAGTTTGGCATACGCTGGTGGATTTGATTCATTCAAAGGAGTTCACCGAGCGCAATATTTCAAAGAAGATGGTTCTGGAAAAACCTTCCTAGAAAATGCTATGAAATTTGGTGCAAGTTTTCAGGAAAGTGAGAATTCTTCTCAAGTATCCATGTTTGGTGATGGAACGGGTACAAAAATGCCTGAACCAGAAATCCCCAAAACAGAGGAGTGGGGCAGTATTTATAAGTTGAATAGAGAAAAAGAAGTTGTTGGGATATTTATCTCAGGACATCCATTAGATGATTTTAGAGTTGAAATTGAATCATTTTGTAATGGTCGAATTGGAATGTTGAATGAAATGCCTTCTCATAAAGGAAAAGATTTATTGATCGCCGCAACAATTACAGAAGCAGAGCATCGATTTACTAAAAATGGTGACCCTTTTGGAACATTAATTATAGAAGATTACACCGATTCGTACAAATTATTTTTGTGGCGTGAGAATTATTTAAAGTTTAAACATTTCATCCAGCCTGGAACATTTATAGCAATGAAAGGGAAGATTGATGTGCCACCAAGAAGAAGTGAATTGGAGTTCATGGTGCATTCGATTGAACTGCTTCAAAATATAAAGGAAACAAAAGCAAATAGTGTACACATCAAACTTTCATCTACTGCATTAGACCAAATTTTAATAATGAATTTGAATAAATTGTTTCTTGATAACGAAGGTAAATGCAGTGTTCATTTTAAAATAATTGATCCTTTTGATGGTACAGAAATTCGAATGCCTTCAAAAAGTATGAAGATTGATCCAAATAACACCGTTTTTAAGGAATTGAAAAAATTGAACTTGGAATTTGAAATTAAGTCGTAAGAATATTTCTTAATTCTGTTAATTCAATTACTTTCTCAGCATTACCGACTTGTTGGAAGGAGGAAATCAGATTGGCTAACATTCGTTTCAAAAGGGATGAATTAGAACAAGGCTCAAAATATTCTCGTTCATGAGGTAAATGCAAAGTGTCTAAAAATTCTTTTATTGAATTAACATCTAAAATACTTCCTTTTGAAAAGGGATTGATATAAAATAAGACGCCGTATTCATTTTTTTCAGGAAGAAATAAACTTGCACCATTTTCATCAAGATAAGCAAGTATGAAATGGTTGGGTAAATTGACTCCATATATAGGTAGATCTAGAGATTCTGCTACCACGCTATATATCAAAGATAAACTTAATGGATTTCCTTTTCTTGATTCAATTACAGTGTTTATAAATGAATTCATGGGAGAATGAAAGTGTTTTGAATCTCCATGAAAATGGTGAGTTTCAAAAAATATTCGATTAAATATCTTTACTTGTTCAAATGCCGTTTGTTTGTGATTCAGCTCAAGCCAAATATCTTTTCTTATTGCTTGTATTGTATTTTTAATTAATTCTTCATCTAAGCCTGGATACTGATATTTTGCAATAATTATTGCACCTCTCAATAAATCTTTATCCGAAGAGTTTACCCAATCCTTCAATTTGGATTTTATTTCCTCAAATTGTATGTCATGAATGATTTGTTCAATTCGTCCTTGAAAAATTAATCCATAATCTTGATCTTCCCATGAGTTTTCAAGATATGGAATGGCATTCGGGCCATAAGTCATGAGGGTGTCACGAACATGTCCAAAGACATTTTCATCTGGATCATCAATTAATTGAATTAACGCACGAATGGACTTTTCATCTTTCATTTCAAAACAAATGTAAGGTTGTTCATTGGCCAATTTTTCAATAGGTCATTTAGTTTATCAATGAAGAAATGTTAATTAGCTTGTTTTTGCAATGAAAGTGTAACTTTTTACTGTATTAATCGTTTTGTTCAATACGGATTAAATATTAACATCTACAGGTTAAGAAAAGGGAGGCTTTAGTTAAAGCCTCTTTTTTTGTTATATTGGCTCGGTTTTTCGTGTCATCTATTTAAACTTAACAAAATGAAAACAGCCTTTTTAGTATCAATATTATTCTTTTCAATTTCTTGTTCTACCCAAAAAGAAATTATTGAAAATGGAATAAGTGCCTCGGAAACAGTAGATATAGTTAAAGGAACAGTTCATATGGATGAAAAAGGTTGTCCGATTTATATAATTTCTAAAATTGATGGTGCGTCATTTAAAATGTACCCAGTTAATTTAGAAGACCAATTTAAAATAGATGGTTTAAAAATTAAATTTTCATACAATTTGAGTAGAGCCATGCAGCCTGAAAATTGCCAAGTTGACAAAGTTGTTTCTGTAGAAAATGTTTCTAAATAGTCTTTTTAAGAGCAATTAATGCTTTTAACCGTTCAAAAGAAGTTTGATTATTAACTGAATAAAATGCTTGAGCGATTTTATTTTTCTCCTGCTTGGTTAAATGCCATGAAAGTGAAATGCGGTCATTACGACTTTCTCTCAAATTAAATGAAATAATATCTATCGGAAAAGAAAAAGAGGTTACTCCTAGTTTTAGTAATTGTTCTTGATCGAAATCTTGTGTTCTTGGGAAATTATTATACATGTTCCCGAACGGTAAAGTTATTTTGTGCAATAATGAAATGTGCTCGTAAAGTTCATTACTTAATATTTTTTTAGTATCTCTTACTTCAAGGATTATAACTCCTGAGGTATTCTCCTTGATCCATTTTTCAATAGAAAAAAGATATTCTATTGTAGTTTTTGTCCCGTAATTGTCCCGTATTCCGGCGTCCATTAATTGCATACCTGGCTGAGTAGGCATTGTCATCATTGGTAGAATAAAAGGGAATGTTGCACTCGCTCGTAAAACACTGCTAAATCTCATTTTTTGAGGATTGTTTTCTGCGAAAAATGATTGAAAATCGATGTTTTCATAGGAGGAAGAAATTTGCGTTGGACAATCCATATTCTTGGTCAAGAAACTTAGTGATTGCGAAGCCATTAACAATCGTCTTCCGTCATTGACTATTGTTGGACTAAATATCATTATCGGAATATCAGCTTTCTGTTCATACTTTTCATAGTAACCAAGGTTGTGCTGTAAAAGATTTTCTGTGTTTTTATGCAAATGTTCTTCAAAAGCATAACCTCTGTCACGAGTATATTGTTGGTGATTATAGTTGAACGACCTGTATCTGAAAAACAAATCATTAGTTGAAATAGAAAAAGCTAATTTATTCAATAAATCTTTACTCAGGTTATCTCCATATTTCTTGTCGTATCGGTTTACTATTTCTTTTTTACTATTCCTCAGACAAATTTCTCGATAGTAAGCAGCACCTATCATTCCGCCGGAAGCACCAGTAATAAGGTTTAGGTGTTCTGACAATTGTTCGTTGAGTGCTTTGTCACAATTTTGTAAAACAGTGAAAGTCCACAGTGCACTTCTCGAACCACCACCAGAGGTATTAAGGATAATAAGTTTTGGTTTTTTTTCGTTGGTTTTTCTTTTCCAATTTTCAAGAATTGCAATCACATTATTTTTAGATTCAATTTCTGAATAATTCTTTTTGAAATTCGTTTCAATTGAATTTATGCCATATTTCTGAATTTTAGTTTTGTTATAATCCAATCCGTAGGCGAAATTTTTAAATGTGAACAATTCTGTTGTGATACTTAGGTAATTCATTAAAGCGATTGAAGCAAATAGAATCGGATAAGTCCATCGGTGAAACCAAGACATTAAAGCGCTAAATAGCATATGAATCATAGTGAGCAATAAGATTATACTCATTCCAGCAGGGAATTCAAACGGAGGGTAGTCTATAAATTGTCCTGAAATTATAAATGCCACAATTGTTAAAATCTCAAATATTGAAGCATTAATTCTATTCTTCGCGAATACATGTTCTATAATGGATTTGTCTAAATGCTTGGTGGATCTGCTTTGAAAAAATTTAAATCCTTTTCCTATGTAATAATGAGTTTTTTCGTGTTCAGTTCTGAAATAATTGTACCATTTAGAGCTGTTTTGAGTGACTGATTGAATTGGGTTGGCTGATGAATCGTCTTGACCAATTCTTTCCCCTTTCTCTCTTGTTGTTGGAAAGAAATAGAATAGTGATAATAAAATGAAAGAAAAAACCCCTCCTAAAAATGAAAAAGTATAATTAAATAAATCCCAAAAAGAAGATAATTCTTCCACTCTTTGAAATTGAGTCATCTTATAAATATAGTATATGATAAAAAAGACGGGTATTAAAGAATTGTTGATGCAAAATTTATAAAAAGGTCTCGATACAATTGCTAAAAATGAATATCGTGGGCCCAGTTTGATGTAACTATAGGTGTTAAAAGCCATGATAAAACCACCTATACTGAATCCTAGTAAGCCAAATGACCAAGAACTTATATTTCCAAGATATTCAGGTGATAAAAATAAATAGGGAACACCAAAAGCTTTTCCGAAAGAACCTGAAATGAGCATAAAAAGAAATGCCCAATAAAACATTGAGATTAAGTTGTATTTTAATTGCGCAAAAATAATGTGGATTGGAAAAAAAGCTCCGATTATTTTTAGAAAGTGAATTACGCGTAGTTGGCCCATGATAATAAATGTACTTATTAAAACACTTCTTTCAAAAGTTATGGAATGATATATTTGTCAAGCAATTCAATAAATGATTGTGGAGCAGAGGTTGGTCTCTTGTCCTGTTTTGTTACAAACACTAGTATTGTTGAAGCTGTGCTGAGTAATTTGCCGTAGTTATTGAAAATTTCATAATAAAAATAAATTCGTGCGCCTGATATTTCTGTAATTGTAGTTTTAATTGTCAATTCATCATCGTAAAAAGCAGGAGCAAGATATTTGACTGTAAATTCAGATACAGGCAGCATTATTCCTTGTTCTTCTAATGCTTTATAGCTCATGCCACAACTTCTTAAAGTTTCAACCCTACCAACCTCAAAATATTGCGCATAATTTCCATAATAACAATAGCCCATTTGGTCGGTTTCACCATATCTTACACGAAGTTTAATTTGAAAAGAAAAGTTATAATTCATTTTATATTAAAAAGTACATCAAATGTAAAAAATATAGCAATCAAACTTGAGTTTATCAACAGTTTTTCTTATTTTCGTGAAGCAGAGAAAAATAACTAAAAAGCAATAAAATAGTTATTATTCAAGTAAAACAGATTATTAAGTTTACTTTGAGTTCATTATCTTTTTTATTCAACGATATAATTAAGATAGATGTAAAACTTTTTTAAAAACCAACCCCTTTTTGATTTTTTTTTAAACTTTTTTATGTGAATATTTGTCCTCTGAGATTGAATGACCAAAACCACTAAAAAATATTCCAGTTTTTGAATGGTTTTAACTATAAAATATAACCAACAACTAATATTAATTATCAATGAGTAATAGTCACGAAATCGTTTGGAATGCATGTTTGAAAGTAATCAAAGATAATATCTCTTTACAGGCTTTTAAAACGTGGTTTCTACCGATTGTCCCAGTTCGTCTAGAAGACAATGTTCTTACTATTCAGGTTCCGTCGCATTTTTTCTATGAATGGTTGGAAGAAAACTATATTGTTTTACTCAAAAAAGTAATCAAAAAAGAATTGGGTCCAGAAGGCACGTTAGAATACAGTATTGTAATGGAAAACAATACAACAAATTCTACACCTTATACAGTAAAATTACCGGCATTAAATAAACGATCATTGAAAAATGCGCCTGTTTCTATGCCTTTAAACATGAACGAGAATCAGATTCGTAATCCTTTTATTATCCCGGGATTAAAGAAGGTGAATGTTGAGTCTAATTTAAATCCTTCTTACGGTTTTGAGAATTTTGTTGAAGGTGACTGTAATCGTTTAGCAAGAGCATCTGGTTATGCAGTTGCAAATAAACCTGGAGGAACAGCTTTTAATCCATTGTTGATTTATGGTGGAGTTGGTCTTGGTAAAACACATTTATCTCATGCAATTGGAATTGCAATTAAAAATCAATTCCCTAGTAAAACTGTATTGTATGTTGGGTCAGAGAAATTTGCACACCAATTTATTGATGCAATCAAGAATCAAACAACAAACGATTTCATTCATTTTTACCAAATGATTGACGTTTTAATCATTGATGATGTTCAATTCTTCTCTGGTAAAGAGAAAACTCAGGATGTTTTCTTCCATATTTTCAACCACTTGCATCAAAATGGTAAGCAGATTATCTTAACATCAGATAAGCCACCAGTAGAAATGCAAGGAATGGAGCAACGTTTATTGTCTAGATTCAAATGGGGATTATCAGCAGATCTTGCTTCTCCGGATTTAGAAACTCGTATCGCTATTCTTGAAAAGAAAATGTATGGTAACGGTATTGAATTACCAAGAGATGTTGTTGAATATTTAGCATATTCAATTAATACAAATGTGAGAGAAATGGAAGGCGCTTTAAATACCTTACTTGCTCAAGCATCATTAAACAAAAAAGCAATTACTTTAGAACTTGCTAAGCAAATGGTTGACAAATTTGTCAAAAATACTGCTCGTGAAGTTTCTATAGAATATATTCAAAAAGTAGTGTGTGATTATTTCGATCTTCCAATTGAAATGTTGAAATCAAAAACACGTAAGCGTGAGGTAGTCCAAGCTCGCCAAATTTCAATGTTCTTCTCTAAGAAAATGACAAAATCTTCTTTAGCAAATATTGGAGCACATTGTGGAGGAAAAGACCACGCAACGGTATTGCACGCTTGTCGTACTGTAACGAATCTTTCTGAAACTGATAAACAATTTAGAGTTTATTTAGAAGACTTAGAGAAGAAACTAACAATTCAATAAGTTCAATAATATTATTGAGAAAGCCATTAGTCATTGACCGATGGCTTTTTTATGTCATCAATTTATAAATGTCTCAAAGAAGTACCTATAAAACATTGGTTTCTTTATCTGAAGGATTGTATAAAGAAAAAGGATCTAAATTTATTGGATTAGCAATTGCATGTTACACAGAGCAAGAAGCAAAAACATTCCTTGATATCTGGCGAAAAGAACATTATCAAGCCCGCCACTTGTGTTATGCTTATCGATTTGGTGTTGATCAAAAAGTATTCAGAGCAAATGATGATGGTGAACCAAATAATTCTGCTGGAGCTCCAATTTTAGGTCAAATTCAGTCTTTCGATTTATCAAATGTTTTGATTGGAGTTGTCCGTTATTATGGGGGAACGAAATTAGGTGTAGGAGGTTTAATTCAGGCATACAAAACTGCAGCAAAAGAAGCAATTGAAAATGGAAAAATTATTGAATTAGAAGTGTTTGAATGGGTGAAAATTCTATTTGATTATTCTGCGATGCCTCATGTTATGAACCTCTTAAAACAATATCAAATGCCAATAAAGGAACAGGTTTTTGAGAATGATTGCTCAATTATTACTATTCTACCGTTGAATTCAAAAGAATTTTTGAAAGAAGAAATAAAGAAAATTAATGAAACTACCATTGAAGAAATGGGAATCTATTAAATTATGGAGTTATTAAAGAAACTTACTGAATTAAGAGGCGCATCAAGTGATGAATCCAAGGTAAAAGAATTTGTGTTAGATTTAGTGAAAACCAATAGCGCTAATTGGAAGGTTCAACCGGAGATAATTGAAGGGAAAGGTTTTCAAGACTGCATTATTCTAGTTTTTGGCAATCCAACAACGGCAATTTATGCACACATGGATAGTATTGGTTTTTCTGTTGGATATGGGAAGGACTTAATTAAAATTGGTGGACCAAGAACTATAGATGGAATTCAATTAGTTGGATCTGATTCGCAGGGTGAAATTGAAACTGAATTGATGGTAATTGAAGATGAAGATGGATCAAAGGTGTTGCAATATGTTTTGGAAAGAGAAATTGATAGAGGAACAATTTTGACTTTTAAGCCTGATTTTAGAGAAACGGATGAATATGTTCAATCTCCTTATATCGATAATCGTCTTGGAATGTGGAATGCCTTAAAAGTTGCAGAAACATTAGAGAATGGTGCAATCGTTTTTTCTACTTATGAGGAACATGGTGGTAATTCTGTTGGTTTTTGCGCAAATTATTTGTATCAAAATTATGGTGTCCAACAAGCACTTGTTTCTGATATTACATGGGTAACTCACGGTGTAGTGCACGGAGCAGGTGTCGCAATTTCAATGCGAGATAGTTGGCTACCGAGAAGGGTTTATTTAAATCGAATTATTGAATTAGCTAAAGAATCTGGAATCGAATTTCAGTTGGAAGTTGAATCAGCAGGGGGAAGTGATGGAACCAGTTTACAAAAATCAGATTTACCAATTGATTGGTGTTTTATTGGTGCTCCAGAAGATAACGTTCACACCCCAGATGAAAAAGTAGTTAAATATGACATTATGACGATGGTTGAGTTGTATCGATATTTGATGAAGAATTTATAAATATATACTACCTTAGTCTAATTCAAATTTGTCTATGGAAAATTTTAGCAATTGCCAATTATATAAATACGATTCAGATTTTTTTCTTGTCACTAAAAATACGCCTGCCTTTTTTGCGGCCGAATTTAACACCAATCAAATTGATGATAATTTCGTTTCATGGTTAAATTTTCATAATCTTAAAGACCGTGCAAATATTGAAAAGTTATGCGATCGATTGGAAATTGATAAATTGACCGTAGAAGATATTTTCACTGAGAAAAGAAGACCAAAAATTGAAGAATACCCAAATTATATGTTCTTTTCTATTCGATCGGCTCTGCCTGATGAAAACAATATTTTTGTTTTGCAACAAGAACAAATCAGTTTCCTTTTAGGTACAGATCACTTAATATCATTTCAAGAGAAAAGTTCAGATCACTTTCTTGACGTTCGCGATAGAATAGAGAAAAAAAGAGGTAAAATCAGATTCAAAGGGCCAGACTTTTTGTTGTTTCGTATGCTAGACGCTATCGTGGATAATTATTTTGAAGTTTTAGAAGATATAACGGATTCAATCGAAAAATTGGAATTAAAATTAATTAGAGAAGCCAATAGTGATACGTTAAAAATGATTGAATTTCAAAAACGAAAATTGATTGAGTTAAGGAAAATTGTATTGCCATTAAAGGATATTACCTTTCAATTAGATAAAATTCAAAGTCCTTTCATCCAGCCTGATAATCATTATTACTTTGCAGATTTGAAGGAAAATTGTCAAGCTGTTTTAGAAGAGATTGATGCGAATAAGCAAATTTTAGAAGGTATGGCGAATTTGTATTACGCAGTTCAGGGTCAACGTATGAATGAAATCATGAAAGTATTGACCGTTGTTAGTGCGATATTTATTCCTTTAACTTTTATCGTTGGTGTTTACGGAATGAACTTCGAATACATGCCAGAATTAAGTAAGCCATATGGTTATTATGTCGTTGTTGGAGCAATGATTTTAATAGCGGGTACTTTATTATTGATTTTCCACAAGCGAGGCTGGCTTAAAAAAAGGTAATAGAATTATTATACACAAAAAAAACGCTTCAGAATTCTGAAGCGTTTTTTGTTTTATGTGTCTTTATTTTTAAGCCATCACCTTTGGTGCAGCAGCTAAAATTTCAGGGTTTGTTTCTGCTGCAAATTTCTCAAAATTCTTAACAAATTTACCAGCTAAATTATTAGCCGTTTCGTCATAAGCTGATTTATCAGTCCAAGTTGAACGAGGGTTTAATATTTCTGTTGGAACTCCTTCACACGAGGTTGGCATTGCCAAATCAAATATTGGAAGGTTTTCAAATTGTACGTTGTCTAATTTTCCTGTCAAAGCAGCTGTAATCATTGCTCTTGTGTAAGACAATTTCATTCTTGAACCAACTCCATAAGATCCACCAGTCCAGCCAGTATTAATTAACCAAACGTTAATGTTTGTTCCGTCCAATTTTTCGCCTAATAATTTCGCATATTTCGCTGGATGTAAAGGCAAAAATGCTGCTCCGAAACATGCAGAGAAAGTTGTAGTTGGTTCTGTGATTCCAACCTCTGTTCCAGCAACTTTAGCCGTATATCCCGACATGAAATGGTACATAGCTTGTTCTTTCGTTAACTTTGATATTGGTGGAATTACACCAAATGCATCTGCCGTTAAAAAGAAAATATTTTTAGGTGCATCCCCAATTGATGGAACTGCAATATTGTCAATGAAATCGATTGGATAAGAGACACGTGTGTTTTCAGTGATAGAACAATTCTCATAATCTGGCACATTTGTACCATTTTCGAAACCAATATTTTCTAAAATAGCACCTGTTTTTATCGCATCATAAATTTGAGGTTCTTTTTCTCTTGAAAGATCAATTGTTTTAGCATAGCATCCGCCTTCAAAATTGAAAACAGTTTTGTCTGCCCAACCGTGTTCATCATCACCAATTAATCGGCGGTTTTCATCAGAAGATAAGGTTGTTTTTCCTGTTCCAGATAATCCAAAGAAAACGGCTGTATCATTATCTTCATTCCCAATATTTGCAGAACAATGCATTGAAAGTACATTTCTTTCATGCGGTAAAATATAATTTAATACAGAGAAAATTCCTTTTTTAATCTCACCTGTATAGCCAGTACCACCAATGATAATCATTTTCTTAGTGAAATTCAAAATTGCAAAATTTGCTTGACGTGTTCCATCGACTGCAGGATCTGCTTTAAAACTTGGTACGCATAAGATGTGCCATTCAGGTGTAAAGTTCTTTAATTCTTGTTCCGTTGGACGAAGAAACATATTATAAGCAAACATATTTCCCCAAGAAACTTCATTTATAACACGAATATTCATTTTGTATTCTGGATCTGCACAAGCATAAGCATCACGCACAAAAACATCTTTATGATGCAAATATGCTTTCATTTTATTGTAAAGCGCATCAAATTCTTCAGTAGTAAATTTGATATTGATATCACCCCACCATACAGAATTTTCAGTTTTTGCATCACATACTACAAACCTATCTTTTGGAGAACGACCTGTAAATTCGCCAGTGTTTATTGCTAATGCACCAGTATTGGTAATGATTCCTTGATCCGATGAAACAGTATCTTCTGTCAATTCAGCTGGAGATAAATTCCAAAATTGTTTTCCTAGGTTATTCAAGCCGATTGACTCATTTAGATCGGTGTTTTTACCGTATTTTCCAAATATACTCATACTTTTATTTTTTAGCGGATGCTCATTTTTCGCTACAAAATTAACAGAACAAAATGGACTTGAAATGATTTTTCTGCTAAAATTTCCCACAATTGTTGGGCTTTTGTTAACAAATTTCAAACAAAGGGAGACTGAATTAAATTAATTGTACCAACGCTTCGATTGCTTTCAGAATGTTATTACGAACTTCTGAAATTGTTGCTTCCATCATATAGCATGGGGCCGTGACAATTTTATTTTCAAGATCAATTTGTATTTCTTGGATTGTTTTCATCTCAGTTTTCACACCAATAGACTCCATTCCTTGAGAAAAGGCCTTTATGTCATAAGGTGATTTTTCTTTGTCTGAGCCAATAGTCATTACGCTATGGATGGCAGAATTTTCAAGAGCTTTAGCCACAACAATTGGACTTACACAAAGTGCTAAAATTGGTTTTCCAACATTCACCATATTAACGAGCAGTAATTTAACTTTTGAATTTATTGCTCCTTCAGGACCAGAAAAGGCCCATTGCGTAAAATTCTTTGCGCTGCCAAAACCACCTGGTATGATTAAAGCATCAATGTCTGCAGGTGAAATAGTTGAAATATCATGAATTTTTCCTCTTGAAATTCGAGCAGCTTCAATTATCATATTGCGTGTTTCTGGCATAACTTCTCCAGAAATATGATTGACAACATGATATTGATTTTCATCTAAAGAAATACAAACCGCCTCTGCACCAATTTCTTCTATTGCTAATAAAGTTAAAACGGCTTCTTGTATTTCGACTCCATCATAGACTCCGCAACCTGATAATAATACTCCGATTTTCATATTAAATTAAATAATAAAATTCTTGAACTATTTAAAGTGGACTTACTAACCAACAAGATTAAAATAGTATTGGTTCCAAAAGATATATTTACTGTGTTATAAGTTAATTATTCATCATGAAATGGTGATCATATTGCTTTATTTAAAGGAATATTCGATTTTATTATTCCATCCTTCTGTGAATAAGTAAATTATGCTGCCAGAAACTGGTTTATACGTTAATTTTGAAATGTCGACAGTGAGCGTCTCTTCAATGATTTTTTTGCATTGATCGCCTTTAGAAGAATGGATTATTTGAAATGAACGAACTGGGGGCAGCGATTTTGAAATTGCTTCTGAACCAACTACTTTGAAAGTATGTTCTTCACAACCACCTGTATAACTCATATCAATAAACATGGTATTCCCTTCAATTCTTACATTAGTAATTGTTGTTGGGTCTGAAGGAACATTTATTTCTCCAAGTGAAGCAATTATATTCAATCGAGAATCCACTATAGGTTGATCCACAATCACTTCTTCAGTTGTTTTACAACCTAAAGCAAACAAAGTGATACTTAAAAGGAAAAGAAATTTCATATTTTAGGTTTTCGATATTGATTCAAAGATAACACCATTCATCCAATTACATTGTAAATTATTCAGTGAAAACCGAATGAAAATTTGAAACTGCTCATTCTTTGCGTAATTTTGCACCATGAAAACAAAAACGCTTAAAAAGAATAAGGTTAATGTAATTACATTAGGTTGTTCTAAGAATATATACGATTCAGAAGTAATGATGGCTCAATTGAAAGCAAATCAATTTGACGTTGAACATGAGTCAATGCAGGACGATGCGGAAATTGTGATCATTAATACATGTGGTTTTATTGATAATGCCAAACAAGAATCAATAGATACTATTCTACGTTATGCAGAAGCAAAAAACGAAGGGATGGTAGATAAATTATACGTTACAGGTTGTCTTTCAGAACGATACAAAGATGATTTGGAAAATGAAATTCCAGAAGTGGATGCTTATTTTGGAACACGCGATTTACCTCGTTTGTTAAAAACATTGAAAGCAGATTATAAACATGAGTTGGTTGGGGAACGTTTGCTAACTACCCCAAATCATTATGCTTATTTTAAGATTGCAGAAGGGTGTGACCGACCTTGTTCGTTTTGTGCAATTCCGATTATGCGTGGTAAAAACGTGTCAACACCAATTGAAGATTTGATCCTTCAAGCAAAAGGTTTAGCGGCAAAAGGAGTTAAAGAACTCATGTTAATTGCTCAAGATTTGACATATTACGGTATAGATTTATATAAAAAACGTGCATTAGCTGATTTAATAAATCAACTTGCAGAAGTTGAAGGAATTGAATGGATTCGCTTGCATTATGCCTTTCCAGCGGGATTTCCCACGGATGTTTTAGATGTCATACAAGAAAAAAGTAATGTGTGTAATTATTTGGATATCCCATTACAGCATGGTTCAACGAAAATTTTACAATCAATGCGTCGAGGAATAACACGGGAGAAAACAGAAGAACTAATTGCCCAAATAAGGGAAAAAGTTCCAGGAATAGCTCTAAGAACAACATTGATTGCTGGTTATCCTGGTGAAACAGAAGAAGATTTTCAAGAAATGTATGACTTTGTTGAAAGAAGTCGTTTTGATCGTTTAGGGATTTTTACTTATTCTCACGAAGATGACACGCATGCTTTTACATTAGAAGATGATGTCCCTGCAAAAGTAAAGAAAGAACGTGCTGATAAAATCATGGAATTGCAATCTGGAATCAGTTATGAACTTAATCAATTGAAAGTAGGTAAAACATTCAAAGTATTGTTCGATAGAGTAGAAGGAGATTATTTTATAGGAAGAACTGAATTTGATTCACCAGAAGTTGACAATGAAGTTTTGGTTTTGAAATCAGGTGGATTTGTTCGATTAGGTGATTTTGCAAATGTCACAATTACAAAAGCAGATCATTATGATTTGTATGGGAAACTTGATTGATTAACAGAAACGGGATTAATTAGAAAATACTAGATGCTAGTTTTCGAACCAATTTAGTTTGTTGTGTTTTTAAAATTAATGTTTTGTAAGAACTAATGGATAACGTTTTCATGGTTTTTCGATCGTGTGGGCTTTTCAAAACTGAACTTGATACGAAGAAATGAAGCTCAATTATACTAAAAAAGCGTCAAACGAAGAACAAAACTCCGTTGGACGCAAAACCGCTTTAGCGACCCATACACCTTATTCTATTAGTACATATTTAGAACTGTTTTATTAAGCTCAAGTATTCAACATTTTTTTTCAGTTTATATAACGGAAGTGTCGTCATTAATTCTTTCGCTTGCTCTTCGTCAATATCTTTGAAAATTAAAACTGCCCCATTTTTGGTTTGTCTTAAAAACAAATGTTCTAAAATTCCTTCTTCTTTCCATTTTGCAACAACTTCTTGCTCGTGTTTTAATATTTCTTGAAAGTTTTCAGGAAGATTATCGGTGTCTATTGTTAAAATTGCTTGAATGCTATTCATTTTTTATTTATTTAATATTTTTAAATTAATCTATTAGTTTTTTCAAAGGCATAAATAAAGTATTCTCCGTCATTGTAATTTTCATTGAATGTACTACATTTCTTCGAAAACCATTCGTGTGAAATGGGTCTTTAAATGCCCATTCATAATGCTTCATTAATACCGCTTTGCCTATATCGGTAGTTGGACTTTTCCAACCTGTTAATGTTTCTGTTATAATTATAAAAACCTGTAATGGGTTTTCATTAATAATATTATTTTCCATAATTCTAAATTATCATTCTAAAAATGGATTATCAAAATAGCCTTCGTTTTTTCCTCTAAAATACTAGTGGCGATTTACTTAATTTTTAGCTCTTTTAATAAAAAACAATAAAGATAAAGCTACAACAACATGCATAACATCAAGCACTATACCATAGGCAACTGGCATTTCTTTTATTGCCATAAAGGGGCTAGTCAGTGATAGAAGCATTAAAATAAGGGCAACGATGCCAAATAATTTAAAGCCATTATTAGTAAATTTTTCAAATAAGAAGAACACACAAGCACCAACCAATGTAGGGAAAATACTGGAGATGATTATATGGACAATCGTTAATGGTTCATTCGGTTGAACAAAAACTGTATCAGAGATAACACCGGCCGAATGAAAAATAAAGAATAGGAGCGAGTTGAAGATTAGTGATACGCAAGAAGCAATTGCTCCTGCTATAATGATTTGTTTGAAATTTAATTTTTTAGTCATAATTCTAATTTTTTTAAAAAGTAATAAGTTAGTTTAATGCTGGATAATCAATATATCCTTGATCTTGTCCACCATACATTGTAGCTCTGTCTGGTTGGTTGAGTTCTGCACTTAGTTCAAAACGTTTTGGTAAGTCAGGATTAGCTAAAAATAATGCACCGTAAGAGATCAATTTTGCAATACCTTTTTCTAATTCTGCTTCTCCTGTTTCTTTTGTGTAACCACAATTTGCAATAACACTATGTTGTGTAAGTTTGCCAAAAGTTTCAACCGAATTTGCTGGGTACTGAGGGAATTTATCAGCAGCAAAGGGAACATTCATTATGTGAATATAAGCCAATGGCATTTTATTAAGTTCCTCGATAAGTAATGTGAATTGTTCTAGTGGTTTTTGATGAGCAATTGTATTGTAAGTGCTTGTTGGCGAAATACGGATAGCCACTTTGTCTTTACCAATAGCAGTAATCATTTCTTGCATTACTTCTACAACAAAACGATTTCGATTTTCATTGCTTCCGCCATATTGGTCAGTTCTTCGATTTGAACTTTCCGCTAAAAACTGATTTGGCAAATAGCCAAATGCTGCATGAAGTTCAACTCCGTCAAAACCTGCTTCCATAGCATTTATCGCAGCTTGTTTATATTCTTGTACACAATTTTTCACCTCTTCTGTGCTTAATGCTCTTGGTGTTTCATAATCTTTCATTCCTTCCATTGTGAAATGCTGTTGCCCTTCAATTGCCAAAGCAGAAGCAGAAACAGGTTGTTCTCCATTTTTCACAAGTGAATGTCCAACACGACCTGTGTGCCAAAGTTGAGCATAAATTACTCCTCCTTTTTCGTGAACAGCTTGCGTAACTTTTTTCCAAGCAGTAATTTGTTCAGGCGTATAAATTCCTGGTGTAAGCGGACTTCCAATTGCTTGTTCAGAAATATTTATTGCTTCGCTAACGATTAATCCTGCACTTGCTCTTTGAGTATAGTATAACATTGTAGAATCACCAACAACTCCATTGATACTGGCACGGCTTCTTGTCATTGGTGCCATGACCATACTATTTTTAAGTATAGTATTGCCAACTTTTAAAGGTTCTAATAATTTCATTTTTATTTATATTTAGTTGCGAACCTACGTTCATTACTTTACTTTTGCAAGTAGTTACACGAATGTACAGTAGTAACCCAAAGTAAAGCAATAAACAAATTCAATAAGGTATGACTAAAAATATTATAAGTATTTCCGAAAAAACGTGCACCTTAAAAGATGTTTTGGATATTATAGGTGGAAAATGGGCAATGCCTATTATTTATCATTTGTCAAAAGGAAAAATGCGTTTTAAAGAATTAGAAAGAGCTGTTGAAGGAATTAATACAAGAATGTTGGTCAAGGAATTGAAAAATATGGAAGCCAACGGGATTATTACAAGAGAAGTTTTTGCAACTGTTCCGCCAACTGTAGAATATACTTTGACAAATAAAGGCGAAAAATTAATGCCGAGTATTGTGTCATTGCACAATTGGGGGCAAGAGTTTACTGACTGATTTTTTGGGTTTTGCTGTATTATCGCTAAATAGTAACGAGCAACTTATTTTTCGTTCAGGCAACCCTTTCATTTTGACTTTAGTATTTAGTATGAATTTAAAAACTAAATATATGAAGAGAGGAACTTTAATTGGGTACGGATTAGTTTTAGCTATCGCCCTCAGTATGCAATCTTGTCAAGATGACCCAATCAATCCAAATAATGGAGGAGGAAATGGAATTGACACAACTTGGGTAAACGACTCAGCTGATATTATTCAAGATCCATCTGGCGGAGGAAACGGAACACCAATTGACTCAACAAATTTTGGTGGAGGAGGAGGAAATCCATCAGATACTATTCAGTAAATTACACCGTTAAGTAAAATAAAATCAATGTAAAGGGTGATAGCGAAGGAGGTTCTTATTGAATTTGTAAAAGGTGGTAAAAGCGCATTTGACAAAATCTATGCAGGTTATGCGCCGGGTATGTTCGGTATTTGCCTTCGCTACACACGATGCAAGGATGATGCTCAAGATGTGCTGCAAGAGTCATTTATTAAAATATATAATTCTAGAGAGAGAGTCGATGTTAATTTACCGATCGGTGCGTGGATAAAGACCATTACAATACGAACGGCGTTGAGTTATATCAAGGAGAATTATAAAATGACATTGGTGGATGATGAAATGAAGTTTGACCGAATGGTTTTTGAAGAAGAAGATGAGGTCGATACAAGAGAATTAAAAGAAAGGTTGCTGCTACTACTACAAAAATTGCCAGATGGTTATCGAACAGTTTTCAATTTATACACCTTAGACAATTTAACGCACAAGGAAATTGCCGAACATTTGAATATTTCAGAAGGAACCTCTAAATCACAATATTTTAAAGCTAAAAAAATGATACAAGTGATGCTTGAGTCAGAAAGAGTTGAAAAATGAAAAAACAAGACGAAATAGAAGAATTATTTTCATCAACATTTGCAAATTTCGAGAGCATGCCTCCTTTGGATGTGAAATCAGCAATTGATGATCAATTATTCAATGGAAAACCACCTGTATCAGATCGTAGAAAAGGATTCATTTGGATTTTTTCATCCATCATACTAATTGGGATTGTTAGTTTCTTTGCATTGAAAAATGGAAGAAATAACAATCCTGTTTTAGCGAAAAATGAAATTTCAGTTCAAGAGCATTCCGGGTCACACGGAAAAATAGAAACTAAGAATAACGAGAATTACAAAGCGGTTTCTCAATCAGAAACTAAAAATTCAAAAAAGGAAATAATTAATCAAATTGAAGAGTATAAAGTGACTCAGCAAATTGATTCGAAGGAAACTCATATTAAAGAGATCCCAACACTGAAAAATAAGTCTGAGTTGGCGGGAAATAAAATCAATTCAAAAAAGCAAAAAATAGCTCGATTTAAAGCGACTGGAATAAATACAAAGTCAGCTAATTCAGTCAAAAATAACGATACAGAATCAACTTCAAAAGAAGTGAAAAATGAATTATCTAGTTCAATAAATAAAATTGAGAAAAATGATAATTCTAAAGAGAAACCTGAAATCACAAAGAATGCTATTTTCTCAAATGAAGTAATTGCAGCTAAAGATAAAAGCATAGAAAAGTCGAATAATTCTGTAGAGAACACTTTAAACGAAAATGAAAATTCGGTCGCTGAAAATATTCAACTTCAAGATACAACTACTCAAATTCAATGGTCAGAAGAAACCGGAACTCCTTCTGTATTAAAGGGATTTGATGCTTCTCAAATAAAAGCATTGTCACCTTGGTCTATATCATTGTACTCAGGAGGAACATTTGGTTCGAGCTTTTTAAATAATGTTCCTGATAAAAATCATAAGATGAAGGAACAAGTTGGATTTAGTGCAAGTCTTGAGGCGAACTATAGATTAAATGCTAGATTGGGAATTTCTGCTGGAATCGATTTCAATTCTAGAAAAGATATTTTTTATAAAGTTGTCCCTGCAGGTGATAGCATTATAGATGGAGTTACAACTCAATATATTTATTTCAATCCGGTCACTCAAGATTCGATAATTGACACGATAATTTCTCCAAATTATGTTGTGTTACAATCAGAATACAACCAAAATCAAAGAATTCAGCATAATTCATTTGCTCTTCCTGTTTACCTTTCATTAAATATATTCTCAAAAGGAAATTGGAATATGTTATTGAATGCAGGTTTAAGAATATCTTACGTTCAAAATAAACTAGCTTATAATCCAATTGGGATGATAGCCCCAGATTTTAAAAGCTTTGGTTTGCGTGTAAACATGCGCCCAGAAATCACTTATTCGATAAAGAAATTTGGATTAGGGTGCTACATGAATTTGGGTTATGACGCTCTACCTGCAGTTGAATTAAAAATTCTGAATGAATCCTTTCAACCAACTTTTCAGTATTTTCAAGTTAAAAGAACACGAATAGATTACGGTTTTGGTTTAGTGTTGAAATATCACTTTTGATCAGCTATATTTCTTGGATGAAATGTAATAATTGCATCTCTAAGGAAACGTTGGTCTAGATGGGTGTAGATTTCCGTAGTCGTAATCGATTCATGTCCCAACATTTCTTGAATTGCTCTTAAATTGGCTCCACCTTCAATAAGATGCGTTGCAAATGAATGTCTAAATGTGTGAGGAGAAATAGATTTTTTCAATCCAATTACTTCAGCTAAATCTTTTATTATTGTGAAAATCATTACCCGTGTCAATTGTGCACCTCGACGGTTTAAAAAAACAATGTTTTCATTTCCAGGCTTGATGTTTTGATGTCTGCGAATATGATCATTGTAGATTCCTATTTCCTTTTCAACCGTTTTACTCACTGGAACTAGCCTTTCTTTGTTTCCTTTTCCGATTACTCGGATAAATCCTTCTTCAAAATACAATTCAGAGAACCTCAAATTCACTAATTCACTTACCCTTAATCCACAACTGTATAACGTTTCGATGATTGCCTTATTTCTGTGTCCTTCATTTTTAGTCATATCAACTGCCGCAATCAATTGATCTATTTCTTCAATCGTTAATACTTCAGGTAATTTGCGACCAATTCTAGGCATTTCGAGTAATTCACTTGGATCATCATTTAAGACGTCTTCGACCAGTAAAAAGCCAAAAAATTGTTTGATTCCACTAATGATTCTAGCTTGAGTTCGTGCGCTTAGCCCAAGATCATATAATTCAGTAATAAACACTTTTAAATGGTCGTAAGTTAGCTCTGTAGGACTTAGTTTTTGACCCAACGCAAAATCATGCAATTTGGCCACATCATTTTGGTATGCAAAAATGGAATTTGCTGCTAATCCTTTCTCTATTTTTAAAAACGAAACAAAATCCTTAATATAGCGTTCCCAAGTAGACATGAATATGAAAATTTTAATCGTTAATGGTCCCAATTTAAATTTACTTGGGACGCGTGAACCACAAATATATGGTAATCAATCTTTCGAAGCTTATTTTAATGAGCTGAAAATCGAAAGTAAGGTTGATTTATCCTATTTTCAATCCAATGTTGAAGGTGAATTGATAAATTGTTTACAAGAATCAACACATGATGGGATAATATTAAATGCTGGTGGATATACTCATACGAGCGTTGCAATAAGAGATTGTGTTGCCGCAATAGCTGTTCCAGTTGTGGAGGTGCATCTTTCAAACATTACGAAGCGGGAAGAATTTCGTCACACTTCGCTATTATCTCCTGTTGTTGTTGGGTGTGTTTTTGGATTTGGATTGAAAAGCTATGAATTAGCGATTCACTTTTTTGAAATAAATAAACGTTGATTCAAATCTTTGAATTTCGTTACTCCTTTAAAATACCTTGCCCATAAAATACTTCCACGATACAGACCATTCGAATTGAATTTTGTGGATTGTAGTTTAATTTCTTTCCGTTGTTTTAAAAGAACAGGCATGTGTTTGTACATAGCAACATGAGCATTTAAAACGCTTGATAGATGTTTCCAATCACCTCTTAGAAAAAATCGTATTCCTGCTATACCATCTAAATTTAAACGATGAATGAGTTTAAAGAATAGTATTCCTTCGTGATTTTTTACAATCATGAATAAACTATTTCTGAAATTCAAATAAGATTTACGAGGAGATAAATAAGGAAGTGTTCCTCCACCAACATGATAAATTGTTGATTTTGGATTTACAACAAATTTATATCCTTGCTTCTTTAATCTCCAACACAAATCAATTTCCTCCATGTGAGCGAAAAAAGCTTCGTCAAATCCACCAACCATATGAAAAAGTTCAGATCGAATTAACAGGGAAGCCCCCGTAGCCCAAAAAACTTCTGTTTCACTGTCGTATTGACCTTCATCATGTTCGAATTTATCAAATATTCGTCCTCTACAAAAAGGGAAATAATTTCGGTCTAAAAAGCCTCCAGAAGCACCAGCATGTTCGAAAAGAGATTTGTCTTGATTGGATAAAACTTTTGGCTGGCAGCCCGCAATAGTAGCGTCTTCCATCGTACTTAATAATGGAACTAACCAATTTTCTGTAACTTCTATGTCACTGTTTAATAGCAAATAGAATTTTGCGTTAACGTGTTTTAGAGCATCATTATAGCCTTTGGCAAATCCACCATTTGATTGATTATTTATAATTTCAATATCGGGGTAATTGTCTTTTAAAAATTGTACAGAATCATCTGTAGAAGCATTATCGGCTACTATAATTTTTGCGCCCGATGAATAAGCACAAACAGAAGGTAAGAATTGTTCTAGAAAATTTCTTCCATTCCAGTTTAAAATTACAATTGCTAATGAATCCACAAATAGAGAATGATTTATTGCTCAATATTAAGAATTAATACTGACGAAACAAATCATTGCCGTTTGTTCCATAGTGTCTTTGCACATCAGCATTCGGATCATCAATATTACCGTTAGTCGTATTTCGTTTAACTAAAATTTGTGGCCATCCTGGATTTTTCAATTCACCAATCATGTCAGAATGTAATAATCTATACCCATTATTTACTAAATCTGGGTTGTAGAAAATAAAGCGTTTGTTGCTAAAAGAACCGATTTTGTTGTATTGCCATATTTCATATGGATATTCATTCGATGAGGTTTCCTTTTGAACAATTGTTGTTGGAGCTCCATATTGCAAATAAACACGGCCCCTATCAGTTTCAAATCCTTCTTGGAAATTATTTGAATATAATTCTTCAACCAATTGAACTTGTTCTTTATATTTTAACCAAGCTTCTGTCGTGTTTTTAGGGGAAGTAATTAACCAGAATGCTTGAATATGCTTCCGCTCAGCTGCTAAATCTTTTAATTTTAACGTTGAAATAATATTTTTTACTTCAACAGCTGAAGAAATTGGAATAAAACTTTCTAAATAATATGCTACGCTGTCATCGGTAATTGATTCTTGAAAAATAGGATCTAATACCATCGTCGCTAAATCCCATTCAACTTCAATGTCATTACTTCGTTCAAATAAGTATGTTTGAGTCGTGAGTTCGACCATGCTTCTCGATAAAAGTGTATAATTGATTGCATAATTCCCTGTCGTCAACTTTGTGATATCAATATTTCTAATTATAGGAACAACAGCTGGTGTTGCGTGTTTTGTATAGAGGGTAAACTCAGGAACTTCTTTTCCTGTATCTGTATTTATAATATACTGTTTTAAACCGCAAATTGTATCTTCCAACATGTTCATATTGTAGAATTCGAAATAGAGGGGAATTGAGGACAATTGAGAAGGGTAGAAGGTAGAAAGTTTAGGGATTATTTTATACCCCGATTTGTAAAAGTTAGATGTTTCATCTCCAGGCAAAGCATATTCAATAATCTCAATGTCTGAAATCGAAATGGTTTTCGATAAGTCTTCAATAATTATTGGTTGGCTGGCTTTTACAGATGGCAGAGTATCATTTAAATCTTGTAGTTCAATATTCATATTGTAGCGTCCGGGAGCTAATACGTATCGTTTTAGGTCGTAAAAGTCATCAATTATGCTGTCTTTCATAATAGGTGATTGCAAGCGATATACATCATTTACGATTGCTGAATCGCCTTTTGATATTTGAATGGAAATTGCGATTTCGGCTTGTAATCCACCATCTGTTGGTTTATATTTAATAGAATGACCAACAAACTGAAGGTATATCTCAATATAATTACCAGTTTCAGGAGCATAAAATTGCTTGTTATCTAAGTATGCACGCAGATTTGATTCCTGAGAAAAAACAAGGTTACTGACTAGAAAACTAAAAGAAAAAAGAATTAAACGCATAAGTTATTGATTGAAAAAGTAAAGTTAAGAAAATCAAAGGCTCTATTTTAACATTTGTCTATTTATTGTTTAAACTGTTGATTATCTATTGTAAAGAAGGGTTAAGAGACAGTTATCAAATCATGTGCCTTTAATTTTTTAAAAAAAAACGTGCTTTTTTTCGAGTTTCACTTGTCATTATTCAAAGTATTAGTACTTTTGTCGCGGAGAATTGGCAGAGTGGTCGATTGCGGCAGTCTTGAAAACTGTTGTACCGCAAGGTACCGTAGGTTCGAATCCTACATTCTCCGCAAGGAGTACTGAACCCGTTTCAACTATAGTTGAAACGGGTTTTTTCATGCTCCAAATTTCACCAAGCTTGCTTGAGAGAAATTAGCGCATGAAAAAATTAGTTTACCTCTATTTCAGAGGTAAACGGGTTCAGTACTCCTTAAGCCTCCCCCTCAAAGGATCAATTATCCTATATTCTCCGCAAGAAATATTAAATCCGTTTTAACTAAGTTGAAACGGGTTTTTTGTTTCCCTATTTTTACGATATTCGCAATCTATGTCAGTAATAAATTCAAAATCTGCTTTAATTTTCATTCTCATCACCATTTGCCTTGATTCTATTGGCTTGGGAATTATTATTCCATCTTTTCCGACCTTAGTATCTGAAACGGCTCATGTATCAATCACTGAATCCTCAAAATATTATGGCGTCGTAATGGGCTCATATGCTTTAATGCAATTTTTGTTTTCGCCGCTAGTTGGAAATTTAAGTGATCGATTTGGTCGTCGACCAATATTATTGACTTCCGTTCTTGGAATGGGCTTGGATTATTTAGTAATGTTTTTTGCACCTGATTTATTTTGGTTAGTACTTGGTCGAGCTATTTCTGGAATTTTTGGTGCAAGTTATACTACAGCAGCAGCTTACATTGCAGATATTTCTTCACCTGAAAAGAGAGCACAAAATTTTGGAATGATTGGAGCCGCATTTGGAATTGGATTCGTTGTAGGCCCGGCTATAGGGGGTTTATTAGTTGATTTTGGTCCACGCGCACCGTTTTTAGCTGCGGCAATTTTCTCTTTGATTAATTTCTTTTATGGTTTAATTGTATTGAACGAGTCACTTCCTAAGGAACAACGAAGGAAATTTGAGTGGAAAAGAGCAAATCCATTAGGTGCAATTATGCAAATGAATCGCTTTAAAAAGTTGAAGTATCTTTTTGTTGTCAGTTTTTTAGTCATACTCACCAATATGTCAGTACACTCTTCGTGGAATTATTATACCATGACAAAATTTGACTGGACTGCAAAAAATGTTGGAATGTCTTTAGCTGTTGTTGGAATTTGTTTTGGAATAGTTCAAGGTGCATTGTCTGGGAAATTGGTAAATAAACTGGGCGAAAAAGGAGCTGCAATGTTGGGGTTAGGGATTTTGTTTTTCACATTGGTGAGTATTTCCTTTATCCCTGGTGATATGGGGTGGATGATGTATTTAATTGTTTTACCCTATGCATTTTCTGGAATTGTAGATCCAGCCATCAGAACTATCGTTTCGAAAGGAACTGCAAATAATGAACAAGGAGAATTGCAAGGTGTTTTTACAAGTATGATGAGTTTGGGTGAAATAATTGGACCTCAATTGTTCATGTGGATTTTCTATACAGCGAGAAAAACATATCCAGCTGCTGATTGGAGTTTTGGTTCCCCATTCCTCGTTGCATCAGTTTTAGCTCTTGCTGCTTTCTTATTGGTTCGTTGGACACTTAAAGATTTTAAACGAGAGATTTAAGATTGTTCTAACAAGCAAAATATCCATATTTCTTAATACTTTCGCAAAGATGACAAACGTTTTAGGATATTTATGCTCTTCTGTTAGTTGGGGTGGATTAGAAATGAACCAGATGAAAAACGCTTTATGGATGAAGGAGCGTGGGCATGAAGTATATGTCATTTGTAAATTGGATTCACCTATTTTCAAGGCGTGTACGGATGCTAAAATTCCAATTATTGAAATTGGAAATCATAAAAAATACTATGATTTTAAATCTGGTAATGCTTTAGCACATAGACTTGATGAACATCAAATTACTCACTTGATTGTCCGTGATACACGAGACATGAGTGTTGCTGTAATAGCAAAAAGAAAATCAAAACACCCAATTCATTTGTCTTATTTTAATGAAATGCAGTTTGGTGTCAAGAAAACAAATTTACTTCACTCTATTCGTTTTTCTTATTTTGATTTATGGTCATCTCCCTTAAATTGGCTAGCAAAACAAGTGGAAACCATGACACACTTGAATAAAAAGAAAATTTGTGTAATTCCATCTGGATTGGATTTAAGGGTTTTTGAGAATGAATTGTCACGCACTGAAGCTAGAGAATTATTACAGCTTCCGAAGGATAAAATAATTTTTGGTTTAATTGGACGTTTTGACCCTGATAAGGGGCAAGTATTATTGTTGGAAGCTTTGAGTAAAATAAACAATCCAAATGTCTGTGTCTGTTTATTGGGCGAACCAACAATTGGTGAAGGAAACAATTATTCCGAATTGATGAATGCAACAATTGAGAAAAATAAGCTTTCAGATCGCGTTTTTATTCGACCATTCATGAAAGATATTAAACCCTTTTTCAATGCAATTAACGCCTTTGTAATGGCTTCAAAAGCAGAAACCTTTGGAATGGTTACGATAGAGTCAATGGCTTGTGGAACGCCTGTTATTGCAAGTAATGCAGGAGGAAGTCCCGAAATTCTAGATTTAGGAAAATTTGGATTGCTTTTCACTCCAATTGATCCATCGAGTTTAGCTGAAAAAATGATTCATTTTATTGATTTTCCAACCGAATTTTCTTCAGAGAAATTGAAGGAAGAAGCAAAGAAGTATGACCACATGAAGGTGTGTGAATTGGTTGAGGATAAATTAAGTTTATAAAAACAAAAAAAGCCTCACATTTCTGTGAAGCTTTCTGAGTGGGGGATCATTAAAATTGTTTAGAATCTCTGACATAAGTCTCAATACTAAATTCAATTTGTTATTTTTTCAACTAATGGATAACACACACTTGCAGTTTAAATATTTGCGATTAAATTAATGGTACAAATGAATAAATCCTTGTTTAACCAGCTCTTGATCATTAACTAAGGTTAGATTCAAAATATACGAATAGATGCCCTCGCTCAATAGTGCACCATTTTGTGTCCCATCCCATACAATATTTGAATCCGTAGTTTGAAACACAACATTTCCCCATCTATTGACAATACTTAGCTCAAATGTTTGAACACCTGTGAAATCAATATACAATGCTTCGTTTCCTGCGGTTGAAGACTTTACAACGATATTGGGTACGTCTACAACACATGAAAAAGTTTCAACTATTGCAGTATCCGAAGCAAATCCACATTCATTGCTTGCAACAATGATATATGTTCCGTCGATTGAAACAGAAAGAATTGGTCCAACCGTACCGTCACTCCAAATATAGGAATCATTCTGAGGTCCGCCAGAAGCCACAATTGCAACTATATCGTCAATACACATTAAGGTGTCAATAGTTGAAACAATTGGATTTGCAATAAAATCAATTAAAACATTTTCTGTTATTTGACAAGTATTATCTGTAAACGTAAGACTATACAATCCAGGTGCAGTTGTTTGTACAATTGGATTTTGAAGAGTAGGATCGTTGAAAGATATTTCAGGATCTAATGAACTCCAAACACCACCACTATTCGAAACAGTGCCTAGGATGTTAAATTGATTGTTACACGCAAATGTATCTTGCAGGATCTCAGGAAGTATTCCCAACGTAACATTCACACTTACTGGATTTAAACATTTTTTATCTGTCATCACCAAGTTGTAAGTACCAGGTTGATTAAACACAACGTTAGTCAACATGGTCGCATCGTCAGGTAGAAAATTCACATTAACTGGATCAGAAGAAGACCAAGTGACCGAATTTCCATAAGCACTGACATTGACAATATTTAACGTATCAGAACAAATCAATGTGTCCGAAAAGATTGTTGGGTAAGGAATAAATTCAATTGATCTTTCTAAAATCTCATTACAAATATTATCCGTAAAAGAAACTTGATAAATACCCATAGCGGAACTTGTAATAATTGGATTCGCTAAAGTTGGGTCATTGAAACTAATCTCTGGGTCTAAAGTTGACCAAATACCTCCACCGGCTGAAAATGTTCCGCTTACTTGAAAGCTGAAATCACATGCAAATGTGTCGATAAAAATACTTGGTGATGGAATCATCGAAATCGTTATCGTCGTATCATTTGAACAAGCTCCAGTATTATCGAAAATGGTTACTACATACTGACCATTCACTAGGTTTATTGAAAAATTAGAAGAAATAGGAATAGTCGGAGCTGTGGCATTAGCCCAATTCACACTTGACAATAAACTTGAATCAGACAATGCCAATTCTGTGAAAAATTCATTCGAACAATAATCAAAACTACCTGCGAAATTAAACACCGGTTGTGGATTAACTACTACAAATGTATCTATTGTATACG
>JBEAUV010000004.1:0-31764 GCA_041161265.1 Bacteroidota bacterium | reverse complement strand
ATTTATAGACCTTTGAGGCAGCAGTATATCCAGAATAGGTTACATAAACAATATTAGGATTAGTATTTGAGATAGCCACGTCAGTTGGCGAAACTGTAGTCGGTAACCCGGTTGACACACTTGTAAAAGATGCACCGCCATTCACTGATTTAGAAACAGCGTTTGATCCAGTTTTAAGTGCATATATGACTTGATTATTGCTTGGCGCAATTACGTTTCCTGTTCCAGTAGGCGTTCCAACGGCAGCCCAATTTGTTCCGCTATTCGTAGATTTATACATAGCTGGTCTTCCTGCAGCATAAATCGTTGTTGCTGTCACTGGATCTTGATGCCAAGCAGATAACCACTCTTGAGAATTTGTGCCATTTGGTATTCCTGTGTTAATTGCAGTCCAATTCGTTCCCCCATTAGTTGAACGATAATATTCTCCGTAAACATAAGAACCATAAATAATGTTATTATTAGTTCTATCTATAAAACAATCCATACCATCACCACCATATATTTCTGTCCAGGTCGTGCCATTCATTTTATTAGTCCCGTTGTCTTGATGACCTGTTACCAATAGACCTTCATTACTTGTTGAAAGACCAACTCTATATTGCTGGGCAATTGCAAGATTCGAGCTAATATCTGACCATCCGGTTCCTGAATTAGTTGTTTTATAAATTCCACCATCATTGCCAGAAAAAAGACTTGTCCCTGATCCTGGTAAAAATACGATATCATGTATATCTGCATGAACATTTGGTTTACTATAGCCTCCAAACCAGTGGGTATTCAATGTAAATGATGTTCCTCCGTTTGTACTCCTCCAAATATTTATACCTCCAGTGTAAACTTCTTCCGCATTTGTCGGTGAGGCAGCAATTGTTAGATCGTACCATCCTTGACCACCAGCATCTGAACCGTTATCCCAACCCAAAATGTTATTTGTAGCTGTTGAAGCCATTCTAGTAGTGAATGCCCCCCCACTATTCGTTGATCTGATCAAACCAAGAAAACCAGCATTGGAACTTTTTGCAGCCAAAACGTATACATATGCCGGATTGGCTGCAGTAACCGCTATTGATAAACGACCGATACCTGTCAAACCTGTAGCAATAGATGCTCCCCAAGTAACTCCTCCATCTATAGATTTTCTAAAGGTCGTTCCAGCTGCATAAATTGTATTTACATCACCTGGTTTGAATTCTGCATCCATAATTCCAGTAAAGGTACCAGCAGGCTGTGTCCAAGTAGTTCCTCCATTTGTCGTTCTCCAAATTCCTGAACTACCAAATGCCATAACAATTAATGGATTTGCTGAATTTATGAGTAATCGACTAATTGTTCTCCCTTGATTAGCAGTCCATGCAAGACCTGTTGCAACCCATGTTGCACCACCGTCAGTTGATTTTAACACTCCGGTGCTGTACGTGTCACTTCCGTCACTATCACCAGTTGCCAAATACATAATTTGATTATTTGCAGGATTAATTGCAATATCCGAGCAACCAATAACAGCAAGCTGATCAGTGTTAGTAGTCCAACTCGTTCCACCGTTGGTTGTTTTCCATAGACCACCATCGGGAGCCCCAACGTACATTGTAGTTGAAGTTACCGGATCAAAACGAATAAAATTAATTCGACCTGCGCCCCCACCTCCTGGTTTTCCTACTGGGCCTAATAATGCCCAGTTACCAGCAACAGATTTTACAATAGCTCCACCTTTAACCTTAGTTTTACTTTTGCTCCATTCAACATAATTTTCATAAGTCTGCGAAGGAATAGTTAAGTCTCCAGTAGGATAAACACGTGGTTCCATATAGGCTTCCCATCTTCGGAAAGCCTTATAACCTTTCCCTTTTTCAATTGTTCTTCCGTTCCAATATGCATTGAAACTATCTTGAATTTGGTAAAAATTTGAATTGGGATTACCCATCATAGACACGTAACTTTGTGATTGAGAGGAGAAACTCAACACAAGGGCAAAAGTTGCCATAAAGACAACCTTTAGTATTCTTTTCATAGTTCTAGCTTTAGAGAGGCTAAGGTATTAAAAAAGAATAAAAACGCAAAAATTATTGTGATGAATAAAATTCGATTTTTTAATCCTACAATTAATAAACGCCCAATTTCCCAAGTAATTTGAATTAAATTAATGCGACAATGGATTGAAATTTATTTTTGTTTAATTTAGACAATGAATATGAAAAATTTTAATGGTTACTTCAATTAACGATAAACACAAAGATTTCTTCCAATCTGTTTTTGACGTTGTACGCTTGATTCCTGAAGGGAGAGTCACTTCATATGGTTCAATTGCAAAATATCTTGGAAGTTCAAAATCAAGTAGAATGGTGGGATGGGCAATGAACGCAGCACATAAAATATCGGATGTTCCTGCTCATCGCGTTGTCAATCGAATTGGATTATTAACTGGTAAATTCCATTTTGGCTCTATTACAGAAATGGAGGAAAAATTACAAGCTGAAGGAATTGAAGTTATAAAAGATCAAATTCAAAATTTCAAGTCACATTATTGGGATCCGATGATTGAGTTGCAAATTGATTAGTTAGTTATTCAATTGCATTAAAATCATTTTAATTTGAGAAAAAACTCACATTTACTTTAAAGGTTGTATTTTTGAATTCATGATTTTAGTTACAGGCGGTACAGGACTTTTGGGAAGTCATTTGTTATTTCAATTAACTCAAGACAATGTTGCTATTCGTTCAATTTATAGGGATCAAAGTAGAATTAATCAGGTTGAATCTTTGTTCCAATTTTATTCTCCAGAAAATTATAAATCTCTATTTTCAAAAATTGAATGGGTTAAAGCGAATATTTTAGATATTATAAGCTTGAATGATGCTTTTGGCGATGTTGATATTGTATATCATTGTGCTGGTTTTGTATCATTTTCCAAAAGACATTTTAATCAATTAATCAAAATCAACAGAGAAGGAACAGCTAATATTGTAAATACATGTCTTGAATTCAAGGTTAAAAAATTGTGTTACGTAAGCTCAACAGCTGCTATAGGTGGGCAAAGTGGTGAAATCACAAGTGAACAAACAAAATGGAAACAATCACCAGAAACAAACGGTTATTCTATTTCAAAATATTCAGGAGAAAAAGAAGTTTGGCGAGGGGTTGAAGAAGGATTGAATTGTATTATTGTGAATCCATCCGTAATTTTTGGTGCTGGAAATTGGAATGAAAGCTCCCTAACTATTTTTAGAACTGTACAAAATGGATTACGATTTTATACTAATGGGCAAAATGGTTTTGTTGACGCACGTGATGTTGCATATATTATGGTTGAACTCACAAAAAGCAATTTAAAAAATGAGCGTTTTTTATGTGTTGGAAATAATGTTCCGTTCAAAATTTTAATGGAAAAAATAGCTTTAAAATTAGAAAAAAAACCTCCTTCAATCAACACCCCAAAATGGCTCGCAGGAATAGTTTGGCGACTTTCATGGATCCTTTCTTTATTTAGCAAAAAGGATGCAATGTTAACTAGAGCAAGCTCTCAATCAGCTTTTAACGTTATGACTTATGATTGCACCAAGATTAAAAATCAACTCTCATTTACTTTTAGAACAATCGACGACACAATTGATAACACAATAAAAGGTCAACAAAAATGAACAAGAGTATATAAGAATTGTTTATAGTAAATGGCGGATCAAGTTCGAAATGTATTTCAAAAGTATAAGAGTTCAGCTCTTTTAGCAATATTGATTATTTTTTATTGTGTTGGACTTGTCGGTCTTTTAATTCCTGATGAAAAGGAATATTTTTTATCCTTATCTTTTCTAAATTTAATACTCTCTTTTTGCATAATGATTTTAGCAAGAAAGACTAATATCTTTTTGTTCCTATCATTTTTATTGCTTTGTTTTTTTGTTGGAATCACCGTAGAATTAATCGGAACAAAAACCGGGTTGCTTTTTGGCAACTACGCTTATGGAAATAATTTAGGATACAAGCTTTCAGGGGTGCCAATTGTGATCGGTTTAAATTGGGGGATTTTAATAGCAACTTCTGCCTCTATTGCCAATGTTTTGAAATCTTCAATTCCAATTAAAATAATTGTTTCAGTTGGTTTAATGATTTTATTAGATTTCTTAATGGAACCAGTAGCTATGAAGAGTGATTTTTGGAATTGGAAAAATGAAACAATCCCATTCTATAACTATATATGTTGGGGATTAGTTTCTTTTCCTCTTCAGCTAGTTTATTTTAAGTTCAAAATTGTAGAAACGAACATTGTTTTTAATGTATTGTTTATTATCTTGAGCTTGTTTTTTCTAATATTAAATCTTTTTTAGCGTATGTATTGGTGGGGTCCTTTTGTTCTAATAGCTGCATTTGTTACGATGGAATTCATGGCTTGGGCAACTCATAAATTTGTCATGCATGGAATGATGTGGTACTTTCATGCCGACCATCATGTTGAGGAACCAGGTTTTTTTGAAAGAAATGACGTGTTTTTTCTTATTTATGCTATTCCATCATGGCTGTGTATTATGTTAGGAATGATGTATGATAATTATATTCCTGTTTGGATAGGATATGGTATAGCTGCATATGGCTTTGCTTATTTCTTAATTCACGATGTTCACATTCATAGGCGTTTTAAATGGCTGAGAAACATCGATTCACCATACTTTTTAGCAATTAGAAAGGCACACAAGGTTCACCACAAACATTTGGGAAAAGAAGATAGTGAATGCTTTGGAATGCTTTGGGTACCTCGCAAATATTACATAGAAGCAAAAAAATCATTTAAACTGAAAACAAAAAAAGCATGAGTACTTATGCTTGGATTATTATTTTAACTATTGCTGGCCCATTCTTTCTAAGTTTTGATAAAAAGGTTCATTTTTATCAAAATTGGCGGGCTTTATTCCCTTCGATTCTTTTAATTGGATTCGTTTTTTTAATTTGGGATGAATTTTTTACTGTTAAATCGATTTGGGGATTTAATCCAACTTATTTACTTAAATTTTATATTGGTCACCTACCGATAGAAGAAATTCTATTTTTTCTTGTTGTTCCATATGCCTGCGTTTTTATTTATGAAGTAGTAAAAGCTTATTTCCCTAATTTAAAAACAAAAAAAATAGGACATTATTTTGCTTTAGGATTTACACTTGCTGGATTAACATTTGGTTTTGCTCAATTAGAAAACTGGTATACTGCTAGTGCATGTATCGTAAGCTCATTTCTCACAATCGGTTTTTATTTTATCAATCGTGTATCTTGGTATGGTAATTTTGTAATAGCCTTTTTAATTTCCCTAATTCCATTTTTAATTGTCAATGGTGTATTAACTGGAGCAGTCACAGATCAACCAATTGTATGGTATAATGAAAATCACATAATGGGGCCAAGAATAATAACAATTCCTGTTGAAGACCTTTTTTATAATTACTCGATGCTCTTGCCAATTTTTGGATTTTACGAATATTTTAAGAAAAAACTTGGGTTTATTTATTGAGTCTAACTATAATAGCTTGTTACTCTTAAAAATCTATCTCAATGAATTTTGTTATCGGCTGAATCGAAGAAGTTGGTAAAAATCTCTTTAGTCTTATGGTAATTGCAGTTGTTGCAAATTAGTGGTAAGTTTAGCTGTCAATAAAATATACTTCATCTTGATTTTCGTTGAAATTTGCAACTCATAACTAGCAATTAGCAATTTATAATTTTCAGACATTATGCACATTTTTATAACTGGAGTTTCAAAAGGATTAGGAAAGGAGTTTGTGGAATATTTTCTTGCTGCTGGACATCAAGTAACTGGAATTGGAAGATCACATGCTTTTGACCATCCAAATTTTTCATTTATCCAACGTGATTTATCGAATTTAGACGAAGTGAAATCTGTCAAATTTGAAAGTGAGGAAAATGAACTAGTCTTGATAAATAATGCAGGTGTAATTGGAAATATCAAGCGAATTAGTGATCAAGATGAGTCTGATATTCAAGAAGTAATGACTGTGAACACGATTTCTCCAATGATTTTGTGTCAAGAAATCCTACGTCAAACTAATTTAGAGAATAAACTAACCATAATAAATATCAGTTCAGGTGCAGCAAATCGACCAATTCCGTCATGGGCAGCTTATTGTTCCTCAAAAATTGCAATGGATCGTTTTTCTGAAACTATTTATCTTGAAGAGCAAGAAAAAGGACGGAATGTTAAAGTTTTTTCCGTAGCTCCAGGTGTGATTGATACATCGATGCAAGAAAAAATTAGAACGACTAATAAAGTTGACTTTTCAAGTCTTGAAAATTTTAAGAGTTTACAAGAGAAGGGGGAATTGTTAAGCCCTAAGAATGTTGTGCTTAAGCTTGTGAAGCTGCTAAAAAAAACAGAATCAACTAACGTAGTTTGCAACTTGAAAGACTTAGAATAGAAATTAGTTAACAAACCTTTCGACATTAATATTTACCGTTTATTAACTTTTATTTCATAAGTGAGCAAACCTTTTGTACATTAGAACGTTTTTAAATAAGCACAAACTGTTAGAACTATGAAAAAAAATACTTTACTCCTCTTAGGCTTCTCCATTATTTCGGCTTTTTACGGGAATTCTCAAACAAAAAAAATTGACTTAGGCAATACACGTGATGGTGAAAGTGTCGAATATTGTCTTCAGCACAAGAAATTAAAAGAGCAAATGCAAAATCCTGCTGCTGTCCTTTCGTTTCAGCAAGATGAAAATACTCGTCAACACGAAAGTAACAATAATCAAATTCCAAAAGGTATTATATATAAAATACCCGTTGTATTTCACGTTTTACATATAAATGGTGTCGAAAACATTAGTGATGATAACATTTATGATGCCTTAGATATTTTAAATAGAGATTACCGTCTTTTAAATACAGATGCTGCAAATGTCCACGCAGATTTCCAAGGAATGCCATCTGACGTAGAAATAGAATTCGTTTTAGCAACGAAAGCTCCCAACGGTGTATGTTTCAATGGAATTACACGTACTGTAAGTAACATGAGTTATGATGGCGCGGATGGTGATCTTCAAGTTGACGCTATTAAAACCGGAAATAATGTTTTTCAAGGCAATTGGCCTGGAAATAAGTATTTAAATATTTTTGTATGTGGCGAAATTGGCGGCGCGGCAGGCTATACTACAAATCCATCATCCTGGAGTGGAACTGGAATGACTAACGGAATTTGGATATTATTTAATTATGTTGGCTCTTTGAATCCAGGAAGTGTGAATGGAAGTCGCGCTTTAACACATGAAGTTGGTCACTGGTTAAATCTTTCTCATACTTGGGGTGGGACGAATAATCCGGGTTGTGATGGCACAGCAACAAGTTCTGCAGATCCATGTTGGAACACTCAAAGTTGGGCTGGACCAATCGGACCAATTGATAATTGTGATTATGATGATAATGTTGACGATACTCCCTTATGTAGAGGTGTAAGTGCCTGTGCAATTAATGCAAATTCATGCAACGGTGATGATGCATATTGGGGTTCAGCCATGAGAGACAATGTTGAAAATTATATGGATTATTCTTATTGTTCTAAAATGTTCACTCAAGGTCAAGTTACAAGAATGAGAAATGCAATAACTTCATCCGTTGGTGGCAGAAGCAATATATGGACAACAACAAATTTAAATGATGTTGGAGCTTCAGGTGCACCATATTTATGTAAAGCGCAGTTCACAGCTAATAAAACAACAATTTGTGTTGGAGAAGTTGTTCAATTTACAGATGATTCATACAATGCAGCTAATGGATGGACATGGAACTTCCCTTCAGGAACGCCATCAACCTCTATTAGCCAAAATCCTTCAGTTACCTATTCAACTCCAGGATTATATGAAGTTACTTTGACTGCTACAGATGGTTCATTAAGCGATTCGGAGATTAAAACTCAATACATAAGAGTTAACCCTGTACCATCAACGTTGCCATTTTTCGAAGGTTTTGAAACATATTCAACGTTGAGTAATTTGCCGAATTGGGGTATTTTAAATTTAAATGGTAATAATACTTTTGCACTTGATAATACAATTAGTCATTCAGGAACTAAATGCGTGAAACTTGCAAATTTTGGTCAAATAGGTGCTAATGTAGATGAATTAATAGCTTCTCCACTTGATTTTTCTGGTGTCGCAGCTAATGGTAATGCTGTAACACTTAGCTTTAGATATGCTTACCGTAAAAAAACAACGGCAGATTATGAATGTTTGAAGGTATTCATCACAAATAATTGTGGTGATACATGGGTGCAAAGAAAGACATTGTGTGGAGGGGTCTTAGGAAGCACAGTTGTGGCAACTTCATGGACACCAAGTAGCATCTCTGATTGGACAACTGTTCACATGATCAATGTAACAAGCGAATATTGGGTAGATAATTTCAATTATAAATTCAAATTTGAAAGTGATAATGGAAACAATTTCTATTTAGATGATATTAACATTTACCTTGGAGCTCCTTCTGATAACATTGTGGTTGGACTAAATCAACCAAGTGACCTTAATGAATTGTCTTTGTATCCAAATCCAACTGAAGGGGAATTAAATTTAAATTTCTCAGTGAATAATGCTCAGACAGTAAAAGTTCAAATTCAAGATTTGTACGGTAAGGAAATTCAAAAGCATTATGTGAATGCCGCAATTGGGTCTAATCTTGTTATGATGGACACGAAACAATTGGCAGCAGGCGTATATTTTGTAAATGTTGCCGCTGGGGATTCTCAAAAAGTGATGCAATTTATAGTGAAATAAAGAATTCTTAATTCGTTAAAAAAGGTCTTCTTAAATGAAGGCCTTTTTTGGTTTAAAATGAAATAGTATGTCCAAATTTATTCTTCTTTTTTTAAGTTTTAGTGCTTGTATAAGTATCTTTTCTCAACAATCAAACTGGTGTGGAACTGACCAAATCATTCAACGATTAAAAGCTTCTGATCCCGGATATGAGGAAATGTTGCACAAAGCAATGTCTAAGGCTGCAAATGGTTGGATAAACAATACTAGCAATGTGCAAAAATCATTATTAACAATACCTGTTGTTGTTCATATCATTCATGACAATGGTATCGGCAATATTTCAGACGAACAAGTGCAAAGTGCTTTGGATATCTTGAATCAAGATTACAATAGAGAGAATCCTGATACAGCATCTACTCGGAATAATGCGACAGCTCCATTTAAACCAAAGGCTGGCGTGATGGATGTTGAATTTGTTTTGGCTAAAATTGATCCAAATGGAAATTGCACAAATGGAATTGTTCGTGTGAATGCACCTAATTTAACTTACAATACAGATGATGCATGTAAATATACCGCAAACGGTGGCTCTGACCAATGGAATAATGATCAATATTTGAATATTTGGATAGTTAATTCAATCAACAGTTCAGGGTCCGTAGGAACAATTCTAGGATATGCTTATTATCCTTATGGCGGTGCCGGCAGTGAATACGGAATATTAATGCGTCATGATACATTTGGAACTATCGAAACAGCAATTGGTTCAGATGGCAGAACATTAACACACGAAATGGGTCATGCATTAGGATTGGCTCATATTTTTGATCAAGGATGTCACTCTTCGGATTGTAACCAAGAAGGAGATTATTGCTGTGATACGCCTCCTCAAGCAGAAGCAAATTGGAGTTGCAGTCAAACATGGAATAGTTGTAATCAAGTTCCAATCAATGATGATTATGGTTTTGATGTAGTAGATCAAATTGAAAATTACATGAGTTATAATGCCTGTCAAAACATGTTTTCCCGTGATCAGGCTGTTATAATGCAACAAAATTTTATCAATATTTCTTTTTTAGCCAATATGGTAACTCCTCAGAATAATACTGCAACTGGAGTCTTTACTCCAGAAGTATTGTGTAAGGCTGACTTTGAAACTTATCGGAATATGATTTGTGGAGGTGATTCCATACAATTTTATGACAGAAGCTTCTTTAATCCCACTGGATGGAATTGGACTATTTCTCCTGGTGTTGTGAATGTTGATTGGGAATTTTCAGTATTAACAAATGCATTATCCCAAAACCCAGTAATTCGATTTTTTACTGAAGGGGATTATCAAATAAGCTTGAGTGCAACGGATGGAGTTACAACAGATACTGAAATAAAAAGCCAATATATTACTGTATTACCAAATGCACACACAATACCTTATTTCGAAGGTTTCGAAGGTTTAACTACTTTCAATAATGCAACTTATTGGTCGGTCAATAATTTTGAAAGTAATGCTGCTTTTGTGATTGATCAAACAATTGGAAGTACTGGAATACATTCTGCTAATTTGATGAATTTTGGACAAAGTGGTTTAAATTCGGATGAATTGGTTTCAACAGCTGTTGATTTATCTGTTTTAGATCCATTAACAGAAAGTGTTACACTGAGTTTTAAATATGCTTATCGTAAACGATATGCTTCCAATGATGAATGGTTGAAAGTATTCGTTTCTAATAATTGCAGCGAAACTTGGGCGCAACGCAAAACAATTCATGGAGAACAGTTATCAAATACTGTTGTAAGTAGTTATTGGTCACCAAGTTCATTGTCAGATTGGACAACCGTACATGTAACAAATATTACAGCTGCCTACTTCGTAAATACTTTCCGTTTCAAATTTGAATTTGAAGGGCAAGCAGGAAACAATTTCTACTTGGATGACATTAATTTATACTCAGGTCCACCATCCAATACGATTGTATTAGGGATAGCTGAGGCAGGAGAAATAGCTGAATTATCAATCTATCCAAATCCAACAGATGCTGAATTAAATGTGAGATTTACATTGAGTTCAGATCAAATAACACAATTGAACATTCAGGATATCACAGGAAAAACAGCCTCAAAGTATATCATTAATGCAGCAAGTGGTTCAAACAATGTGATAATGGATACCGAAAATTTAGCTGCTGGGGTTTATTTTATTACAATTAAAGCAGGTGAAATCACAAAGACTATGCAGTTTGTGAAGAAGTAGAACGATATATTATAGTAAAGTAATCAATTCTTCCATTCCTGATGTTTGAAGCGTATTTGACACTGCTATATCTTTTTCTTCAATGCATCTTTTTGTTGTTTCTCCCCAAACAATGACTTTTCCTTTTGGAGGTTTATTGCATTTCAAAAAGCTGTCAACGTTGGATGGACTCGTAAAAATGTATGTTTCACATGCTGGAATTACTTCACAATCCGATACTGTCTTGTAAACAATAGGTTCAATACATTGATTAGAAGAAATAAGTGACCCGATAGTTCGTTTTGATATGTTAGATTGAGGAATAATAACTGTTCGATTTCCTAACCATTTTTTGAATGTTTCAGCTACTTCAATTGGATTCCCCGATTTCTCTCCTATGAAAGTCACTTTTAATCCTAATTTTTCTAGTTTGCTTGCCGTTGTTTGACCAATACAGGCAATAACTGTTTCAGGTTTAATCTTCTCAGTTTTTAAGAAAAATTCAGCTGCTCTGATACTAGAAATAAAAAGCACATCGTATGATTGGTTAACTTGAAATGGAATGGCTTCAAAACGAATTAACGAATGGGCAATTAGGTTGATATTATTCGCTAAACAGAATTGTTGAAGTAATACTACTTCACTGATATCTTTTGATATAAAAAGAGATTTATTCAAGTTCTTCGTTTGCCGCTGCAACAAGATCTTCTACAATAATTTCAGCCAGATTTGAAAGGTCGTCTGCTGCATATTCATACCAGTTCGCTCCATCTTCCCAGTTCGCAGCGTAAGAAACAAAAACAACATTGTTATCATCACAATACACGCCTAATGGCAATTGACAACCACCTTGCATTAAATTCAATACTTTTCGTTCTATTGCAATTTGCTTTTGAACGGTTGTATGATTCATTTTTTGAAGGAGTGTAAATAACGCTTCACCTTCTTCACGAATTTGTAACGCCAATACTCCTTGCGCAGGAGCAGGAATAAATTCTGTTGGATCTAAAACCACAACATGAAATTCAGAAAGGTCAATTTTCAAACGATCTACACCAGCTTTTGCTAATAAAATAGCATCATATTGTCCTTCTCGTAATTTTTGAATTCTCGTTGGAACATTTCCGCGTAAATCTTTGATAGAAACATCTTCTCTAAAACCAACAACTTGTGATTTTCTTCGCGCAGATGAAGTTCCAATAATTGCATTTTCTTTTAAGTCCCACAAGCAGTTTAAATCAACCGCACTTTTAGCAACTAACAATAAATCAGCTGGATCTTCCCGTTCTGAAACACAAGCAATGATTAATCCTTCCGGTTGGTTCGTTTCTAAATCTTTGTGCGAATGAACTGCCAAATCAATAGATTTCTCAAGCAATGCATGTTCAATTTCCTTTGTAAAAAATCCTTTTCCTTCCAATTTATCGAAACTCAAATCCTGAATTGCATCTCCTTGAGTTGTGATAATGGTGATATCAACACTACATCCTAATTGTTCTAATTGATTTTTCACATGATTCGCTTGCCATAAAGCTAAATCACTACCTCTTGATCCAATTCGAATGTGTTGCATGTTTATTTTTTTAATAGAATTTCTTTTGCCATAATCATCGGCATGCTCATGTATTTCTTTTCCATGTAGCCGATAATTTTGTCTAATACTTCTTTGGAGTGTTCGTCTAATTCTGCAAGGTCATTTTTGAATACTTCATTCATTGCAGTAGCTCTAATTTCTTTTACCTTTTGAGGCACATCACGCATCGCAAGTTCAACTGTTCTGATCTTTTGAATTTGCTTGAAATTAAACAAAGCTTCAGCAATTATCTCTTCAACATGTTGAATTTCTTTAGACCGTTCTTTTAAATTTTCAGTTGAAATTTTTTGAAGTAAGTCAACAGAAATATGTGTTACATTGTGATCGATAACTATTTGAGGATTCAAATCTTGGGGAATAGCTATGTCGATGACAACTTTTTTTCCAGTTTCACCTTGAAGTAGATTACTATATATTTCAGGTGTTATAATATGTGTATCAGCTCCGGTGCAAGCAATGATAATATCAAAGCCTTTTGAATATGTTTCTAATTCAGTCAATTGAAATGCTGTACCACTCAAATCTTTTGCTAAACTTTCTGCTTTTGATAAAGTTCTATTAAATACAATGAATTTTTTGTAACCGTGTTTTCTTAAGAAACGACTCATGTTCGTATTCGTTGCACCGGCACCAATGATTAAAATTCGTGCATCAAGCGGAATATTCATATCACGTAATTTGTGATAAGCCAAAGAGACAACGGAAACTGGTTTTGTTGCGATGCTTGTTTCGGTATATACAGATTTTGCTGTTTCTATTGTATGACGAATAACTAAACGAATAAAATCTCCGGTTAATCCTTGTTTTTTCGATGTTTCAAATGCATTTCGAACTTGGGTGATGATTTCACGCTCACCAATAACCATCGAATCAATTGAAGAAGCAACAGCCAACATATGCTCTACAGCCGTAATACCTCTATAAGTATCACCACGGTGAGCAAAATGGCCAATCTGTTCGTTGGTAAATTCTGGATATAATGTTTGAAAAAATTTCATTAAAAAATGAAATTCAACTTCTCTTTCAGTGCAAAAAACAAATTCAACGCGATTACAAGTAGAAAGAAACATCAATTCTGTTAGACCCAATAATTCCTTTAAATTCTGTAAACGATTTTGTTGTTTGGTTTCTTCAATGTGAAGTTTACCAATGTCATTAACATCTAAGTTTCTATGGGTAAAAGCAATAATATGAAATTGTTCTAACACTTATTTATCTTTTGAACTACAAAAGTGCGAAAACATTGAAGGAATATTGTCATAATAGTGTCATAATATCTTATTTAGAATGGGTTTAAATACTTTGTTTTACGTGAGTTTGGGTTAATTTTCTAAAATTCAGGAACTCACGATAGAACTATTTTTATTTCGAGTAAAAAAGCTACCTTTATTCTCTGAATATTTTTTGAATGAAAACGATTGAATTTGAATCTGCACAGCACGTAAAAGTGGAGTATGAGTTGGCTTCAACTGGTCAGAGAACAGCTGCATCATTAATTGATTTAGTCACTTTCATCATCTATTTTGTCATCGTTTCTTTATCATTGGAGCTTAAAAATGTGTTTTCAGATTTTGGTACTGATTTATTCTTGACTTTACTAATTATAAAATTGCCATGGATTTTTTATAATCCTTTAATTGAATTTATAACGCGTGGTCAAAGTCTTGGGAAATATGCACTTGGGATTAGGGTTGTGAAAGTTTCTGGTGAACGTCCAGGTTTAAAGGAAGTATTTACACGATGGCTTTTCAAAGGTGATTTTATTTGGATTAGCGCAGATATTTTTGTCCTTTTATGGCTTGGATTTGGTTTGCTTGGAATCATCTTTTCTTCAACTGCGGATAGGAATCAACGACTAGGAGATGTTATTGCAAATACAGTTGTAATCAAAAATAGATCAAGTTTGAATTATACTTTGAAGGATATACTTTCCATTAAAAACCAGGATAATCATCAACCAACCTATCCAAATGTGACAAGGTTTACAGATGAAGATATGTTATTGATTAAAAATACAATTCAACGGGTTCAAAAATATCCTAATCCTGAAACGAAAAAATTCGCTATTGAATTGGCCGATGAAACGGCTGTTTTATTAGGTTTAACTGAAACTCCAGCAAAACGAATGGAATTTTTACAAACGTTGTTACAGGATTATGTCGTGCTGACACGCTAAAATTTACTTATGTCCAAATTATGTATTGTTCCAACGCCGATTGGAAATCTTGAAGATATTACGTTACGTTCAATTCGAATGTTGAAAGAATGTGATGTGATTTTTGCCGAAGACACGCGCGTAACGAAAAAGTTATTGAACAAATTTGAAATCACAAAACAAGTGATTCCATTTCATGCTCATAACGAACACAAATCGCTACAAGCAGCAATTGATAGAATTAAATCGAATGCTTTAACTGTTTTGGTTTCTGATGCCGGTACACCGGGGATTTCTGATCCTGGGTTTTTATTAGCCCGAGAATGTGTAAATGCCGGAATTGTTATTGAATGTTTACCCGGACCAACAGCTTTTGTTCCTGCACTCGTCGCAAGTGGCTTTCCGTGTGATAAATTTGTGTTTGAAGGATTTCTACCTCACAAAAAAGGGAGACAAACACGATTGAAAATACTAACTGAGGAAGAAAGAACGATTGTTTTATATGAGTCGCCACATCGCTTAGTGAAATGTTTAGGACAAATTGAAGAATTCATGGGCGGAGAGCGAAAAGTGTGTGTTGTACGTGAAATCAGCAAAATGTTTGAAGAATACAAACGTGGCACTGCGACAGAAGTAAAAGCCTATTATGAAGCGCATCCGCCAAAAGGCGAAATAGTTATTTTGATTGAAGGAAAACCATGAGTGTAATAAATACAGAAGCAATCGTTTTAATAAAAAATGGTTCAGCTGATAAAGCATTTGAACGAAGAAACATCAAAATTGAAGGGCCAAAAGACAATGAAGTTGTTATTGAAAGTGAAGCTTTTGGATTAAACTATGCAGATGTTATGGCACGAAATGGTTTGTACCGTGAAGCGCCGCCTTTGCCATGTGTTGTTGGTTATGAAGTTGTAGGGAAAATCACTAAAATAGGAAAGGATGTCTCACCAGATTTAATAGGCAAAAGGGTACTCGCTTTTTGCAGATTTGGTGGTTATGCAAAACACCTTGTGACACAGGATTATGCTGTTGTTGAAATCAATGAAATGCAAGCGGAAGAAGCACTCGTACTATGCACGCAAGCAGTAACGGCTTATTACATGGCGGAATATTTGACGCCAATTCACAAAGGTGAAAAAGTATTGATTCATGCTGCAGCTGGTGGAGTAGGAACGATACTTATTCAATTGGCAAAACGAAAAGGTGCTACTGTATTTGCTAAAATAGGAAATGAAAACAAACGTGATTTAGTTCTAAAATTAGGTGCTGATTACGTGATTAATTATAACCAATCGGAATATTCAGCACAAATTTCTGCTATTTTAAAAGAAGATCGATTGGATGCGAGTTTTAATCCAGTAGCCGGTTCAACATTTAAAAAAGATTTGGCTTTATTAGGTTCTGGAGGACGAATAATTCTTTTTGGTGGTTCAGAATTATCAGGTTTAAAATGGGGGTTCTTTTCTCAATTGAATTTTGTGCGCAAAATGGGATTGATTTTACCAATTGGATTAATGATGCGTTCCAAAAATGTACTTGGTGTTAATATGCTAAAAATTGCTGATAATCGACCAATGGTACTTTCAGAATGTTTGCATGAAGTTGTGCAACTTTATCAAAAAGGAGAATTAATTCCACAAGTTGGAGGTGTTTATACTGTTGATCAGATTGCTGAAGCTCATTCCGCACTTGAAAGTGGAAAAACTACCGGTAAGTTGAGTGTGAAATGGTAAGGGTAATTATGAGTTAATAAGTTGCTAATTACAAGTTTTTGAACCAGGTTGTTTCGTCGTTTATAACTCGCAATTAGTAATTTGCAACTAGCAATTTGTAACTCGCAACTAACTATGGAACCGGTGGACCGACATATTCCATACAAGGGTTTGTTCCAACCCAACATCTTGCTTTTTGACGCATTTCTATGATAGTATCGTGCTCAATGTTAAAATACAAATCAACCGTATTTTTCCAAGTATTAAAACAATCATTTCCTTTTAATTCATAGTTTTTATCATCTATCAAACCATTTTTTTTCATGAATTCATCCAAGGGTAAAAACTTATCAGAACGCACAAGCATGTAATTTCCTTTCTCTAAATTAAAAGTAGCGTTTCCATCAACATCTAAAATCACCTCTTCATAAATACGCAGACCTTCTTTAAATTCGGTGCCTTTGATGATATTAAATTTCTCGAACTTCATGGATTCATAATAACCTGCAGCTACGTCAGGGGATGGCTTTGCTCCACCACAGTATGGATGATGTACTGTTCCATTAAAACTTATAGTTCGAAGGTTTGGATCTGTATTTTTTTTAGTCAATAAACCACAACTTGAAGTGATTAAAACCAAAGATATAAAGATGTTTCTCAGTATCATAAAGGATGTTTTAAGTGACAAAGATATAAAATAAAAATCCCTATCTCTTTGATATTTTTTCAGATTGTTTATGATTACTTAACTTTCTAAGTCATTTAAGTTAGTTCAAACCCAAAATTTTACCTTAATTTTGCACCACATTTAATCTAAAACAAAACAACCAATGGCTGAAGTAATGACAGACCTAGGAATTCAAGAAATTCTTTCTCAATTAGGTATTGAAGAAGTAAATAACGGTGCCTCAACAGGCGGAAAATGGTTCAAAACTCGTGGTGAACGAATTGATTCAATTTCACCAGTGGATGGACGATTAATTGCCTCTGTTAATTCTGCAACTGAAGCAGATTATGAAGCAGTAATTTTAAAAGCTCAAGAAGCGTTTAAAGAATGGAGAATGATTCCTGCTCCGAAAAGAGGAGAAATTGTACGTCAATTGGCCGAACGAATTCGCTTTTACAAAGAGCCACTTGGAAAATTGGTTTCTTATGAAATGGGGAAATCATTGCAAGAAGGTTTAGGCGAAGTGCAAGAAATGATTGATATCTGTGATTTTGCAGTTGGACTTTCTCGTCAATTATATGGACTTACAATGCATTCAGAACGTCCAGGACACAGAATGTATGAGCAATATCATCCACTAGGAATTGTTGGAATTATTTCAGCATTTAATTTTCCCGTTGCAGTTTGGAACTGGAACACAGCTTTAGCTTGGGTTTGTGGTGATGTATGCGTTTGGAAACCTTCAGAAAAAACACCAATCACAGCAATCGCTTGTCAACAAATAGCAAAAGAAGTTTTCGATGCAAACGGAGTTCCTGAAGGAGTTTCTGGATTGGTTATCGGAGGTGCTGAAATTGGAAAATTGATGGCAGAAGATACGCGTGTTCCTTTGATTTCTGCAACAGGTTCTACTCGAATGGGTAAATCTGTTGGAGCAACAGTTGGAGCACGTTTAGGTCGCTCGTTGTTAGAGTTAGGAGGAAACAATGCAATCATTATTACTCCTTCTGCTGAATTGAAAATGGTTGTTCCAGGTGCTGTATTTGGTGCTGTTGGTACTGCTGGACAACGTTGTACTTCAACACGTCGTTTGATTATTCACGAAGATTTATACGATAAAGTAAAAGAATCATTGGTGAAAGCTTATGGTCAATTGAAAATTGGAAATCCATTAGATCAAAGTAACCATGTTGGACCATTGATCGATCAAGATGCTGTTAAAACATATTTAGAAGCGTTGGACAAAGCTGTTGCTGAAGGATGCAACATTATTGTTGAAGGTGGAGTTTTAAGTGGTGCTGGATACGAATCAGGTTGTTATGTGAAACCAGCAATCGTTGAGGCACAAAACCACATGAAAATCGTACAACACGAAACATTCGCGCCGATTTTATACATCATGAAATATACTGGTGGTGTTGAAAATGCAATCAAATTACAAAATGGTGTTCCTCAAGGTTTATCGTCTGCAATCATGACCAGCAGTTTGAAGGAATCTGAAGCGTTCTTGTCTCAAGCAGGTTCAGATTGTGGAATTGCTAACGTTAACATCGGAACTTCAGGTGCTGAAATCGGTGGAGCATTTGGTGGTGAAAAGGAAACAGGTGGTGGACGTGAATCAGGTTCTGATGCATGGAAAGTTTATATGAGAAGACAAACAAATACAATCAACTATTCTGATAGCTTAACATTGGCGCAAGGAATCAAGTTTGAGTTGTAAGATTTAAAATTTGTACGTTAAAAGAAAATGCCGAGTGAAAGCTCGGCATTTTTTTGTTTTATTAAAATCTATTGTCAATATCAATCGTCCAAATTCAAATGCAAAGAATATAGTTTTTGAAACCCATTTTCATTTGCTGCAATAAAATAGAGTTGACCGTTAAAAATTTTGACTTTTTCAGGAAAACGCGCCTCTTTAAGGGATAAAATTGCAGTGTGTTCTCCATTTTGGACGTTTAACGAAGAAATCTCAAGTGTTGGACTATATAAATCATTACTTAAATAGAATTTTTTGGAATAAGGATCTTTGATTACTAAAGTCTTTGATTCATCTGTCAATGTCATTTTGGTTTTGTGAATTTCCTTACCCTTATTATTGTAAACATTGATCTTATCGTTTAAAATATCTATAGAAATGACGTTGTCATTAATGCTAAAAGATTGGATATTTATTAATTTGTCAATTTGAAGATTAATGAAAGCAACATCGTTGAATTTTTTAGAACTAATTGGCATGGCAGATCCTTGAACATCAAATCTACGCGTGTTTTGAGAATTATGAAGGTATTGGTATTTTAGAGGCACTCCTCTGACAATACTTCCCGGATCTGATGAAACAGGAGAAGTAGAATCAGAATTTGGACCTAATGTTTTTGCCACTTGCTCCCAAATATTATAATAGGCAACCGTATCAAATACTTCCAAAATTGTACGTGACGTTTCCTTGTCGTTGTAATTCAACCTATATTTTTGGTTGTAATCTGAATATTCTACAGAAAACACTTCTTTTTCACCGCAATAAACAAGAGATTTTAATTTTGTCTCTACAAAATTATTTGAGAGAGTTTCTACAATATGAAAAGTTGAATCAATCCAAAATTGATAGGTGGAGTCTCGACCTACAATGTGCATGTTTCCTACACAATCTAAATAGAATTCCACTGGAATAAATGGAAGTTCATAATCAACTTTTTCCTTTAATTCATTTTGAAAAGTTAGATAGTGAATGTTCTTATAATTCTTTAACATGGCAATACTACCATTTTCAAAAACGTAATAGTCGAGCATGTATTCGTTATAATCTCCAGATATTTTTTCTACACGTTTGGACGAAACAACAACTTCATCGATGAGATAGGATTTTGTAGTTAAAACAAAAGTATATTTTAGCGTATCTGAACTTCTTTCTGGGACAATGAAATAGTCATTTGACTCTTTAGAAATAATGTTTATCGTATCAAAACTCGTAACATTGAGAAAGAAAATGCCTTCATTATTGGTTAATACTTTAGTGTCTAATTTGTTCTTATAGACGACGGCACCAGAGATTGGTTTGTCATCCTTATGAATGGCATATCCTTTTAATATGAATGATTGGGAAAATACTGCATGAAAGGCTAGAAACAGGAATGCAAGAAAAAGTCTAAATTTCAAATCGATAGTAGTGTTTTTTGATTGTCCCATGAATATTAATTTTCAATGTAATTCAACAACGATCAAATCTATCGAAAAATAACAGCATTAACAAAAAAACAATCTCAGCTCTCAATTCTCACATTGAAGCAGTCTCAATTCTTTAAAAAACCCTCAATAAATTCCCATAATACAAATCTTTCTTGGTACTGGTTCTCATCCACAATTCCTTGATGTCTGTTTTACGGTTTGGGAAATGTTTTTCAGCCAATTTTTTAATCATCTTCAAATCAACTGTTGGCGAATACGTATTCATAATAAGAAAACCATTTGGTTCCAAAAGCGAAACAGCAGTAGCCATCAACTCATCTAGTTTTTCTTCCAATTTCCACTTTTCACCATTTGCTCCTAAACCCCAAGCTGGAGGATCCATCAAAATACCTTTGTATTTGTTTCCTCTTTTCTGTTCGCGTGAAGCAAATTTCAAAGCATCATCTAGTACCCATTTGATATCGCCTAATTCGCTTAGTTCCATGTTGTTTTTCGCCCAAGCAATCAATTGTTTGACGGAATCTACGTGGTAAGTTTCTGCTCCTGTATAGCGCGCAACGCATGATGCTGCTCCAGTGTAAGCAAAAAGGTTCAGGAATTTATCTTTATTTTTAATGTGGTTGCGAATGAAATCCCAATTCGTGCGTTGCTCAGGAAAAAGCCCTACATGTTTGAATTTGGTTAATTCAATGTGAAATTTGAGTTTACCAAACGGGATAACCCATTCCTTTGGAACATCCTTTTTTAATGCTTTCCAAGTTCCAGGTTTGTTGCCTTTCACAACAAATTCCCAATGGGCCATTAACTCCCATTCTTTGAATGTTTTTTCTGTTTTGAAATAGGCTTGAACTTCCGGACGAATCGTAATGATTTTACCCCAGCGTTCTAATTTTTTTCCACCACCTGCATCTATGAGTTCATACTCATTCCAAGCGGAAGAATAAATACGGTCTTCTAAAGAACTAGCCATTAACGAGCACGAGGTGTTTTCTTACGTCCACCCATCATTTGTGCCATGCGCATCTGATTTTTTGAAGGCGCCATTTTCATTTGATTCAACATGGAATTAATTTGTTCTCTCATCATTCCAGTATTATCTAATTTTTTCGCTTCAGCTAATAATTTTTCAGCTTCACTTTTTCTTCCTGTTTGCAAACAAATTCCAGCCAAGTGCATTCTAGCAACTGCGTTATCTTGTCCCGTTCTTAAACCTAAACCAATTGCTTTACGTAAGTATTGCTCACTTTTCGAAAAACCATATTCTTGCGTGTTCATTACTGCTTGAAGAAACAAAACATATGCGTGTTGTTTTCTAGGTAACAAATTTGGATGCGTAATGCGGTTTATATACATTTTTGCTTTGTCAGTATTTCCTAAACGCATTTGATTCAATGCTAAAATCATACTTTCGTTTCTGAAGAAAGAAAGGATTACAATGGCAGTAACAAAAAGGAACGTAATTCCCCATCCCCAGTTTCCATTGATAAATAAAAAGACATTAAAGCCTAAAGCGATTGTTGCAACAATGCAACGGATAATAAATCTAGTCATAGTTTAAATTGTTGCGATACATTTAAGTTCAATTGCAATTGGAGTTGGAAGTGAGTTGATTTCAACTGTTGTGCGACAAGGTAAATTGTCTTTGAAATACTCTGCATAAACACGGTTGTACGTGTGAAAATCACGCTTCATATTCACTAAAAAAACAGTGACATCAACTAATTGATCCCAGCTTGAACCTGATTCTTCTAAAATCACACGAACATTGTCAAAAACAGTTCTGCATTGTGCTTCGAAATCAAACTCAATGAAATTTCCGTTTTTGTCCAATTTCAATCCTGGAACTTCTGAATCTGAAGCATTAGATCCAGCTAGACGCGGGCCAACACCTGATAAAAACAATAAGTTACCAACCTTACGAGCGTGCGGGTATAAACCAACTGGTTTTGGTGCTTTATCGGTCGAAATACGAGATTGATCTGACATGTGCTATTTTTTTGTGCAAATATAGGGAATATTAAACGAATGCGAAGAAATGAGAATGCAGTAAAAAGGCAAAAAACGCCTAAATATCTATCTCAAAGTCGAAGCTTGATACAATTTCAATTCATCCCAAGTGACTTTATCACCTAACTTTTCTTTTAAAGGAGTCAAGGAAGCTCCTTGATAATTGTCAAACAGATCCGCCAATTCTCGAATACGTTTCAGTTCCATTACATCTTCTAATTCAATTTTTTCAGCCTTAATGAGGTAAGCGAAATGACCGTAAATTGTTGTTTTCGATAGTTGACGCGTTTGTGCAATTTCATCAATGGTTTGACCTTCATGTAATAAGGCTAACGTTTGGTCTTGCGTAGAACGTTTCTCCGTTTTTTCTTTAGGAGTTTTTTTACTGATTTTAATGCGTGTATCATTTTCATCGTCGTAAGCCATGTCCATCAAAGAAGGATTTTGTCTTTGTTCTTGTTGAATTGCTGCAAGTTTTGCGACTTTATAATTTTTCAATTCAGTGTTCCAAACTACTTCTTTCGTAATTTCTCTACCACCAGCAATCGATTCAATTAAAATACGCGCTTTTTTAAGTTTGAGGATAGCTGCGGTCAATAATTCGTCAAGTTCTTCTAACTCTTCAGCGTATTGCTTCGTTTTTTTAACACGGTACAATTCACCCATTTTCTTCAAATTTGAAGTAAGAACGCTATCCAATATTTTAAAAAAGTAGGTGTAAGCTGCCTCAACCCGTTCATTCACGAATTCAAGATCTAATTTTCCAGACCTAAAAATTGTTGCAAGTTGATTTTGGAATTTTTTTGCTGGATCAACACTCGATTGAATCGATTGAGCTTGCAATGTTACCCACGATTTGTTTTTCCCTTTCTCACTTTTTGAACTTGCATTTTTATAACTCGCTTCATGAATTGCCCATTGAGAATTGAGTTCGTACCAATCAAAAGCTGCTGATAATGTGTCTAATAAAAATTTCTTTGTTCCATATTCTAAATGTGTTGAAAGTGAATTTTCATTTGCTTTGTTTTCCGAATAGGCAACAACATTTTGATCATTCGTTAAACCATTCATACGCATTGGTTTCAATAATACCAAGCCTTCTAATGAACGTAACCGAGACAAGGCAACATACGCTTGACCAGGTGCAAAAACGTCAGAAACATCTAATACTGCTTTGTCAAAGGTTAATCCTTGACTTTTATGAACTGTGATTGCCCAAGCTAATTTCAAGGGATAATGGACAAAAGTGCCAAGTATTTGTTCTGTTATTTCACCCGTTTTTTCGTTCAATGAAAAGCGGATATTGTTCCATTCGTATTTCTCAACAACGATTTTTCTCTTTTCTTCCGGAAAGGAAACAATTATTTCTCCGTCATTCAAAGAAGCAATCTTTCCCATTTTCCCGTTATAGAAACTTTTATCGAAGGAGAGGTCATTTTTGATGAACATCACTTGCGCCCCAACTTTCAATTCCATTTCTTGTTCAATTGGGAACAAATGTGGTGGATATTCTCCCGTTATTTCAGCAGGATATTTATAAGATTTTGCATTTAACGTTTTCAACGCTTTGGCATTCATTTCATCTGCTTTGGCATTGTGTGTTGTTAATGTAATATATCCTTCAGCATCAATTGAATTGAAATCTGGTTTCACAAAATGATTCAATATTGTGACATCACTTTCAGTAATTTTATTGTCACGCAAATGGTTCAGTACTTGAATAAAATCTTGGTCTTGCTGACGATAAATGGTTGAAAGTTCAATATATAATGGTTTCTGTTCTTGTAAAACACGTGCGTTAAAAAAGAACATTCCTGGATAATAATTTCTTAAAACGCCCCATTCTTCTTGTTTCACAACTGGGGGTAATTGCAATAAATCTCCAATAAATAGAACTTGAACTCCACCAAATGGTTCATTGATTTTCCGAACATTTCTTAGCGTCCAATCGATAGCATCTAACATGTCGGCGCGTAACATACTCACTTCATCGATGATGAGCAATTCTAAGTTACGCATCAAGTTCTGACGCTGTTTGTTCATTTTAAAATGATGCAATAATGTTTCCTTTGTTTCTAATTTAATAGAACTAGAAAATTGCGGAGCTCTGCCAAATTCAGGAATAAAACCACCAAAAGGCAATTGAAAAAAAGAATGAATGGTAACACCGCCAGCATTTAAAGCTGCAATTCCTGTCGGCGCAACTGTAACAGCATTCTTATGAGTTGAAGAAATAATTTTACGAAGCAAAGTCGTTTTTCCAGTACCTGCTTTTCCAGTTAAAAAAATCGACTGATTGGTTTGATTGATAAATCGTTCTGTAAATTCTGCTGGATTACTGATCTCAGCGGTGTTTTTTGTCATCATTGTATTGAAGATACGCAAAAAGTTGATTTCAACAAGCGTTTTTTAGAAGAATTGAAAATAAAAAATATCATGGTAAAAAAAAACTAAAAAGTTTAGAGTTTATAACTGATAGTTTTCACTTGCAGGTGTTATGCATATTTTTTGTCCACAAATTACACAAATTTCCACGAATTCAATTTGTGGAAATTTGTGAAATTCGTAGACTTTAACCTTTTTTTATTTTGATAGAAATGATGCTTGTGTGGAGGTACTGATCTTTTAATTGGCTACAAATTTTAATGAATTTCAATTCCAATTATAGAGCATTCCGCCTTTAATTGATTCTTCAAACGAATCTCTCATGCGCTCTAGTTTCGCTTTAGCAACTGCATCACCATTTTTGGCTTTTACTTTTAATTTGTAATAAATGTCTAAAGAATGTCCAAACAAATCTTGTTCAAGCATTTTTTTAATTGCACTAATTTTAGCGTTGACTTCAATTAAATAATGTTCAACCTCACCCAATTCAGTTAATTCTTCTTTTGAAATTTGTTTCTTCCGCAACAATAAAGAATAGCGAGGAAGCAATTCGTCCAGGATGGATATAAATTGCTCTAATTCCTTGTTTAAGGCTTCTTTACTTTGTTTAAAATCTTTCATTTTGATAAACGGTTGATGCAATATAGTGAATTAATTGAAAGTCCAATTTTTTATAGATTAAATTAACAAATTGGTAATTCAGTAAACTGTTATGTACATTTGTTAACATGTCAGGAATCTATCTTCATATCCCTTTTTGTAAGCAAAAATGTACCTATTGCGATTTCCATTTTAGCACTTCCTTTCAAGGTTATCGTAAGAAGATGATTGAAACAATGCGAGATGAACTGCTTTTAAGAAAAGATTATCTTACTGACAAACAGTTAAACAGTGTTTATTTCGGTGGAGGAACACCGAGTTTATTAAAAGAAGAAGAATTTGATGTACTCTTTGATATCATAAAAACTCATTTTACACTTTCAGCTGAAACAGAAATTACAATTGAAGCAAATCCAGATGATATAACAATTGAAATTTTGGCAATTTGGAAGAAAATGGGGTTCAATCGACTTTCAATTGGTTTGCAATCGTTCAAAGAAGAAGATTTGAAATGGATGAATCGCGCGCACACTGTTTCAGAAGCGCAAAATTGTGTTGAATTAGCTCAGAAAAATGGGTTTACAAATATTAGTGTTGATTTGATTTATGGTTTGCCCGATTTAACACAAGAAGAATGGGAAAACCATATTGAACGTGTGTTGCAAATGAACGTTCAACATGTCTCAGCTTATTGTTTAACAGTGGAGGAGAAGACGGTTTTACATCATTTGGTTGAAACAAAAAAGATTAATCCTGTTGGCGAAGACGCTCAAAGTGAACATTTTATATACTTATCAAAACGGTTGAAAGAAGCTGGGTTTTTACACTATGAGATCTCTAATTTTGGGCTTCCAGGTTTTGAAGCAGTCCATAATTCAAACTATTGGAGAGGAAAAACTTATTTAGGGATTGGACCTTCAGCTCATTCGTTCAACGGTACTTCTCGTCAATGGAGTGTCTCTAATAATTCAGCTTACATCAAGAATTTTGGAATAAACGACGATTGGTTTGAGAAAGAAGTTTTAACATCAAAAGAACGTTGGAATGAACTTGTTATGACTGGATTAAGAACATCATTTGGGGTTGATTTAGAACAATTAGCAACTATTTTCCCTTTTACAAAATCGTTTAACGATAAAGTTGATCTTTTCACCGCGAATGGTTGGGTCGTGACAGATTCTAACAAACTATTATTGAGCGATGAAGGTCGTTTGAAAGCAGATCATATCGCTTCCGAATTATTTATTGATTAAATTTACGATTAACACGAAAATTGAACTATGAGGTTTTTATTATTTATTGTTGCGTTTGTTGCGATTACAAATGTTTTTGGACAGAAAAAAATCATTGATCATACTGCCTACAATGATTGGAAGAAAAATGAAAACCAACAAGTTTCCAACGATGGAAAATACATTTCGTATGAAATAAATCCACACCGCGGGGATGGTTTCATGTATTTGTATAATACTGAAACAGCGAAATTGGATTCTTTTCCACGATCTAAAGAAGCTAAATTTTCATTCGGAAGCGATTATTTGGTTTTTAAAATCCAACCAGGATTTGATACCTTGAGAAATTGTGAATTAAATAAAGTCGATAAGAAGAAATGGCCAAAAGATTCGCTTGGAATCTATTTAATTGCAAAAGATACGTTGATTAAAGTGTCAATAGTGAAGTCATTTTCGGTTGAAGAAGATAACAATTGGATGACCTATTTACTTGATGAAAATGAAATAAAAAGTCCAGGTTCGAAAAATAAAAAAAAGAAGAAAAAGAAACCTGAAGTTGAATATAAATCGGAAGGTAAAGTTCTTACCGCATACAATCCAATTTCAGAAATTCAATATCAATTCAAAGATGTAACTGATTTTAGTCTTTCAGATAAAGGAACATATATGGCTTTCATTGAGCATAAGAAGGAAAAAGTTGATTCGTTCCAATTGGTGACTTTGGATTTAAAAACTGGCACTACTGGTCGAATAGAACCAAAATTTTCTTCTATCAAATCTTTGTCTTTTAACGAAGAAGGAAAGCAATTAGCTTTTTTGACTAGTACGGATACAACCAAATTGAAAACGTATAATTTGAATTTGTACCAACTTGATTCGAAAATAAACAAAGTACTTGTTGATTCGACTTCCACCGCTTTTCCAAAAGAAGAATCAGTCTCTGATAATAGAACACTTCTTTTCACTGATGACGAAAGATTTCTTTATTTTGGTGTAACAAAACGTCCTGAAAAAGAAGTAAAAGATTCTTTATTGGAATCAGAAAAAGTTGATTTAGACATTTGGCATTACCAAGATACCCGTTTACAATCACAGCAACTGATTGAATTGAAAAGAGATCAGAAAAAAACGGATTTATATGTGTACCATTTGTTGGATGGAAAAATTTTGAAACTTTCAACAGATACATTGAACATTCGTCCAACTGAGAAACAACTTGGTGATTATCTTTTTGCCAGTTCTGATGAGCGTTATCAAATGGAAAATCAATGGGAAGTTCCTAATCTGGAAGACCATTATCGAATATCGCTAGTTGATGGCTCAATTGAAAGAATCAAAACAGCATGTAGTTTCAATGGAATTTTGTCTCCTAAAGGAAACTATTATTCTTATTTTGATGGAAAAAAAGCGAACTATTATTTAATTGATTTACAATCAAAAAAAGAAGTTTGTATGACTTGTTCTAGTAACAAAGTGAATTGGCAAACAGATGTAAATGGAATGCCTATGACAGCAAGTCCTTTTGGTGTGTTTGGTTATTCAAACGACGAAAAATCAATTTTTATTCAATCACAATATGATGTTTGGAATTATTCAATTGGTGAAAACCGATTAGAATCGATAACAAATGGAGAAGGGGTACAAGGAAAAATTCGAATGCAACCAAAATTATGGTCAACAGACAGTTTGTATGTTGATTATGAAAATTTGTACATCGAAGGATTTGATGAACAAACCAAAGGAACCCATTTGTTCAATTACACTGACCATGGTGATCACATGGATTTAGTAGAGAAATATTATACAGATCATACAATATCATTCCTTTCAAGATCGAAAAACAAAGAGACAATAGTATTTAGAAAAATGTCACTACAAGATTATCCTGAAGTGCGTTTCTCAAAGTCATTTTTTAAATCGGAAACGGTTATTTCGTCAACCAATCTGCAGCAAAGTGAATTTAATTGGGCAAGTGTTGAATTAATTAATTGGAAAAGCTATGATGGAATTCCATTGGAAGGATTACTTTATAAACCTGAAAATTATGATCCAAATAAAAAGTATCCATTGTTGATTTATTATTACGAATTGTATTCGGATGATTTACACAATCATTATACCCCAAAGCCAACAGCATCCATTATCTATCCAACGGAATATGCTTCTGCTGGTTATGTTGTTTTTATTCCGGATGTAAGATACAAAATAGGTCATCCTGCAAAATCGGCTTACGATTGTATCATGAGTGGGACAGACCGTGTACTTAAACTTCTTCCAAATATTGATTCAACTAAAATGGGCTTGCAAGGACAAAGTTGGGGAGGTTATCAAACGGCACAATTGATCACAATGACTAAACGATACGCTGCTGCAATGGCTGGCGCGCCAGTTTCAAACATGTTTTCAGCTTATGGAGGAATTAGATGGGGAAGTGGCGTAAACCGTCAGTTTCAATATGAACGAACACAAAGTAGAATTGGAAAAACGATTTGGGAAGCACCTGAATTGTATGTTGAAAATTCGCCTTTGTTTCATATTCCAAATATTACGACGCCTCTGTTAATAATGAGTAATGATAAAGACGGTGCAGTTCCGTGGTATCAAGGGATTGAAATGTTTACTGGAATGAAACGCCTAGGAAAACCGTGTTGGATGTTGAATTATAATGGCGACGATCATAATTTAATGGAGAATGCGAATCGCATTGATTTGAGTATTCGAATGCGTCAATTCTTTGATTATTACTTGTTGGATAAACCAGCACCGAAATGGTTGACAGACGGAATTCCTGCAACAGTTAAAGGAAAAGAATTGCGCTATGAATAAACTACGATTTTCATTCGTTTGCATTTTTTTTATTATCACTGTTTTGAGTTTGACACCTCCTAAAAGTGTTATTGAATTATCAACAAATGATAAAGTTGGGCATTATTTAGCTTATTTAGCTTTTGGAATGAATTGCTGCTTGTTTTTTGACATAGTGACAAGGAAATTGCTTGTTTTTTTATTGGCAATTTTAGGATATAGTATTCTAATTGAATTCATTCAAGGATTTATTGGTCGAACATTATCTATTTATGATTTCATAGCGAATTCATTGGGTGTATTAACTTCATTAATCATTTTCTCACTTTTTAGAAATCAAATCAAATCTGTATTAGTAAAAATACACGTAATTTCGCCAAGCAAAAAGTAAAACATGGAAAAACTTCAGAATTTCATCGATGGAAAGTATTGTGCACCAATTGGAGAGCAATACATAGATAATTACGAGCCAGCAAGGGGTAAAGTTTATAGTTTGATTCCAAATTCTGATGAACGAGATGTTGAAATAGCGGTTAAAGCAGCTGAAAAAGCTTTTCCTATTTGGTCTGGAATGAGTGTCGAAGAAAGAAGTGAAATTCTTGTTCGACTTTCTGAAGGAATTGAAAAGCGAATGGATGAATTTGTGGCAGCTGAATCAAAAGATAACGGAAAACCACTTTCATTAGCAGCACATGTAGATATTCCGAGAGCAGTTTCAAACTTTCATTTTTTTGCGACAGGAATTATTCATTTCGCATCAGAATCACATTACATGGAAGGAGTTGGTGTAAATTATACCATACGCAAGCCAATTGGAATTGTAGGTTGTATCTCACCTTGGAACTTACCTTTATATCTTTTTTCTTGGAAAATCGCTCCTGCATTGGCTGCTGGAAATTGTGTGGTTGCAAAACCTTCAGAAATCACTCCGTATACTGCATATATGCTTGGCCAAGTAGCAAAAGATGCTGGAATGCCTGATGGCGTATTAAATATATTACATGGTTTGGGAGGAAGTGTAGGTGATGCAATTGTAAAACACCCAAAAATAAAAGCAATCTCTTTTACAGGTGGCACTAAAACAGGTGAATATATTGCCAGAACGGCAGCTCCAATGTTTAAAAAACTTTCTTTAGAGTTGGGAGGCAAAAATCCTAATATTATTTTTGCAGATTGTGATTTTGACGATATGTTGAGTACGACATTGCGATCGTCGTTCGCAAACCAAGGTCAAATCTGCTTGTGTGGTTCACGCATTTTTGTTGAACGCACAATCTTTGATAAATTCAAAACTGCATTTGTTGACAAAGTTTCAAAAACAATTGTTTCTAATCCTGAAGATCCAAAAGCAAAATTAGGTGCTGTTGTCTCTCAACTACACATGGAAAAAGTACTTTCTTTTGTTGAATTAGCAAAAACTGAAGGAGGCACTGTTTTAACTGGTGGTGAACGCGTTATTTTGGATGCTCCATATGAAAATGGATATTATTTACGTCCAACCGTAATTGAAGGATTAGCTTACGATTGTCGTACAAATCAAGAAGAAATTTTTGGTCCTGTTGTTACTATTACACCTTTTGATACAGAAGAAGAAGTTTTAATGATGGCAAATTCAACCCAATATGGATTAGCGGCAACTTTGTGGACAAGTGATTTGAAACGAGCACATCGTATGGCTGATAAAATTGAATCAGGTATAGTTTGGATTAACTCATGGTTAGTTCGTGATTTACGAACTCCGTTTGGTGGAATAAAGTCCTCAGGTGTTGGTCGTGAAGGCGGGTTAGAAGCTCTGCGTTTCTTTACAGAGCCTAAGAATGTATTTGTGAAGTATTAGCTGAAAAAGTATAAATAAAAACCCCGAATATTTATTTAATATCCGGGGCTTTCTTTTTAGTTTAATTATCTGATTACATTAACATGTCCAACTATCATTTTTCGCTCATCATTGAGAGATGTTTTGAATTCAATTTTCCATGTATATGTACCATCTTGAACTATTCCAATTTGACCGTTACTTCCATAAGTACCATCCCATCCCACTGAAGCATCATGTGATTCAAAGATTAATTCACCCCATCGATTGAAAATCAACATCGTGAAATCAAATGGATCATACCCTGAAGTAAACACAGGCTGGAATGTTTGATTAAAATTATTCCCGTCTGGTGTAAAGGTATTCGGTACATAAAATAACAACTCTTCGTTAACTTGTATATAAGAATAAGCTGTATCTGCACAACCAAATGACGAAGTTGCTATTAACATCACTTGATAAGCGCCTTCTTCTTCACTTGGATACAAATGATTTGGAGAATCTACAGTACTTGTAGGTGAATTATCACCAAAATCCCACACATAATCACTTGCGCCAACACTATTATTGTTAAATGAAACTTGTGTATCAAGAGTAGTTAAAACATAGGTTGATGGTGTGAAA
>JBEAUV010000003.1:0-32030 GCA_041161265.1 Bacteroidota bacterium | reverse complement strand
CCATCTACTCTTTCGATTGGAATACTAGCACTTAAATCCTCATCGAATTCAAAATTGATGATTCGAGAAATACCATCTTCGATATCACATTGAGCAACAAGTCGAGCCTTTTCTGGATTAGCAAGATCTGATAATGAAACTTGGTTGTTTTGCAATTGAAAGATTTGGTATCCTTGGAAGCGATACGATTTATCAGCATTGGGGTCAACTGCAGTTATAAATGGATCTAATTCTTCATATTTTTCCTGATAATTATTCGAATTTGACGAATTTGACAAAGTAAGGATTAGCTCATTTTCCAATTCCTGAATGTGTAAATCTGGAGAATGAGGTCCATCCAATACTTTAAAACAATTTTCAAATAAAGCTTGAGCTTTATCATCAGCTTGTCTTAATTTTAGTACTGAAGCAAACGGATCACCACTTGTTGCTCGTGCCCAAACTACACCAACTGTTATATTGTTTACTGCCCCTGGTTTTAAAATAAAAGGTCCGGCTGATTCAACAAAGCGCCTGTCGTTAGGAACATTATTGGAGGATACTTCTGTCCATGGTTCTTGTGGATTTCCTCCAGTTCCCCAGCCCAAAGGATCTGTATCCCCAGGAAACATAAACTGACAAGGCATATTTGGATTTGCTTGATTGTCAGAGATATGACCGCTACCACCATAATAAAAAGGAGTTCCATCTTTCCAATATCCACTGAGATAACTGTAATAATCGGAAGCATTAATTGGGTCTGTTTGACTTGGGTCAGCTCCATTTGTAGTGTTTGAATAGTACAAAAACCGCCTCATCCCAAAGCGTTCGTTATCAACAACTCCATCTCCAAACCCAATTCCATTTAAAGCTTCATTGATACCAATCCCATAAGCATTATCAATTCCATCATTATCTTGATATGGACCTTCAAAAAAGTCAACTCCCACAGCTGGGGGAGAAGCGCCGTAACCTTTAAATCCAGAATTATCCGAATCAAGATTATCGCCATTATAATAATAACCTAATCCACGATTCACATCACAACCTACATAATCATCGTACGGATCTCCAAGAGCGCCATCTGTGAAAAACCCGAAGTATGTATTGTAAAGGGTTTGAGTTCCACGATTAATCAATTCATAATTGTAAAAGGTCATGTTATTAATTTCGTCATTGGAGGCAAAAGAAAAAGCTTGAGCTCTAATTTCCATTCCAATCGGATCAGCTCCCGTTTCTGTGTGAATGTTTCCTTTATCATTCATGACCCACCAATAATTGATATCGCCATAAAGTGAAACGGCTCTGTCAACTTTGCACTCTTTTGATTTTTCTATATCATGCCAAGGATAATCACCATCCTGCCAATTATAATTACCATCTTGATTCTTGTCATAAAACGGCGCTAAATAATAATCTTGACCTTGAGAAATATCGCCATGTGCTGGCCATTCTTTAATGATATTTGGAACTTTATAACCTGGAAATAATTCATTTTGAGTGTTTGTTCCATTGGTAATATCATCAACTCCAGCTTGAAACCAAGCATTGAATTCACGCACTAGATCTTGAGTTGTAACAAAATGTTTGTCGTATTTACTGCAGTTTTCATAAGACGTTTCTGCATAAACTTTTGAAAGCGGCCCAGTCCAATAGTCTTGACCTGTTCTATAACGCAAAGCTGCAAGTTTCAATTGATTATTGACATCAGTTCCGCCCAACCAAAGTGCTGCTGTAAACAATGCCATGATACCAGAATTTTTAGGAATCTCATATTGCGAGTAATTCTGATTAGGCACTTGCCACAAATTTCCAGCAGTGTGAACCATTGCTCGAACGTTATTTAAATCAAGATATGTTGTAGTTGTTGGTGGAGTGCATTGAGCAGCTTTGGACGAATTTTGTTTGACTTTGACTTTTTCTCCACCGCCATAAGGTTGTGCAAGAACTGTGAAAAAGCTAACTATAAATAGGACAAAAAGCGTTAATTTCATAAAATGTAGGTTGAGAAAGCCAATTTAAGGAAAATTCTTAAGATGAGTGGTTTGTATATTCTCAAATCTCAGAAAATGAACATTGAACAAGCTAGTTCTTTAATTTTTCAACCTCTTTGTAAATTCTACCAATAACGTTGTGATATCGTTGTATTCCACAAAACTCAAATTCTCATAGGTGTCATATACATCGTGGTAGTTTTTATTTGGTCCCATGGTGTAAATGAAAAATGCTGGAACACCTTTTTGGGTAAACCAATAATGATCTGAATTTGCTGCAGGTCCACGAGCTTTAACTACCGTTAAAAGTTGCTTTTCTTCATTTATTCTTTGCAATTCTTTGAATTCCTTTTCGAAAAGTGTTGCATTGACAACTGTAATTCCTTCTTCGCCACTTCCCATAATATCGAGATTGAGGAGAAATGCAATTTTATCCAATTTCAACAAAGGATTTTCAACAAAATAGTGAGAACCGACTAATCCTGCTTCTTCGCCCGCAAAAGCAATGAATAAAATATTGTAATCAACAGGGTTTTCTTTGAAATACTTTGCCATGCTGATTAGCATCGCGGTGCCACTCGCATTGTCATTTCCGCCAGGGAAATAAGTTCCTTCTCCCATGCGACCTAAATGATCGTAGTGCGCAGAGTAAATAACGGTTTTTCCACATTTTTTCTTTCCAGGTAAATAGCCGAAAACATTGCGAGAAGTATAGTTTTGAATCAACTTTGCATCAATATTGACAGCAAGTTCTTCGTCAAAATTAAAGTTGTTGGATTGAATTTGGATTAAAGGAAATTTCAATTGTTCGGATGCCACAGACCACGTGAATTTGCGATCCATTACTTCAATAACAGGTAATATTCCCGCAATCATTTCTGTCAAACCAGCCAATTTTTTCAAAGTGTCGGCAGAAAGACGCTCAAAATCAAATGCAACGGAATTGTATTTCCCTTCCTTCAGAATATTCATCAATTCTTGTGTCAACTTGGACTCATCTAAAGCAGTAGCAACAGAAATTCTTTTTGGATTTAATCCCATATTACAACTTGCGCTTGCAGGGTCAACTAAAAAATGTACGCCTGGAATAAGGGATTTTTTACCCATTTCAATGGACATTTTATCAGGAAAAGAATTGACATCCAGTGAAAACGACTGAAAATGAGATTTTTTAATGGGTTTTAATCCTATTTTTTTGAATTCTGAAACAATAAATTCAGCTGCAATCGAATCGCCTTTGTTGACGTATCCACGACCATGAAAGGCTGGAGAACAAAGCGTTTGTGTTATTCTTCTAATTTCCTCAATTTGACCAAAACTAAACTGGCTTAATAAGAGAAAGATTAGAAGCGTATTTTTAAACATAACGTCTTTTGATTTTATGCACAAATTCCTCAACTGTTTCGCTAGAATTGTCCCAATTGTGTTGTTTCGCATAAATGGATGCTTTCATCAACGCTTCCTCTAAAGATCCAAAATTATCAATTGCCTTTATTGCTTCAGAAAAATCTTCGCTTGAACCATCAAATAACTCATTGATGTATTGCAAACGTTCATTTAATCCAAACGCACCGATTAATGTTACAATTTTCGCGCTACTTATTTGGTTGTAGGAAGACATATCCTTTTTGGTGAATTTGTCAAGAAACGCTCTATTTTCATCACCTGTTGGCGTCAATGTTACTTGCTCCATGATGATTTTATCTTCGTGAATTCCAAAATCATCAGTGTGCGTTGCCGTTACCGAAACATGCTCTATAGCATCTTCTTCTAATTCTTCTTCTTTAACTTCTTCTACTGTATCATCGAATAAGGAGAAATCAAATGCGGGATTTTCTTCAACGATTTCTTCCTCTTTTTCTTCCAATTCTTCAGCTGGAATATCTAGTTCTAATTCTGAAACTTCTAGTTCAGTTTCTTCGATAAATGAATTTTCGAAAATAGGTGCTGCGAAAATAGGTTCTTCTACTTCTTTTTCACCAAATACTTTTAATTCAAATGCTTTGTACCGCAATACTACAGCTCGTTCGTAAACCTCTTTAGCGTTTTCAACTAGGGATTCTAATTCGTCTTGTGTAAGTTTTCCCGCGTTTAAATTCGCTAATGCCGTCTGAATGGCTGAAATATTTGATTCAAAAGTGCTGTTGGTTGCCATGTGTATAAAGTATCTATTTTTCAACATTTTACTAAAGTTGCTAACGTTGTTCGTGCTTAAAAGAACAAAATTAACGACCTTTAGACTGTAAATTTACTATTGATGTTTGAACAAGCCACTGCGCTTTTGAGAAACTTCTCTTCGTTGATTTGTTAATAACCTTATATTAAAAATAGCACATGTTTTTAGAACAATTTCCAGGAAATGGTAGAATGAATGGTTGGATTGAAGTCGTTTGTGGGTCAATGTTTTCTGGTAAGACGGAAGAGTTAATTCGAAGATTGAAAAGAGCGCAATTCGCAAATCAGAAATTATTGCTTTTTAAACCGATTATTGATGATCGTTACAGTGAAGAAAACGTTGTGAGTCACCAAGGAAGTAGTTTGAAGGCTATTGCAGTGAACGATTCTAGAGAAATTCTTCAAATCTGGACTAACGAAATGGTTGTGGCTATAGATGAGGCACAGTTTTTTGATGAAGGAATTATTGAAGCGTGTAATTTTCTTGCTTCCAAAGGAGTTCGTGTTATTATCGCTGGCTTAGATATGGATTATTTAGGGGTGCCATTTGGACCAATGCCAAAATTATTGGCTATTGCAGAATATGTAACGAAAGTGCATGCTATTTGCGTTTCTTGTGGTAACTTAGCTCAGTTTTCGCATCGTACGGCAAATGAAAAAGAACAAGTTTTGGTAGGCGCTACCGAAAAATATAAACCGCTTTGTCGCACGTGCTTCAATATCAAAGCCCATTGAACTTAAATAAAACATACACTGATTTTTGTAAAATAATAAAAGGAACTTCTTTAACTGGAGAGGCAACACTTATTGTAGATCAAATTGTTTATGATACGCGCAAAATAGTTCAAGAAAGTAACACTGTTTTTTTTGCATTGTCTGGTGAATTTAGAGACGGTCATACTTTCGTAGAGTCGGCTTATTCGAAAGGAATTCGAATATTTGTGGTGTCAAAATCTGTTGAATTGGATAAATTTCCAGAAGCACATTTTATTGAAGTAAAAGATTGCCTGTTTGCATTACAAGATTTAGCGCATGCTCATAGAATCCAATTTAATTTCCCGCTAATCGCAATAACTGGAAGTGCTGGAAAAACAACAGTTAAAGAATGGTTGTACCACTTATTGAGCCCAAGTTTGCGTGTTACGCGAAGTCCAAAGAGTTATAATTCTCAATTGGGTGTAGCATTGTCATTATTAGAATTGCACCCTGAGTGTGATGTTGCAATCATTGAAGTTGGAATTTCTAAACCAGGCGAAATGGCACGTTTAGCAGAAATTGTTCAACCTACAATTGGGGTTTTTACTTCTTTTGGTCGCAGTCATGAAGAAAATTTCAAAACAATAGATGCGCATTTGTCTGAAAAATTAAGCTTGTTTTTCACTGTTCAAAAAACATTTTATCCAAATAGCATTCAACTCACTTTTGAACAGAATAAAAAAATTAATGGAGTTTGTTTAAAACCTGAAAATTATAAAAAAGAACTGGCAATGGTTCCTTTTGATGATTTAGCGAGTAGGAGTAATGCTCTTGTTGCAATTGCTTTGGCTAAATTGTTTTTGGAAGACACAAAAGTTTTGAAGGAACGAATTTCATCCTTGCCTCAATTGGCATTGCGAATGGAAACATTTGAAGGAATCAATTCAAATACTATCATAAACGACACATACAATCTAGATTTAGATGCTTTGAATCATTCATTGGAATACCAAATTCGTGTTGCTAATAACCGTAAACGGATAGTTATAATTGGTTTAGATGAAGATAATTATTTCCGAAAAGAAGAAGTTGAAAAGATTGTAAAGGCTTATGAACCGGATCAATTGTTTATTATTCGCAACAATGAAAAGTTGAAAGCAAGTTTTGAAAACGCTGTTGTTTTAATCAAAGGAACACGTAAAGCGGACATGCAACGATTGGCTAAACAATTCCGATTGAAGAACCATAAAACATTCGTAGAGATAGATTTAACAGGTGTACGTCGCAATATCGCACAATTTAAATCTTTGCTTCATCCAGAAACTAAACTCCTTGCGATGGTAAAAGCGCAATCTTATGGTTCTGGAGTAGAAAAAATGGCTGCCTTTTTTGAACAACAAGGAATTGATTATTTAGGTGTTGCTTATGCTGATGAAGGAGTTGAATTACGCAAACAAGGAATAAAGTTGCCGATTTTAGTCATGAATGCAGAAGAAGATGGTTTTGAGGATTGTATCAATCACCAACTCGAACCAGCAATTTATTCGTTCAATCAACTAGACCACTTCATAAAAGAATTAATTTTTCAAGGACAATCTGCTTATCCAATTCATTTAAAATTAGATACTGGAATGCGTCGTCTTGGATTTGAGTTAAAAGACATACCTCGCGTGTGTGAAATCTTGCAAGCGCAACCTGAAATTAGAGTGAAATCTGTTTATTCTCATTTAGCTGATGCAGATAATAGAAGAGATAAACGATTTACAGAGCATCAAATCAAACAATTCCATCAAGGAACTCATTTGTTGAATCACCATTTGAACTACCATTTTGATAGACACATTTTAAATTCAGAAGGCATCGCCAATTATCCGAATGCACAATACGAAATGGTGCGCTTAGGAATTGGGATGTATGGAATTTCCTCAAATCCAACATTTAAACAAAAATTGCAACCTGTTTTGAAATGGTTAAGTGCTATATCTCAAATCAAAGAATTGTCAAAAGGGGAAAGTGTTGGATATAATCGTGCATTCATAGCAGAAAAACTTACGAAAATTGCCATTATTCCTGTAGGTTATGCAGATGGATTTAGACGCAATTTAAGCAACGGAAAAGGGGGAGTTTACATTCATGAAACATATTGTCCAACTATTGGAAAAGTATGCATGGATATGATTATGGTGGACGTCACTAAATTGCATGTAAAGGAAGGGGATAAAGTGGTAATTATTGGTGGGAAGCAAACCATTGAGAAATTTGCCACTCAAATGGATACAATTCCTTACGAAGTTATGACGAGTATTTCAAAAAGAGTGCATCGCGTTTATTTGGAGGAGTAAGGAATATTTTCATTGAAACTTCTTATGGTGAATGCGCTTTATGCATGATGGAGTTTATTTCATCAGTAAATTGTGCAGTATTTTCTATCCACGAATTACACAAATTTTCACAAATTTCGATTCGTGGAAATTTGTGAAATTCGTGGACAGACTTTTTACTTTGAATGAGTTAAATTATTCAGACAACAACGCAATACATTCTTCCCTACACTCCCATATTTCATCAAAAGTTAACCCTAAATTAGGATTTCTTCCCACCCATTTATTCAAATACTCTTTGTGAATCATTTCCTTCCATTCTCCAACTTGATGTGGCTCGCAGCGTTGCTCGCGCACCAATTTTGTTTCAATAAATGTCATTTGATTAGTTGAAGAAGTGAAATCAAAACGCTTTCCATTATAACGAAAAAAACAATGCATTTCAGGAAGATAAGTAAAGGATTTGTCTTGAAAATAGTTTGTTAATTGTGGATGTGTTGCTGGACTCATCATAAAAATCGCAGCAATTAATTCGATTTCTAAGCAATCATTTTCTTCGGTCAAAGAAGCTAATAAACCATGTTTAGATGAACAAGTTCCTTTTTCTTCAGAGAGAACTAATGAATTATTTGTTCTGTCTGAAATGCGCCCGTAGGGAAGTTGTTGAATAAAATTACAAGCCTCCTTAAAAGTAAAAATCCCTTTTTCAATAAAACGTTCGCTAATTGACCCTTTTTCTAATTGAAAATCTGGTAATTGCATCTTATAATTGTTGGGATCCAAGTTTGAGGTTTTTTCCTGAAATCGTTTTTGTTTCATCTATAGCAATCTTCTTAGAAAAGAGCCACACACCACCTTTAACCTTACCCGTAAAATGCACTTTTACACTTTCTTTATTGGCGTATTTCAAAGCCGTTATCATTGCTCCATCAGCCAATTCAGCGCGTAAATCCATTGATAAAGTACTTTCTTGTTTGGCTTTCATCTTAACTTTTTTCTCTAGAAAAATTTTACCCATGTATTGATTTTCAATATAAACATCAAGATTGGATGGTTTAATTTTTATTCCAAACCAATTGGGATTGGCCACAACAACATCTGCCGTTATTGAGATTTTTTTCCCTTCTATTTTTCCCATTTTTAAACCGTTAGAACTTATAAATTCAGGTTCCTCGAAGTTTGCACAAGATGAGATGATAGTAGCAAGAAAAGAAACAATTAATATATTTTTCATGGTATAAAAAAGGGCCGAATTACGACCCGTTATTTTATTTGGATAAATCAGCGAAATTCTTGAAGAAATATGGAATCGTTTCAATCCCTTTATAATAATTGAATAAACCATAATGCTCGTTTGGTGAATGTATAGCATCACTGTCTAAACCAAAGCCCATCAAAATAGTTTTTAAGCCTAATATCTTTTCGAACATTGCAACAATTGGAATACTACCACCACTGCGCACTGGAATTGGTTTTTTGTTGAACGTTGTTTCATAGGCCATTGAAGCTGCTTGATATCCAACAGAATTTGTTGGAGTTACAACTGCATCACCACCATGGTGTGGAACTACTTTTACACGTACACTTCCTGGTGCAATTGCATTAAAATGATTTGTGAATAATTGCGTTATTTCATGAGGATCTTGATCTGGCACCAATCGCATAGAGATTTTTGCAAAAGCTTTTGATGGAATAACTGTTTTAGCACCCTCACCTGTATAACCTCCCCAAATCCCATTAACATCTAACGTCGGGCGAATTGAACCACGCTCCATTGTTGTATATCCTTTCTCCCCTGAAATATCTGTAAGATTTAATGCATCACAATATTTTTCTAATGAGAATGGTGCTTTAGCCATTTCAGCTCTTTCATCGTCTGTCAAGTCAACAACTTTATCATAAAACCCTGGAATAGCAATACGGTTGTTCTCATCGTGCATGGATGCAATCATTTTTGTAAGAATGTTAATTGGATTCGCTACGCAACCACCATACAAACCAGAATGTAAATCGCGGTTTGGACCTGTAACTTCGACTTCCACATAACTCAATCCTCTCAACCCTGAAGTTATAGCGGGAACGTCATTTGCCAACATTCCAGTATCAGAAATAAGGATGATATCTGCTTTTAATTTCTCTTGATTGTTTTCAACGAATATTCCAAGATTGGTGCTACCTATTTCTTCTTCTCCTTCAATCATGAATTTCACGTTACATGGCAATTCACCTGTTTTCAACATGGCTTCCATTGCTTTGACATGCATAAACATTTGACCTTTGTCGTCACAAGCACCTCGCGCGAAAATTGCTCCTTCAGGATGAATTGCAGTAGTTTTTATAACAGGCTCAAAAGGAGGGCTTGTCCACAAATCAATTGGATCTGCTGGCTGGACATCATAATGACCATATACTAATACAGTTGGAAGAGCAGCATCAATTAGTTTATCCGCATAAACAACCGAATATCCAGCGGTTTTACAAATTTCAACATTATCTAAACCTATTACCTCTAGATGATTTGCAATTGATTCTGCTGTTTTATGAACATGTTCTGAATAAGCTGGATCCGCAGAAACAGAGGGTATTTTAAGTAAATCAATTAATTCAGTTAGGAAACGATCTTTATTATCCTTGATATAATTTTGTGTTGCATTCATGCTTATTGTGTTAATTTTCCTTTCAAAAATCGTGATTTTTCTTTTATAAATTGGTTGTAAATTTATTTTTATCGATTTTCGTGCAACCGAATACACAATTATCAAGTCTAAAAGGTAATTCAAAAAATTAATCATGAGAAAAAATATTATTGCTGGTGTTGTTTTTACATTTTTTTCGATGTCATTAACAGCTCAAATAAGTGTAACAACAACCAATACTCCGGCAGATCTTGTGAATAATATTCTTTTAGGGAACGGTGTTTTGGCATCAAACATCACCTTTATGGGAGAACCAAGTCAAAAAGGTTATTTTAATGCTATGACTGGCTGTAATATTGGTTTTACCGAAGGGATATTACTTTCGTCTGGTAATGTTTCTGATTGTGTCCCGCCAAACCAGCCTGACAATGGGACATTTAACAATCCGGGAGACCCTGATTTATTGACTGTTGCACAGTCTGTTACGTCCAATCCTAGTTCTGGAATGATTTCTGAAACATTTGATGCAGCAATTTTAGAATTTGATTTTGTTCCAGACGGGAATGAAGTTAGTTTTTCTTTCGTTTTTGCCTCAGAAGAATATTTATCGTATGTAAATGAAATTTTTAATGATGCCTTTGGCTTTTTCATTAGTGGCCCTGGAATATCAGGACCATATGCCGCACCTGTAGGTTTTCCAAATGGCGCAGCTAATTTAGCACTCATACCAGGAACAACTGACCCAATAACAATTTCAACAATCTATCCTTTTATAGATGCTGCAAATCCAGGTTTAAATGCTAGTTATTATATTGGAACTCCTCAAGGACATTCTTTTAATGGGTTTACAATTCCAATTGACATCACTTTCAGTGTACTATGTGGGGAGACTTATCATTTCAAATTTGCTGTTGCAGATTGTGAAGATGACTTTCTTGATACAGGAGTCTTTTTAAAAGCTGGAAGTTTTAATTCAGAACCTTTGCAACTTTCAACTTCTTCAGAGACCAATGATCAAAATATTGTAGAAGGCTGTTCAAAATCAACTTTGTATTTCACACGAAATATTTGTCAAAAGGATTTCGGGTTGAATATTAATATCAATTATGGCGGAACTGCTTCTGCAGGTGATCTAATAAATCTTCCAAGTAGTGTCACGATACCAATTAATGATACAATTGCTCAATTTAATTATGAAGCAGTGATTGATAACTTAACTGAAGGAAATGAAAGCTTTGAAGTCTATTTAAATTGGGAAGATAAATATGGCAATCCCTATTTTGATACTCTTTACTTCACATTAGTAGATGGTCAACCGAAAGCAGAATTTTCACTATTGGATTCTTTGGCATGTAATCCAGCGATACTTTCATTTAGTAATGAAAGTCTTTATTCTTCAACATTTGAATGGATTGTTGATAGTCAAGGATCAACAACGGTTATTGGTAATGCTAATTATTCAAATATTATAAACAATGAATCAACTGTCACGTTGATTGCAAAAAACGGTTATGACATTTGTAATGATACAATTAGTGAAACATTCATCCTTCCAACTTGTGTAGGCGCAGGTAACGTATTTACTCCCAATAATGATAATGCCAATGAAGAATACTTTTTGAATGTTGTTAACGCAAAAAGCATCTATTTAGTGATTCTTGACAGATGGGGGAACATAATGTTTGAAAAGAAAGGTGATATGGTCGATCAACCGACTTGGAATGGAACAACTTTATCCGGAAATCAAGTTAATGATGGTGTTTATTTCTATAGATATGAAGTAATTGGATCGAAAGACGAATTGCTGACTGGTCATGGCTTTGTACAAGTTATTCACTAATCCAAAAATAAAATGCATAAAAAAGGTCCCAATTGTTCTTCAATTGGGACCTTTTTTGTTTTTAAATCTTAATATAAAAAGTCATTATATGGATATCGAATTTTAAAAACACGTTTTACTTCTTCATATATTACAGTTTTCAATTCTTCAATATTTTCCTTGTCTTGAGCAGAAATAAAAACACAGTTGGTGTTATTCATTTTCGCCATCCATGATTTCTTTAATTCTTCTAAAGAATAATTTTCCTGCTTTGGTGGATTTGGATCATCTTCAATTTGCTCAACTGGTTTATAAGCGTCAATTTTATTGAATACTAATATGACAGGTTTTTCTGTTTTATCCAATTCGTTGAGTGTCTCATTCACAACATTATATTGATCTTCAAAATTGGGATGAGAAATATCAATGATGTGAATTAATAAATCAGCTTCTCTAACTTCATCTAAAGTTGATTTAAACGATTCGACCAATTGATGAGGTAACTTGCGAATAAATCCTACTGTATCGGTTAATAGAAATGGTAAATTCTCAATAACAACTTTTCTTACAGTGGTGTCCAATGTTGCAAATAGTTTATTTTCTGCAAAAACTTCAGATTTTGAAAGTAAATTCATTACAGTACTTTTCCCAACATTCGTATATCCAACAAGTGCAACTCTGACCAATTGTCCACGATTACCACGTTGAATCGACATTTGCTTGTCGATTTCTTTCAATTTCTCTTTCATCAAAGAGATTCTGGTTTGAATTATACGACGATCCGATTCAATTTGTGATTCTCCAGGACCTCGTAGTCCAATTCCTCCTTTTTGACGTTCTAAGTGCGTCCACATTCGAGTTAATCGTGGCAACATATATTGAAGTTGAGCTAATTCAACTTGCGTTTTAGCATGAGAAGAACGTGCACGACTCGCAAAAATGTCCAAGATTAAAATATTGCGATCAAGAATTTTACATTCTAATTCGCGCTCAATGTTTCTTAGTTGAGAAGGAGAAAGCTCATCATCAAAAATGACCAATTCAATATTATTTTCTTTGATGAATTCTTTTATTTCTTCTAATTTACCTGTTCCAACAAATGTTCTTGGATGAATCATGGGTAATTTTTGCAAGAATTTTTTTACTGTTGTTGCACCTGCTGTCTCAGCTAGGAATTCTAATTCATCTAAATACTCAAGCGCTGTATCTTCTTTCAGAGAAGGAGTAATAACTCCAACCAAAACACAATTTTCTTCAACCGCATCAACGGTTACATGTCCTTCTTGCATACGTTTATCTCATTCGAAGAACATATTCTGTCATTGCAGTAATGTTCTCTTTTGATCCTAATAATTCTTTCATTGGCGGCATGCCATTTTTACCTTTCTCAATTCGATTTTGAACTTCAATTGAAGACAATTTAGAAAGTGTTAAATCTTTTGCTCCTGCCGCACCCAATTTCCCGTCACTTCCATGGCAAACAGAGCAGTTTTCATTGTATAAATCTTGCACTGTTGGTTGAATTTGAACTCCCTTTTCATCTAGTTTTTTTATAGTTCCATTTGAACCACAGGAAAAAAAAATGAATAGAAAAATACTAGAGAAACAGATTCTTAAAACCATGCTCCACCTAATACTTCTCTAAAAGGCCAAGGAATAAAAGCAAGAATTAATATCAAACCAAGTGTGTACCATGTTAGAATCTTTTTATGCTTCAGATGATTTGTCGTCGCATTTTCAGCTTTTTTACGTCCAATAGTGATGATAACAATGGCTAAAACCATCCCAACCAAATGTTCCATTCCATGAAACCTTAAACTTGAATTACCCATCCAACCAGCAGTGAATTGAACTTTAGGGGATATAAAATAAAGTATCAAACCAATCAATAATTGCGTGTGTAAACTTATCATTGTGAAAAGATTAATCATCTTATCTTTTTTCACATAAGCATTTTTCCCTTTTGACATTAAAGCATTTAGGATGGCTACTACCAAAAGTATTAAAGCTATCCAACGCAATCCTGAGTGTGTGTGTAATAATCCGCTATACATAATTTCTTTTTTTACAAAAATACACAGAAATATTAAGGAAAAATGAAGAAGTAAAAAGTATGATTCCAATTTTCAAAATTCCCTTTACTCATATTAGAAAATAAAAGAAGTTTAGATGGGAAAGAGATGAAAATCGACAGTTTTGATTAAATTCACACTCTATTTTATGATTCAAATATGAAGTATTTTTTACTTTTATTCTCTTTAAATGCTTGTTTCTCTTGGGCTCAGCTTATTCCTCAGAATGGAACAGTAAATTCAAAACCAAAATATATAGCTTTTAAAAATGCACGTATTTTGGTCTCTCCAACAAAAACAATTGAGAATGGCACCATACTCATTGAAGGAGATAAAATAATTGAAGTTGGAATTTTGGTTTTCCCTCCTGATGACGCAATAATTATAGATTGTGAAGGGAAAACAATTATTGCTTCTTTTATTGAAACTGTCTCTTCAATTGGACTGCCTAAGCCCACTATTACTTCTCATTTAAATAGACCGCAATTAGAAAGTTCAAAAAATGGGGCATACTATTGGAATGAAGCTATACATCCAGAAACTGAAGCTAATTTGTTATATCAAATTGATGCAAAAGCAAATGAAGAGCTGATTAAAATGGGATTTGGACTTGCTGTTACTCATGTAAATGATGGTATTTCTCAAGGTTCAGGAGTTTTGGTATCTCTTGGTTTTGAAAATGTAAACAAACAAATCATTCAAGGGAAAAGCGCACAATTCTATTCATTTGAGAAAGGGGTTTCACAACAAACTTATCCATCTTCTCAGATGGGGTCGATTGCCTTATTACGTCAGTCTTTTTATGATTTGAAGTGGTATATTGATAGTAAAAGTTCGGAAACGAATATATCGTTGGATAAAATGAATCAATCGATTGGATTGCCTTTTATGTTTCAAACTGCCGACAAATGGGAAATTTTACGCGCTGAAAAAATCGCAAAAGAATTCCAATATCAATTCAATTATTTAGGTTCTGGAAATGAATATGAAGCAATTAGTGAATTGAAAAATACAACAAGTACTATTGTATTACCCCTCACTTTTCCCGAACCTTTTGACGTCAAAGATCCATATGTATCTAGACAAATTCCTTTGTCTGAATTGAAACATTGGGAGCTAGCACCATCGAATCCATTTATTCTAAGACAAAATAATATTTCAATTTGTTTTACAAGTTCAGGTCAAAAATCAGCAGAAAGTTTTTGGAAAAATATTAGAAAATCAATTGAACGTGGGTTGTCTAAAAATGATGCATTGGCTGCACTGACGATTGAACCAGCGAAATTATTGAAAATTGAATCAGAATTTGGAACATTGGAAAAAGGTAAAAAAGCAAATTTCAGTATTTATTCAGCAAATCCTTTTGAAGAAGATGCAAAATTATTGGAATCATGGCTATTAGGTGACAAGAAAAAACTATTGGATATCTCTAAACATGAAGTTTCAGGTAAGTACAACATTATAATTGATGGAAAAAAGTATCCAATTGAAATTAGTGGAGAAGGAGAGAGATTGACTGGAAAAATTCAAAATATAAATCAAAAAGCTGACTTATCGATTGATACTTTATTTCAAAAAATGAATGTTCAATTAATTGAGGATGATATTACACTTCAGTTCAATATTGACGACTCAAATTGGAAGGGAAGTATGAGTCTTCACGGAAAAGTGAATAGTAAATTTGGCGTTTTTGAAGGCGATGGATTGACACCAACTGGTAAATGGATACAATGGTCAGCCATAAAAAATGATCGTAAAGAAGCAGATAAAAATATTTCCAAGGATACCAAAGTCGATACCTCCTTTTCTTCCAAAATTTGGTTTCCGAACATGGCTTATGGATTTGAAAATAAACCTAATAAAGAGACAATAGTTTTCAGAAATGCGACAGTTTGGACAAATGAAGCGCAAGGAATATTAAAAGACGCAACAGTAATAGTTTCAAATGGAAAAATATCATTTGTAGGCACTGGAAATTTTACTATTCCCAATAATGCTAAAGTGATTGATGCTAAAGGGAAATATGTTACATCCGGAATTATTGATGAACATTCTCATATTGCGATTTCCAAAGGAGTAAATGAAGGGGGACAAGCTATTTCGGCTGAAGTAAGTATTGGAGATGTAGTTACACCTGATGATATCAATATTTACAGACAACTTTCTGGTGGAGTCACAGCTGCTCAATTATTACATGGATCAGCGAATCCAATTGGTGGTCAATCTGCACTAATAAAACTTAAATGGGGCTCATCTCCCGAAGAAATGCTCATTCCAAATGCGCCAAAGTTTATTAAATGTGCATTGGGTGAAAATGTGAAACAAGCAAATTGGGGTGACAATAATTCTATACGATTTCCGCAAACAAGAATGGGTGTTGAACAGATTTTTTATGATGGTTTTATGCGAGTGCAGACATACCAAAATGATTGGACTAAATACTCTAAAAGTAGTTTAGATAATAAAGTTGCACCTCGAAAAGATTTAGAATTAGAGGTGTTATCTGAAATTTTTCGTTCAGAACGATTCATTACATGTCATTCCTATGTGCAATCTGAAATTAATATGCTGATGCATGTTGCCGATTCATTAAATTTTAAAGTAAACACTTTTACGCATATTTTAGAAGGGTATAAAGTAGCTGATAAAATGTTGGCTCATGGAGTTGGAGCGTCCACTTTTTCTGATTGGTGGGCATATAAATTTGAGGTGAATGACGCTATTCCTTATAATGCGGCTATCATGAATGAAATGGGCTTGGTTGTCGCAATTAATTCAGATGACGCTGAAATGGGAAGACGATTAAACCAAGAAGCAGCTAAAGGTGTGAAATATGGTGGCATGACTGAAGAAGCAGCTTGGAAAATGGTGACGCTTAATCCAGCAAAATTATTGCATTTGGATGATAGAATGGGAAGCTTGAAGGAAGGAAAAGATGCTGATATTGTGCTTTGGACCGAAAATCCTTTAAGCATTGAAGCTAAAGTGGAAATGACCTTAGTGGATGGTGTTATTCTTTTTGACAGTCAACGAGATTATTTAATGCGTTCTCATAATCAGCAAGAAAAAGCAAGAATAATATCAAAAATGCTTGAATCAAATGAAAAAGGAGAAGAAAGCAAGCCTTTTTTCAAAAAGAAATCGAGACATTTTCATTGTGATACAATAGGCGAAGAAGGATCGGAAGAAGAAAATACTCATTAATTTTATTGAACGTGAAATATTTTAATTTACTCATAATTGTTTTTCTTATCGGGCAGTTTTCAGCGCAAGAAAGTCAATCCATACTTTTGTTAAATGGCTATCTACATATCGGAAATGGGGAGGTCATAGAAAGCGGTCTAGTTGGTGTGAAAAACGGTAAAATTGAACTTGTTCGAAATTCATTGGCATATACTTATAATAAAGAAGATTGGGATACAATAATAGACTTACAAGGACAGCATATTTATCCTGCTTTTATCGCTCCTAATTCTACTTTGGGATTAACCGAAATTGATGCAGTAAGAGCAACGAGAGACTTTGATGAAGTAGGGCAATACAATCCTCATATTCGCTCACAAATTGCATTCAATGTACAATCAAAAGTGATAAGTACGGTTCGAACAAATGGTGTTTTAATTACTCAAGCAACACCAAGAGGTGGAAGTATCTCAGGAACTTCTTCTGTTATGGCTTTAGATGGCTGGAATTGGGAGGATGCAACTATTTTGAAGGATGATGGAATTCACCTAAATTGGCCCTTTAGTGCTAGTGAAAGTGTTATGGGTGACGATGCTTCAAAAGCAAAAAACAGAGAAAATTACATTAAAAATAAACAAGAGATTTATCAATTTTTTGAAATGTCCAAAAGATATACCTCTGCATCTGAAAAGGATCAAAATGATGTGAGATTGAATGCAATGATTTCTTGTTTTAAAGGAAATAAACGTGTGTACATTCATGCCAATGAATTACAGCAACTTCAAGATATTATTGATTTTTCAATATATTTTGATATACCTTTCCCTGTTATCGTTGGTGGTTATGATAGTCATTTGGTTGCCAAAAAATTGAAAGACGCGAAAATTCCTGTGATGTTGGTTAGAACACATAGCTTGCCCCAGAATGATGAAGATGCAGTAGATTTCCCATATCATTTACCTGAAATACTTCAGGAAGCAGGCGTTTTGTTTTGTCTCCAAAATGAAGGTGATATGGAAACGATGAATGCTAGAAATTTACCTTTTCAGGCAGGAACAGCAATGGCATACGGATTAACTGAAGAACAGGCAATAAGAAGTATTTCTTTGAGCACTTGTGAAATTTTAGGTATTGATAAAGAATATGGAAGCATCGAAGAAGGGAAATCAGCCACCTTATTTGTCTCTCAGGGAAATGCATTGGATATGCGAACAAATAATGTTAGTGTAGCAATTATTCGAGGTTTATTCATGCCAACAAGCAATTTCCAAGAAGAACTGTATCAGAAGTACATGAAGAAGTATAAGAAATAATCTCACGACAATTTTAATCCAAGAAAAAAGCCATTTGTCAAATGTCAAATGGCTTTTAAATTCTATAGGAATGAATTAACTATCTTATTAATGTAATATTTCCGTGTCCTTGAATGATATCACTATTCACACCTGTCACAATATATTTAAAGAAATAAACACCGTCTGAAGCGGGATCTCCTTTAACATCTCCAGTCCATTTTTCATTTAAATCAGTTGATTCAAATACAACATTGCCCCATCTGTTAAGAATTACGATTTCAATTTGTGATGCATATTTTGTATCTATAAAAAATTCATCATTGGCACCATCTTGATTTGGAGTAAATACATTTGGCACATGAACTATTGGTGCAGGGAAAGGAATGACATCAATATAAAGCGAATCTATATCACTGCAAATACCATTTGAAGCTGTTAATGTTACCAAATAATTTCCTTCGTTAGTGTAGGAATTGGTTTGATTAGATAAACTATTACTAATCGTAATACCATTGCCAAAATTCCAAATGTAATTAACAGAATTACTTGAAGTATTCGTAAATGTAACGGTAAGAACTGGATTTCCTATATTCACATCAGACGACATATCTGCTATTGGCAGAGGTAAAACATTTATACTCACAGCATCTGTGTTAATACAACCATTGATATCTGTCCCAGTAACAGTGTAAATTGTATTTCCAATCGAAGGGGTGAAAGTTTGACCATTAATGGCTCCATCCCAAGTATAAGTCGCACCGCCAGAGCCAGTTAATGTTACACTTGTGCCAAAACAAATTATTATATCCGTGCCTGCATTTATATTGGGTAATTGATTTATTTGAATAGCAGTATTTGCTGAATTCACGCAACCGTTGATATCTGTATATGTATAAACTACTGTTTGATTTCCAACAGATGGGTCAAAACTATTTAATGTTACACCTGTACCACTAAAAGTCCCTCCAGCCGGTGTCCCTACTAATGATACATTTGCTGCATCAACACAATATGGACCATAATTCCCACTTGTTACAACAGGTAAGTTATTTACAGTGATACTTGCGGTTGCACTATTGCTACAACCGTTTCCATCAGTGAAATTGTACGTTAAAGTTTGTGTGCCAGATGCCGGATTAAAATTATTTCCAGTTACACCTGTTCCTGAAAAAGTACCACCAACAGGCGATCCTACAAGAGGAACAACTGCAGCGTTCGAACAGACAGCAGAATAACTTCCTGCAGAAACAATAGGCAACTGATTGACAGTAATTGTTGTTGTTGCAGATCCACCACAACCACCTGCATCAAAATAAGTATAAGTTACTGTTTGCGTCCCAACGGATGGGTCAAAACTATTGCCACTAACCCCCGTTCCACTAAAAGTACCAGCTAATGGAGAGCCAACTAATGAAATATTACTTGCATCAACACAAACTGCAGAATACGTTCCTGCATTTATCGAACTAGGTGAAACAGAAGTTATTGAAGTTGATGCAGTATTTGAGCAGCCATTTCCATCAGTATAAGAATATGTAATTGTTTGTGTTTCAACAGATGGGTCAAAATTCGAACCTGTAACTCCAGTACCACTAAAAGTACCTCCAACTGGCGAACCAACTAAGGCAACATCGGGATCATCAGAGCATACTGAAGAATAAGTCCCTGCACTAACTGTAGGTAATGGATTCACAACCAATGTAGTCGTTGAAGAACAAGGAACGCCGAGAACAGTAGTAGTGACAATATAATTATAAGAACCTGCAATTGCAGGTGGTGTGATACCAGTTGGATTTTGACTTGTAGAAGTGAATCCACCTGGACCTGTCCAAGAATAAGTTGCATTTGCAACATTCGAAGTAAATAAATCAATTAACCCACCACCAACACAGATGTCACCGCTATTTGTAGCATTGACTGCACATCCACAGTTATTTACAATAATTGTAGCAACTGCCAAAGTTGAAGAGGGGCATAATGGATTTCCAGTGGCAGAATTCACTGTATAGGTATATGTCCCTACTCCTGGCGGTGTAGCAACAACTGATGCACCAGAGGTGATGTTTAAATCTGCAGATGCATTCCAAGTATATGTTCCATTTCCACCAGATGCTGTTAAATTCACATTATCCCCATTACAAATAGTAGAGGTTAAGGGCGTTACGTCAACTGGTATAGCAATTCCGGTGTTAGCACCAATGACATAATCGCATAAATCACCAGCAAAACCATCAATCATAATATAATAAGTATTCCCAACAATTAATCCACTAACAGAAACATTTGTAGCGCCTGCACCAGGAAGTATTTGTTGACAATATGGTGCATTGACAGTATTGTTTCCGCAAGAAGGAGTGCTAAATACAATTAATTGGATTCCGTCCCCATAAACTGAACTTGTAACCCATACATCGAATGAAATGGAAGTAGCTGATGCCACAAACTTCAAATAAGAATCATTTTCAACCGAACCACAGAAAACATTTAATAAACCTGTTCCGGGACATGGACCTAACCCTAAAAATCCACAACCAAATGGTTCTTCGAGTGTTCCCCAAGCATCTGGTGCATATGAGTATGTATTTCCACAATATCCATTTAATTCGCAAATAGGTGTTGCATTTGCACAATCTTCTCCAGCTGGGGGATTTGTACCACAAGGAGGTTGCGTATTACCATTCAATGATATCAATAGAAAAATAAAGATGTATAGTATATTTCTCATCTTACAAGTTTTTATATTTTTCTTCGATATAAACTAATACATCTTTGTTAATTTTTGAGGGCTGTGTGCGATTCAAGTATATGAATCTTTCACGTTGTTTTGTGAGTTCAGCAGGAGAAAGAAGATCAACCATTGATTTCGCTAATTGAAGCGAATCTGTATAATTCTGAGGGGAATTATTGGTTTGCGAAAAAGTAAAAGTTGTCGCAAATACGAACAATAAAATAGTAGTAATTTTATACATAAGCAGTAGTTTGTGTAAATTAAATTTACAGACGCAAATTTAAAAAAAATAGTTGCATATTGAAATAAAGATTTGGTAAATAAAAAAAGAGAAGCGTTAACTTCTCTTTTTTTAAACTATTTATCTTTAATTCTTATTCTATTAATAATTTTCTCGACCATTCCATCTGTTTGTTTTTCATTCTGAGAATAAAATAGCCTTTTGGAATTTCGCTAATATCAAGTGTCATAGTTGTTGAATTCGTCCAATCCCATTGCTTCACAATTCTTCCTGTAAGATCGGTCAATAGCACAGATTCAAAATCTGTGTCTTGATTTATTTCAATTGTAACAGTTTCATTTGCAGGATTTGGGTATATGTTCCAGTTAATTAAATTAGATTCGTTAATTCCTAAATAAACAGCATAATTAGGAGAGGTATGAACACATCCAAAAGAATCAGTAATGGCAACAGAATAGTTTCCTGATATTATAGCTGCAATCGTATCATTTGTTTGACCATTTATTTCAAATGCATTAATATTCCATTGAATTGTATAACCAGCAGGTATATTGTTAGCAACTAATTGGCCATTTGATCCAGCCGAAATTGTAGGATTAATAGAAGGATTACAATATACGGCAGTTAATGTATCTGAGAAACTAACACATCCAGTATTATTTATTGCAATAACGTGATAAATACCCGATAAAGGCACAACATAAGAAGTCGTAGTTGCACCATTTATTGGACTATCATTGAAATACCATTGATAACCGTATCCCAAATCTGGGGTTGATAATGTATGACTTAGCCCATCATAGGTAATTATAGGTGTAGGAGGATAACCATAAACATGAACTGTATCTTCTGAAATAACAATTGGACTTGGATTGATAACTTGATGCGTAATTGAATAAGAAATGGAAGAAGTACCGGCAGTACACCCACCACAACCAGTCAAATTTAAGGTGTGATTTCCCATATAATCATCGGCGCCATATAAAAGATCACCTGCTGAGGCATCTGCTTCCCAAATTTCTATCACATAGATATTTGCCGGATTTAGAACAATACTTGTTGGCCAACTTATCGAAGGGTCGGTATCCATAATTATTGTAGATTGATAGATTGAGGTGCCATTTTCTTTTAAAATAAAATAGGCGTCTGCACTTTCAAAGGATGGGAAACCTCCTCCGTAATTACTCATTGAATTAATGGTAAGATTTGTCAAAGTATAAACATCAACAATTGTTAAGTTATCAAATGCTTGATATTGAACTAAATAGTCGCCAGGAATGTTGTAAACTTGGGGCACAGGATTTTCTACAGTTGAGGTATTTCCATTTCCAAAATCCCATGTATAAGCAAGTAATCCTGGATTGTTATTTGTGAAATCGACCGTTATTGGGGAACATCCAGCTGAACCAATCATTGAAAAACCTGTGTTTGAAGTAGCAACGTTATTAGGTAATATTTCTAAATAAATTTGAAATACAAATGGATATCCTGTCAATACTGTTAAATCAGCTAGAACTGTTACGTCAACAGCATATTGACCTGCTAATAATGGTGTTCCACTGATATTTACACAACCATGTTGACTTACTTGGGGATTATAATCGCAGTTCGTAGCAAAATTACTACACTGCCAACTTAGTCCCACGGGCAAGGAAACTGAAAGAATGTGAAAATTGGTAAAATCATATCCCATAGTATCCAACGGCATGAAAAAAGTAACATCTGTACTATATGCTTGGCCAACATTTCCTGTTGGTAAAGTATCTGGATATATGCCGGTTTGTGTTTGTGAATAATCGATTGTACAAACTTGTGAAAAGCTATTGAATGAAAGAAACAACAGCAGTGTAGTATATAGTTTTTGCATAATTTAGAAAGGTTTAAAGGTTAAAAATACGATTAAATTTTTATTATTGAAAGATTATTTATTGATTAATAAAAGATGGATTTAGTCTATTTTTAGTGTTGTTAATCTTGGGTATTTTTTCTAATTTTGATTCATTCAAAATAAGGAATAATTAAATTTAAAAATAGAAAATATGGCTTTCGAATTATCAAATTTACCATATGCTTATGATGCATTAGAGCCTCATATTGATGCGAGAACAATGGAAATTCACCATTCAAAACATCATCAAGCTTATACTACAAATCTTAATGCAGCAATTGCTGGGACAGATTTGGAAGGAAAAACAATTGAAGAAATTTTAGTTGCTTGTAAAAATATACCAGCTGTTAGAAATAATGGAGGTGGTTTTTGGAATCATAATTTATTTTGGGAAATCATGTCTCCAAATGCAGGAGGTGAACCTACAGGTGAATTGATGAATGCTATCAATTCTTCATTTGGATCTTTTGCATCATTTAAAGAAGAATTTGCTAAAGCTGGAGTAACACGTTTTGGTTCAGGTTGGGCATGGTTATGTGTTGAAGGCGGAAAATTAGTGGTTTGTTCTACTGCTAATCAAGATAATCCTCTTATGGGTGAAGGTTGTAATGGGACTCCAATATTAGCAATGGATGTTTGGGAACATGCATACTACTTGCATTATCAAAATCGTCGTCCAGATTATATTAGTGCATTTTTTAACGTTATTAATTGGGATGTTGTAGCAAAAAAATATGCCGCCGCAATTTAACATTAAACAGCTTTAATGAAAGAGGGTGATTGATCATCCTCTTTTTTTGTGCCATTTTTCTTCATTTGCGTTACAGATTCAAAATCAAAAGTATGAAGAAAATAACTTTCCATTTCTTATTGTTAAGCATTATAAGTTTTTCATGGATATCAATGGGTTTTAAACCTGCAGATGAAATTATCGATTTAGAAACGGCTATTGCCAATAAATTAATTTCTGTAGAATTCATCTCAAATGGTGAATATTCTGGTGAATCATTGATTATGAAGGTAAAAAATTTGAACTCAAAGAAAATGGAGATCCGTATCAATGCTGGAACTTATTTCGCTGCACCTTCAGATGATGAACAAAATCTAATAATCCCTCAAGAGGATTTCATTGTTTTAGAACCAAAAGGATCAAAAGAAAAATTATTAAATGGATATTGCACAAACATGGGTAATGCCGCTCCGAATAGTGGTGGATTGTTTGTTCTAAAAAAATCAAACATTACAGGAATGCAAGAATTTATAACTTTAATAAAAGGGAAGACCTTAGAAAGTTATACGATACAATCTGCTATTTGGGCTTTAACAGATCATGAGTCAGTTTCAAATGTTGACGGAGAAAATTCAGCCGAAATTGATGTTTTGCGAAAAGAACTTTTTAAAATCACAGGTCAAAAAGAAACTTGGTATAAATCTAGACAAGAATATGCAGTATCAGAAGATCGCCAAATCAATACAGAAACATTAGCTATTAATGGAAAGTTGAAATTTCAAACAGTAAAGGGAGCAATTATACACGAAGAAATTTATGATTCAGAAGGCAAGATCCTTTTTAAATTGTCAGAATCTGTAGTTAAACTTGGTGGTGAAGTTGGATATGAATTTAACTTAAAAGTAAAGGGCTGGAAAAAGGGGAATTATGAAATTCGCTTAATGGATGGAACCAAATTGGTAAAAACGTTTGAATTTATTGTTTAAAAAATATACCTCTGAAAAACGATTTTAAGTCTTGAAATTTCGTAAAAGAAACAGATTAATAGAAGTGGTAGAAGTGGTGTTAAATATCGTTCCTCATTCAATCGTTGGAAATAGATTAAATAGAAGAATGACAATAAAATAAAGCTTGAAATTATGGTCAAATAATCCAATTTGAATCGGATAAGAATTAAGAATGCAGATAGAAATCCTAAATTAATTAAAACAACACTTATTATTCTTAATAATTCGACAAAAAAATTGCCTCTAAAAGTTTCTTGAAAAATGTACAAATTCATTTGAGATTTAGACAATAGGTAATAGGCACTTTTTAAAGGGGTTTTAATGTGATTCAAAAATGTATTTTCCTTTTTTAATTGAATAGTCGTTTGATTAATGAGTGCACTAAAGTTATTTTCTTGATGTTGAAAATTAGTTGAATTAAGCGTGTATTCTGAATTTAACAGCTTCTCATAGGCCTTAAGAACAGGTTCCACTGTGGATTGCAATTGAGTTGGAATTTTACTTAAAGCATCGTTTATGTTAGAATTTTTAATTGAAGAAATTGCCGAATGAAATTGTTCCCCATCTGATTCCCAAATTCTAAATAGTTTAGTCATTTTTTCATGACTAGGTCTAAAAAGTGTTTTATTGTATTTGGAATAAATAGGATGCAGACTCGGTATTTCATTTGAAATAGAAAATGTTCTAATTTGCCAAAGAAGAAAAGGCAAAAATGCTATTAAAATAAGTAATGATTGTTTCTTTTCTTTTTTAATAAAAAAATAGAGTAAAAACAAAAGTGGGAGCAAGATGAGTTGAGGACGAACTAAAATTAAAAATGCATTTGAAAAAATTATTCCATAAGGTTTTTTGTTTGAATCGATTTTAAAGAAGGAATACAATGAGTAAAGTATTAAAAACGGAGTAATTCCTTCTGTTAATGTATAATACATGAATCCACTATACATTGGAAGAAGAGCAAAAACCAAAGTGATAGTGATTGTTGTTTTTTCTGAGGAAAGTAATTTAATGCAAATTTTACCTAAAAGCAGAATTGAAAAAAAGAAGCCAATAATCTGAGTTCCTTTCAAACCGAGTAAAGCATATTTCCCTAATGTAAATTTAAGAATTAGAAAGATTGTCCCATAACCAGGAGGTCGTTGATAAAAACGGGTAATACCATCAGAATTATCAGACCAAACTCCCTTTTCTAAATAATTTAATGGAGGTGCAAAATAACTAGCTTCATCAGCTGTTCGAATCATTCCATATTGAAATGATTCAGTATTGTTTAAGTATGACGTATTGATTTCCTGCCAAATGACAGCTAGAATTGTTCCAACAAAAGAGATGAGTATCAGTTTTTTGTTGAAATTCACACTATAAGCTTAAACCAAATTTGGTAAATTGATCGCTTCAACAGATTTAATTTCTGGCGCAATTTTTTTAATTGATTCTTCTAATCCAGCTTTCAAAGTCATTAAACTCATAGAGCAATCGCTACAAGCACCAAGTAATCGAACTTTAACAATTCCATCATCTGTAATTTCAACCAATTCCATATCACCACCATCAGCAACTAAAAATGGGCGCAATTCTGCTAAAGAAAGGTTGATTTTTACAGTTAATTCTTCTTTGTTCAATTTCATAATTCTTGTTTCTGTATTACGTTTGGTTTTGCAACTTTCACGTTTTCAACAAAAATACGAACTAATTCATCAAAAGCTTCTGAAGTCGGAGTGTTTTCTTGAAAAACAGCTGGTTTACCCACATCTCCTGCTTCTCGTACACTTTGAACAAGTGGAATATGCCCCAAGAAAGGAACGTTCATTCCTTCTGCCAGGTTTTTAGCGCCATCTCGTCCAAAAATGAAATATTTATTTTCTGGTAATTCAGCTGGAGTAAACCATGACATATTTTCAACAATACCTATGATTGGAACATTGATTGAATCCATTTTAAACATGTTTACTCCACGTCTCGCATCTGCCAAAGCAACTTCTTGAGGTGTAGAAACTATCACTACACCATCTAAAGGAACTGTTTGAACCAAGGATAAATGAATATCACCTGTTCCTGGCGGAAGATCAATTAATAGGTAATCTAATTCACCCCAATAAGCATCAGTAAACATTTGTGTTAACGCTTTTGCTGCCATTGGTCCTCTCCAAACTACAGCATTATCCTTTTCAGTGAAAAATCCAATAGATAGAAGTTTGATTCCATAACTCATCACAGGATTTATTTTTTGGGCACCTTCCACATCAATCATTGTTGGCCTATCATTTACAACGTCAAACATAGTTGGCATCGATGGACCATAAATATCGGCATCAACTATTCCGACTTTATAACCTGCTTTCGCAAGTCCCCCAGCTAAATTTGCCGTAACAGTTGATTTTCCAACTCCACCTTTTCCAGATGCAATTGCAATTATATGTTTTACTTCTGGTAATATTTTTCGACGAACTTGTTTTGATTCAGTTGGAATTCCTTTGACAGTGCAATTTACAATCGTTTCCTTTCCAAAAACACGTTTCAAGTTGAACTCAACGGCTTCTTGCATGCGTTTTCTAGAATGCATTGCAGGATTCGAAACATTCACAGTCAGGTGTATGGAGTTCTCATCAATTTTTAGCTCTTCAACCAAATTCAATGATACAATGTCCTTTTTATAATCAGGTTCCATAATCGAACCAAGTACTTCTAAAATATTTTCTCTATTCAATTCCATTACCTCAAAATTAAGCATAAAAAAAGGTTGTCATTGCGACAACCTGATTAGTATTTCAATAAAACTTATTTGCTAGGCTTAAATGATTGAATTGACTTCGCCATCAATTCAATAATCATTTTTTCATAACCTTCATCTCGACTGCTTAAAGCATAAGCGATTCCGTTAATTATTTTTTGTCCATAAACATGATATGAATCGTGCTTCACACCAACTTTATAAGAAGCGTTCTTTAAGCCTTTTACAATCAAAGATCTTTTATAAACGATTAAATCTTTTTCGTTTACTAAATAGTTAATTTTAAAAATCTCTTGTTTTTTAAGTTCTGCTTTTTTGTATTCGACATTGTTTGTAATATCACCAAAATCTTCTATGTGAAGGCTAAAATTTGGGCCGACAACAATATCCCATATAAAATCTCCTTCAGCATGAATAATTTCTGGTTTTGTAGAAGCACCGATATTTGCAGTTTCATCGGGTAACATAATATTTGCAGGAATATTATATTCTTTTAAATTGATCCCTTTAAATTCATAATAGTCTTCATCTAATATAAAAGGGTCATTTACAGTATCGTCTGTTTCACTTGAACCTCCGCATGAAGAAAACATCAGTGCAAATAAAAGAATTGCAACCGGTGAAAAGGATAAAAAACGTTTAGCAGTTATTTTTCTCATTTGATATAAACTTTCTAAATAGATTGTAATCATTTGTTTGCACAAATATAAAAGTTTTTTACTTCTGTTTTTCAAACAAAATGCGTCTATCTTTGTTTTAAATGAAATGATTTTTGGTTTTCTACATTAATTAAATTAATCAGGAATAATTGACATTATTCTCTTATATTATTATGGCTGAATATAAAATAAAGGATCTTGAAATATTAACTGGAATCAAAGCACACACTTTGAGAATTTGGGAGAAGAGATATGGATTAGTTTCTCCTGAAAGAACAGATACTTTGATTCGCACATATACTGATAATGAACTTTCTGTTTTGTTGAATGTCGCGTTGCTAAATAAAAGTGGGATTAAAATTTCTAAAATAGCAACAATGAATTCAGTTCAAATTTCAGATAAAGTTTGGGAGCTAAATTCTACTCCAACTTCAGATTACTCTACTGAAAAATTAATATTAGCCTTATTAGAATTAAATGAATTTTTATTCAAAGAAACACTTCAAAAATTAATTGATGAAGTAGGTTTGGAAAAAACTTTTTCAGATACATTAGTACCTTTTCTAGATAGAATTGGAGTAATGTGGCTAGTGAAAACGATAAATACGACACAAGAACATTTTATTTCAAATTTAATTAGACAGAAGGTTATCTCTGAAATAGATAAATTGCCATTGCCAGTTAGTAAAGATGCTCCTATTATGTTGTTCTTACCAGAACATGAATGGCATGAATTAGGATTGCTATTTTATCAATATATTTTGCGTAGTAAAGGAATTCCAACAATTTATTTGGGACAAAGTTTACCATATGAATCATTGATGGAATGTATTGAAAAAATTAATCCTAAAGCATTGATAACTTCTTTGTTAACTGCGGTAGAGGAGAAGTTTATAACCTCCTATTTTAAACAATTGAAAAAAGAATCAAAGGGTCTGCCAATATACGGCGGAGGTTATCAAATCAATATGCACATTGAGATTTTGAAAAATGAAGTAATTGAAATCAAACAAATTTCAGATCTTCATACAAAGATCAAGTAATTATTACACCCTTTTTTCCAAGAATTGGAATTTCTTTCATTTTGGCCGACGAAATTGTTTCAGGCAGGAAAACATATTTTTTATCATACATAACATCATTCACCCAAAAGCTGACAAGATATTCGTTTGCTAGACCAAAAACATCTTCCATAATTGGTTCAATTTTAGCAGCTTCATTTGGCAGCATAACTTCAATGCAATGACGTAACGTCGAAGTTTTAACTCGTTCTCCAGTATTTGCATTTTCCCCATAACCTGTGCTTGTAATGATAATTCCTTCCATTATATCATCACGAAGATTTAAGAGATAAACATTAAATATTTCGGTATTTTCCTCATTGAAATCTTGCACGACTGCAACGCCAACATTTTCAACCTTTGGTCCAAATAATCCTTCTTTCATTCTTAATAATCCTTTTTATGAAGCTAATTTTCTACCTAAACGCAGAAATTTAAAAAAATCCGTTGGATGACCAATTTTGGCTTCATTTCGTTTGCAATATTCTTTGTTTTTCTTTTGTTCTTCTGAAATTACAAAGTTATCGTTTCGTTTTAAACCTAGGCGGACTATTACCAAATTTTCAGTTGGAATAGAAATAATATATTGTCCTTTAATTCCTCGACAATAGTAAATGGGATTTGTTTCTCCTTGGTAAGTCCATATATGCAATCCATAGCGCTTATTTGGAACATGTTCTTCTGTTGTCAAATTCGGCACTTGACACATCTCTTTCATATACCACAAAGGAATAATTTGCTGTTTCCCGCATTTTCCTTCATTTAAAATTAACTTTCCTAACCTACCAAAGTCACGTGCGGTGGCATACAAGCAACAAAATGATTTTTCATCCCCGTTTTCTTTGTCTAAACTCCAATACGCTTCATGTTCAGTTCCGATTCGATTCCAAATTTTTTCTTGCGTATATTCTGAAACGGTTTTACCGGTTGCTTTTTCAATAATATAGCCCAAAAGTTGAGAATTTCCACTTTGATAGTTGAAGGCCTTTCCTGGTGTTGTGACAACTTTTTGCCTAGTTACCAATCCATGAAGATCCGTGCCATAATAGGATTCTGCATTGTCAGATAAAGGATTCGATGAACTTTCTTCCCAGTCTAAACCGGAAGACATCATGAGCAAATGTCGAATCGTTATTTTTTCTTTCCCATTTGCACTGAATTCAGGAATATAATTAAAAACAGGCTCATCTAAACTTTTAATTTTTCCTTCCTCAACGGCAATTCCGATTAGCAATGCAACAACTGTTTTTGCCGCTGAAAATGAATTTGAAACAGTATTTAACCTATGTTTATCGAAGTATTTTTCATATACAATTGAGTCACCTTTGAATACTAAAAATGCACGTGTGTCTAAATCGTTCATAAAATTTAGGTCAAGCGCAGAAGGTTGATTTTTATTGAAATTTGAAGAAGGAATCCATTGAATAGTTGAATCTGATTTGGCTAAGGTAGAATGAGAAAAAATGTCTAATTCATAAATACTTGGACCTGATTGACCTGACAAATAGGTGTGTCGAATGCCTTTGTAAATATAGAATCTACCAGAAAGAATAATAAAAAGATTTGCTAAAATGAAAATTGCCAAAATGGAATACAGAAAAAAACGAGTTGTTTTTTTCAAAAGGCCAATTATTTTATTCGGAGGAGTTGCCATAAGTATATTGGAATTGGTCAGCTAACTTTTCTTTCAAGATTGTTGCGACTTCTTCCATATTTAAGACATATCCCAACTCTCTTTGCATGGAAGTTACAGCTTTATCATCAATTCCACAAGGAATAATGTGAGAAAAATAGGAAAGATCTGAATTTACATTAAATCCTATCCCGTGCATTGTTACCCAACGTGAGCTTTTTACTCCCATTGCACATATTTTTCTTGGATGAGGCGAATCACAATCTATCCAAACACCAGTTAATCCTTCAACTCGACCTCCAACTATTCCAAATTCACTCAACGTTTGAATTACTGCTTCTTCCAAAAAACGCATGTATTTGTGAATATCAGTAAAAAATTGATCTAAGTCAAAAATTGGATAAGCAACTAATTGACCTGGTCCGTGATAGGTAATATCTCCTCCACGGTTGATTTTGTAATAAGTTGCATCATTGTTTTTTAATCCTTCATCATCCAACAAAAGATTGGATTCGCTTCCACTTTTTCCAAGTGTATAAACATGAGGATGTTCGCAAAACAACAAATAATTTTTTGTAGTGAGTGTTGATTCGCTGTTCCGAATTAGAATTTTTTCTTGAATCGTTGTATTGAACAATCTTTCTTGTTCTTCCCACGCTTTTTTATAGTCGATTAGACCGAGGTCTACAAATTGAACAATGGGAAGCATCTATTTATTTGAAGTTGGCTAATTCACCTTTCAAAAAGTCAATTACTTTAATATCCATTATATCAACACCTTTACTTTCTGCTAAATAAAAAGAAGCCCAATCAACAAGATTAATAAGATAAAGTGATTTTTGAATTTGTGATTCTCCGATTGCGTCTACTTCCATTATTTTTGCGCCTCTTTTTGAAATGATATCTTTAGAAATATCATATCTTTTTTGATTTCTCGGGATTAAATCTTTTGTATTGAAAAATACGACAGCGAATCGGTCATCTCCACCTCCCCAACCAACTAATTCGTTGTGGTTCATTTCAGGGATAACATGATGCCAACACAATAATTTGGAGTTTTCGTTGAATTGCTGTCTTGCTCGTATTGCAACTCCTTCGTAATTTGGTCCAGCGTAAAAAACACCTACTTTGTCTTTTAAAAATACCGCTAGTTCTTTAGCTATTGTGTGAATAGCAGCAGAT
>JBEAUV010000002.1:0-36418 GCA_041161265.1 Bacteroidota bacterium | reverse complement strand
TTTCTATTCCTAGAAATCCAGAAACGATGGAGCATGTTGAAACTGAAGGATTATTCCCGTGTGCTGAAGGAGCAGGATATGCAGGTGGAATAATTTCCGCAGCAATAGATGGAATTAAATGCGTTGATGCGATTATTGATAAATTAAACAAAAAATAATGCTTTTCAAAAACACCATCCTACTTATCTCACTTTTACAAATAACTTTTACAGCTTTATCTCAAAAAGAACCAGTTGATTATTCAAATCCAGCAAATTGGGCAGTTGTTCCAGGGAATTATCCCGAAAAAATGAAAGACTTCTTTGTGCAAGATCCTTTTGATTCGATTGATGTTTTTTACTTGTATCCAACTTTAATTGTTTCAGAAAAAGACACACGTTGGAATGTTCCAATCGACGACAAAGAGCAGCAAGGAAAAATATTGAATTCTGTTGTTCCTTTTCAGGCTTCAGCGTGGGCTAGTTCGGGTAGTTTGTATGTGCCATATTACCGTCAAGCACATTTACGTTCCTACTTTAATTTAGATTCTGGTGGGAGGGAAGCATTGCTTTTCGCTTATGCGGATGTTAAAGCGGCATTCGAATATTATTTGGAACACTTTAATAATGGAAGAGGAATCATTTTAGCAGGGCATAGTCAAGGAAGTACGCATTTGTCCTTTATTTTAAGAGACTTTTTCGACGGGAAACCATTACAAAATCAATTGGTTTCGGCTTTTTTGCCGGGCAACGGTTTTGAACCTGATTTGTACAAAACAATTCCTTTGATGGTTCACCCAGATGATATTGGAGGTTTTGTAAGTTGGAATACCTTTAAAAAGAAGTTGGATGCTAAGAACTATTCTTGGTGCAAGGGAAAAGTGGCCATTAATCCAGTAACGTGGGACACAACGTTGGTTGCTCCGCGAGAATTACACAAAGGTTTTTTATTTTCAAACGGTAAAATGTATGAGCATAGTTTTACTACTAACCGTGAGAATGGCGTAATTTGGATTACAACGCCTCATTTTCCCTATCGCTATATGTCGTTTACGATGAATCATTATCATGTAGGTGATGTCAATCTTTTTTGGGAAGATATAAGACAAAATTCTATTTTACGAACGGAAGTTTTTTTGAAGAAAAGAAAGGAAGCGTTTCTTGGTGTAGAAAAATAACTCTCTTGATTCGAGATTTTTTTTCCTCATAAAATGAGGGTTATTCTTTCGATAGCAGTAATAACTAAACTCAAAAATGAAACAGATATATCTAATATTTGGTTTTTTAATCTTTTGTCAAAGGATATTTTTGCCCTCCAAATCCAATTTAAATTACATATATATTTTCGGTAAATCGCTTACTAACGCTTGTCTTAATTCCGTTTACTTCAATGATTGTTATTGCATCAAATTCTTGTCTCGACAAGACAGTTATTACATTGTTTATGCCTAAGCCAACTTCAACGACATATTTTAGGAAGGAACTCGAATTATCCTTGACAGCAACCATTTTGCAACTATTTCCGGTTGTGATGTCTGCTAAAGTTTTTTTGGATTGAACTTTTAATTCACCCTTCTCGTTTGGTATTGGATCACCGTGTGGGTCAAATTCAGGAAAGTCTAAAAATTTATCCAATTTATCTATCAGTTTTTGAGAATGAATATGTTCCAACTGCTCAGCTATATCATGAACTTCATCCCAGCTAAATTCTAATTTTTCAAATAAGAATGTTTCCCAAAGTCGGTGCCTTCTAATAACGTCAATTGCAGTTGTTTTCCCAAGTGAAGTTAGCGTGATTTTGCCATATTTCTTATAATCGACTAAGGATTTCTCTTTTAGTTTTTTAAGCATATCGCTGGCTGTAGCAGGTTTTACATCCAATGCTGAAGCTAATTCATTCGTTCCTACATTATCGTTACCACTATCAAATGTAATTTGAAGCAAAGCCTTTAAATAATTTTCCTCTGTAAATGATAACATGTATTGCAGATTTTAAAGTATAAAGATATTAAAAAATGTAAAACTTAATTTGTTAGACTAATCTAACTTTATTATTTTAGTACCCAAAACTTTATCCTGTTATGCAAAATATCATTTCTAATTTCATCATTTCTCTCCTTTTTGTATTCATTACTCAATTGTCTTTTTCACAAATAAGCAGTATTAAAGGTAAAGTTATTTCAGAAGGAAAGCCACTTGAATACGCATTAGTTGGGATAAAAGATACTCAGATTGGTATTAGAGCTGATTCACTTGGAAATTATAAAATAGTGAATTTACAAGCTGGTGATTATATATTAAAGGTATCTACTGCTGGATATAATGATATGGAAAAATCTATAACGATTCAGTCGAATGAGATTTTTGAATTAAACTTTGATTTGACTAATTTCCAAAAGTCTCTAAACGAAGTAGTTATTACAGGCACAATGAAAGAGGTCAGTAGGTTAGAAAGTCCAGTGCCTGTTGAAGTTTATACACCACTATATTTTAAGAAAAATCCTACACCTTCTATTTTTGATGCTTTACAAAATGTGAACGGTGTTCGACCACAGCTAAACTGTAATGTTTGCAGTACTGGGGACATTCATATTAATGGTTTAGAAGGTCCGTATACAATGGTTCTAGTAGATGGAATGCCTATAGTTAGCAGTTTATCAACAGTTTATGGATTGTCTGGTATTCCGAATTCATTAATAGAGAGAATTGAAGTAGTAAAAGGGCCAGCTTCTTCTTTATATGGCAGTGAAGCTGTTGGTGGACTAATAAATATCATCACAAAGAAACCTCAAAATGCGCCTTTAATTTCGTTGGATGCATTTGGGACAAGTTGGGGGGAGTATAATACTGATTTAAGTTTAAAATTAAAAGCAGGTAAAAAGGCAAATGTTTTAACAGGTGTGAACTATTTTAATTTTCAAAATCGGGTTGATAAGAACAACGATAACTTTACGGATATGACCTTGCAAAATAGAATTTCGTTTTTTCAAAAATGGAATTTTGAACGTAAAAATAGTCGATTATTCACCCTTGCGGGCCGTTATATGTATGAGGATAGATGGGGTGGGGATATGCAATGGGCGAAAAAATTCAGAGGTGGTGATAGTATCTATGGAGAGAGTATTTATACAAATCGGAGAGAAATATTGGGTAATTATCAATTGCCAATAAAAGAAAAGATGTTATTGGCTTTTTCCTATAATAACCACAACCAAAACAGTGTTTATGGGACGACAATCTATTTGGCTCAGCAAAATATTGCTTTTACGCAACTTACTTGGGATAAAAAAATAGGTCGAAACGATTTTTTAGTAGGTACAGCTTTGAGATACACTTATTATGATGATAATACCCCAGCAACTGCAACTTCTGATTCATTGAATCCGCAAACGCAACCACAAAAAACATGGTTACCAGGCATCTTTATTCAAGATGAAATTACATTGAATGAAAAACATAAATTATTGTTAGGGTTACGATATGATTACAATTCCTATCACGGTGCTATTATTACTCCTCGTTTTGCATATAAATGGACAGTGAACAATAAAAACATTTTAAGACTTAATTCAGGAACAGGTTTTAGAGTTGTCAATTTATTTACTGAAGATCATGCAGCACTTACTGGAGCTCGAATAGTTGAAATAAAAAACGAATTAAAACCAGAGAAATCCTACAATGCAAATTTAAATTATATCAAAAAAGTTTATTCGAAAAACGGCCATTTTATGGGAATAGACGCATCTGCCTTTTATACCTTTTTTAATAATAAAATTGTAGGTGATTATGAAACTAACCCCAATAAAATTATTTATGATAATTTAATTGGATTTGCAGAAAGCAAGGGGGTAAGTTTAAATGTTGACATTATATTCAATAATGGTTTCAAAATCATTGCTGGTGGGACATTTATGGAAAACACATTAACCGAGAATGACATTACTAAACAACAAATTTTAACTGAGAAATTTACGGGAGTATGGGCGATTTCTTATAAAATTAAAAAAGCGAATTTGACCATTGATTATACGGGAAATGTTTATAGTCCGATGCGTTTGCCTCTTTTAGGATTATCGGACCCTCGAAGTCAATTTTCGCCTTGGTGGAGTATTCAAAATATCCAGATATCGTTTGATGGAATTATAAACTTCGAAATATATGGAGGGGTAAAAAACTTACTTAATTGGACGCCGAACAAAGGAAACCCATTTATTATTGCTAGAACAAATGATCCATTTGATAAAGAGGTGCAATTTACAAACAATGGGCAAGTTATCGCAACCGCAAATAATCCTTACGGTTTAACTTTTGATCCAAACTATGTTTATGCGCCAAATCAAGGAGTAAGGATGTTTTTGGGAGTCAGATATAAATTTAAGTAATGAAGTGTATCCTAAAGATAGGTTTGATATTGGGTAGTTTCTTCTTCTACAAAACTTCCTTTTCTCAAATCAAAACATATCAATTCGATCAAATTGAAAGTTTACAAAAGCTCGAGCCAAAAAAATGTGTTGTTTTTATTTATACTGATTGGTGTAAATATTGTGAAATGATGAAAAATACAACATTCTTAAATCAAACAATCATCAAAGAACTCAATGATAATTTTTATTTTATTTCTCTTAATGCGGAAGAAAATGAAAGTATTAACTTCAACGGTCAAACATTTGAATTTAAACCAACTGGTCCAGATACTGGTGTTCATGAATTAGCTTTAGAATTAGGGAGTATAGATAATCAATTAACTTTCCCAACCATTTGCTTTTTAAATAAGGGGAATGAGATTATTTATCAGCTTAATCAGTACGCTAAAACAGAAGAATTAATAGTTATTTTAAATCAGCTAAAATAGATTTTTCGCGTTAGCTTAAGGATATAAAGCAACTGTTTTACGTGTTTTTATTTAGAATGATTCTAATATACCATTTTTAAGGTATTGTACTTTCTCTGGTCTAACTGTTACTTTGCACTCAATAAATACAGATTAATTATTTAAGATTATATAGAATGAAAAAATCAGTTTTACTTGTCATTATCTTATATTCAATTACCTACACAAGTGCATTTGCTCAAGTGAAGGACACTTCAAAGCTTGTTAATTTACCAACAGTTATTATCACAACAGAACATACTCTTGGCGGAATAGAAAGAATGCCAGACATGAAGGATAATATCATCTTCGCTGGAAAAAAAACCGAAGTAATTCAGTTGGATAAAATCAATGCGGATTTAAGCACGAATAATACGCGTCAAGTTTTTGCAAAAGTACCTGGAATGAGTATTTGGGAAAATGATGGAACTGGAATTCAGGCTGGAATTGCAGCGAGAGGTTTAAGCCCTAACCGCTCATGGGAATTCAATGTGCGTCAAAATGGTTATGAAATAAATTCCGAAGTTTTTGGATATCCTGAAACATACTATACACCACCAATGGAAGCTTTGGAGAAAATTGAAGTGATTCGGGGTGCTGCATCATTACAATACGGACCTCAGTTTGGTGGTTTAATAAACTATCAAATCAAAAAAGGAAATCCTAACAAGCCTATTTCTTTTGAGACTTCGCAAACTATAGGGTCTTATGGTTTATTTAATACGTTTAATGCAATTGGTGGAACTTATAAAAAGTTTTCTTATTATGGATTTTTGCATCATCGTACAGCAGATGGATGGCGAGAAAATAGCTTCTATTCTATTTATACAGGTTTTATTTCGGCAAATTATCAATTAACTAAAAAAATCAATATTTCAGCTGAGTATAGTAAAATGAATTACAAAAGTCAGCAAGCTGGAGGATTAACAGATGCACAGTTTGATGACAATCCTAGTCAATCTTCAAGAGAGAGAAATTGGTTTAGTGCACCGTTCAATGTGGCTTCATTTATTGTTAAGTATGATATTTCAAAAACAGTTAATTTCCAGTTGAAGTCATTCGTAACTATTGCGGAAAGAAATAGTGTTGGCTTTACGAAATCTATTACGACAAAAGACAGCATTAATCCCTTGACATTGCAATTTAATGCAAGACAAGTGGATATGGATAATTATAAAAATTATGGAACAGAGGCACGAGTTTCAGTGAAGTATAATTTATTGGGTAAAGAGAATATTTTTGCTGGAGGTTTGCGCGCGTATTCAGGAAGTACGATTAGAAATCAACAAGGTACCGGTACAACAGGAGTTGACTTTGATTTATCGCTGACCAATCCACAATTCGGAAGATCTTTAGAATTTGGAACAATAAATTATGCTGTGTTTGCAGAAAATATTTTCCATATCGGTAAAAGAATAAAAGTAGTGCCTGGAATTCGTTTTGAATACATTAAAAATCAAAATGAAGGTTACATTGAGACTTCTTCAGCTGGCGTTATTAGTGCAGATAAAAGAGAACGTCAAATTTTACTTTATGGTATAGGTGGAGAATTTAAAGTGACTGAAAAGACGAATCTTTATGCAAACTATTCGCTGGCTTATCGTCCAGTTACTTTTTCTGAACTTACACCTTCTGCGACAACAGAAATCATTGATCCAAATTTAAAAGATGCAAATGGATTTAATGCTGATTTCGGATACAGAGGGACTGTTAAAAACTTTTTAAATTTCGATGTTGGAGCCTTTTACTTACATTATGATAATCGAATAGGGACAATAACACAAAACGGTGCACTATTCAAAACAAACATTGGGACATCAGTTAGTATGGGTATAGAATCGTACATTGAAATTAATGTAGTTAAAATGTTTACTGATAAATTGAAATTTGGCGACGTCAGTCTTTTTGCATCCAATTCATTTATCGATGCGAAATATACAGAATGGAATAATCCTGCAATTGCTAGTGACCCATCAAAATCAATTGAAGATAAAAGCGTAGAAAATGCACCTAATTATATTCACCGAATTGGTGCTACTTATTCAATAAAAAGATTTTCTGCAACATTTCAATTGAACAGTGTTGGAGATGTTTTTACTGATGCTGCAAATACAGTTCTTCCGAATTCAACGGCTACAATAGGTAAACTTTCAGGTTATCAGTTAATGGACGCTTCATTGTCATATAAATTCATGAGTCACTATTCTATCAAAGCAGGTGTTAATAATATTGCGGATGAAAAATATTCTACACGGAGAGCAGGAGGGTATCCAGGACCAGGTATATTACCAGGAAATGGAAGAACTTTTTTTGTAAGCTTTGGAGTAAAGTTATAAAGAAGTAGAATTTAATTCTTTTAAAGAAAGCGAGAAGCCAATTATAAATTGTTTCTCGCTTTTTTTTTATTTCAATAGATGTAACATTTTATTAAAATCACTTTAAAGAATACGAACTTTTTTCTTCGAGAAATAAATGGCTTCGTAAAATCAAAATTAAATTGAAAATTACTTAATATTGGAGGGGAATAAAGAACAAAAAGGAGTTATACTTGTTAGATAAATAAAGAAAAAAATGGAAGAATACAAAGTTAAAATAATTTAATCTCTCTTAGTGATAGGTGGGTATATTATTGTGTAATTTATCGTAAAATCTGTTTTGAATAATGTGCTGAAAAAACGAAAATTGAGAGAGGTCGCAGGAAAAGGACAATAAGAGCAGTACAATTGTTTACCACCATTACAGCAATTATTCTTCTAACAACAGTTTGGGGTTTTAAACAAAATCAAATTGCATTATTTGCAAGTTCATGTAAAAGTATTGCACAAAGACTATAATTTTGAAGGCAAAGTGACAGAGATGAATTATTTTTTCGTTCATTTAAAAACGTAAGAAAACGGATTGATTACTATACCAAATTCTCATTTCTTTGATAAAACATTTACCGTTATTGCGAAGAAATTAAACTCAAAATAAGTAATTTGAGTTTAATTAAGTTTACCTCTAATTTCCCATTGTTGCAATGATTCAGCAATCAAAGAGTCATTCACAGAAATATTTTCGATAATACATCGAAATAGACTTGAATTTATTTTCCTTTAATCATGTGATAAACGTCCAATTAAGTCCCTTTATCGTTTTCAATTACATTATGCGTCAGCGCAAAGTTGTTTTTATTTGGAAAGGGCTGCATAAACTGAATAATTATCAAACTTTTTTCATTAAAAACACTTGGATTTAGTAAAATATTTACGATTTAATAAGGATGCTTGTACTCAATAAAAAAAGCATTATAGTTTTCATTAATATACCTTGTTAAAACTATCCTTATTCCCTTTTTCGAATGTAAAGAATATACCTTATTAAAGGACTAATTGACTAGATTTAATTACTAATACAAGTTTTTTTAAATTTTAAAATGGTTGGGTCTTCTCAAAAAAAATATTAGTAAAATCAACATTTATAGAAAGCTAATGGATTAATTCCTATTTTTATAGGACAACAATAAAATAAAAATAATTAATATGAAGTTTTTAATCTTTTCGATTACATTTTGTTTTTGTTCTTTAATTTCATTTTCTCAGAAAAATGTTTTCATTACATTATCACCTAAAATAGCGGGTTCAGATTTGATTATTGGTTCTGATTTTACAGATCTTGCGGGTGTTGTTTTTAATCTAGAATATTTTGATTATTACTTATCCGAGTTGCATATCATCCATGATGGAGGGCAAGATTTAGATTTATCTGATTCAGTATATTTAATTGAACCAACTAATTATGTTTTGTATTTGGGATTTTTAAATGTAACGAACATAGAGCAGATAAATTTTGGAGTTGGTGTCCCTTCAAGATTGAACACGCAAGATGGTGTTAACGCGGTAGATATTTCCGTTTATCCATCGGGTCACCCATTAAGTTTTCAAGACCCTTCAATGTATTGGGGTTGGACTACCGGATATTCCCATTCTATTTTGGGTGGTTTAGCAGATTCAGATATGAACGGTATTCCTGATGCTGCTTTTCAATTACACAATGTTGAAAATGAAATTTACACAACACTTCAACTCCCTGTAATTCAGACACAAACAAGTATTTCTCAAATCGATGTTTTTGTAAATTGTAATATAGATGTGTGGTTAAAAGACATTGCAATTGAAACAGTTGGAATTTTACATGGCTCATATCATGAGAATGCAGATATGATGTTAAATATTATTACTGAAACTGTTTTTAATCAAAATGTAAATGCCTTTATTTCAAATCCATCTATTGAAATTGGAACAATATCTTTTTTGACTGAGAATTCAATCTTATCTATTTCTTGGGAAAATATGAAAAATGTTGGTTATTATGAAATGATCGAAAATTCAGGAAGAAAAGTAGGAACAGGTATTGTCATTGATGAAAAAGGTAATCTTCTATTTAACAACATAAATAGCGGGATATATCAATTCACTTTTTATGATGAGAATTCTCATAAACTAAACTCAATAAAAGTAAGCATGTAATGGTGTATAAAAAGCCAAATTCATTCTTTTTAATTTCTGGGGCAATCATATTGTCCCTTTTTTTGTTTCAATGTAAGACTAATATTCAGGAAATCAAACCAATGACGGAGGTAGTTACTCCTTCTGAAAACCCTACTACACCTGATAAAATTGAATTGGGCAGGAAATTATTTTTTGATAAACGATTGTCTTCTGACGGGACTATATCCTGTGCAACTTGTCATGTACCTGCGTATGCTTTTACAGATCGTGAAGCATTAAGTAAAGGGGTTGAAGGGAGATTAACACAGAGAAACTCTCCGTCATTATTGAATGCAGGTTATTTGCCTTCTGTTATGTATGACGCACATTTAAAAACGTTAGAACTACAAGTAATTGTTCCTATTCAAGAACATGTTGAAATGAACATGAATATGATTGATTTACTAAATAAACTTAAAAACATAGAAGAATATAAGGTTGGAGCAAAAAAAATCTTTAATCGTGATTTTGATGCTTTTGTTTTAACAAGAAGTATTTCTGCTTTCGAAAGATCTTTAATTTCACAAAATTCTCGTTTTGACAAATTTATGGCTGGAAATAAAAAGGCACTCTCTAGAGATGAAGTTGCTGGATGGAAATTGTTCTCTGAAGAATTATACTGTACAAAATGTCATCCTGCTCCAAATTTCACAACATATCTCCCAGAGAATAATGGTTTGTATTTAGATTACGGATTAGATTTGGGGCGTTTTAGGATTTTTAATGACTCAAATGATATTGGTAAATTTAAAGTGCCTTCCTTAAGAAATATTGAACTAACTTTTCCTTACATGCATGACGGAAGCATGAAAAGTCTTGAATCTGTTTTTATGCACTATGGAAAGGGAGGACAAAATCATCCGAATAAAAACAAAATCATCCAGAAATTCAACTTAAATGCCTATCAAATCAAGCAATTAAAAGAATTCCTTTTCACGTTAACCGATACAAGTTATATGTCCCAATTTCGTTGATAACACGAATATTTCTTCTGCTATCTGATATATTATTTTGGTTTGAATTTGTATTCATAAATACTTATTTCTTTTAATTTAATGTGCACGCATACAATATTTGGAAAGATTATTGCGTTAGCACTGTAACGAATTAAAAAGAATTCGTTTTACTCCATGTGAAGTCTGCAAGCTTTACAAAACCAAACTAGAAATAAAACCAATAATTATGACAGTGAACCCATTGTATCATCACACCAACCAAAGACTGGAAGAGGAGTTGAGTTGGATACGGCGAGCACAGAAAGCCCCTGAGAATTTCGGTCCGCTGTACAAGAAGTATCATGAACAAATTTTTCGTTATATCTATCAACGGATGGATGATGAAGAATTGGCATTTGATATCACCTCACAGGTTTTTATGAAAGCCTTGAATAATATTGACAAATACGAGTACCGAGGAGTTCCCTTTTCTTCTTGGTTGTATCGAATAGCTAAGAGTGAATTGTATCAAGCATTTCGAGATAGAAAAGCTGAAAGAACAGTGAATATTGAAAGTTTTCATTTGTATGAAATCATTGAAGAAATTGACGATGACTATTCAGACGAAAAGAAGAAGAGATTATTTGATTCTTTAGCAAAACTGAAAGAAAAAGATATGCAATTAATTGAAATGCGTTTCTTTGAAAAACGATCTTTTAGAGAGATTGGAGAGATATTAGAAATTACAGAAAATAATGCGAAAGTAAAAGCCTTTCGTGCAATTGAAAAACTGAAACAGTTAATTAATCCAAAACAATAATTTATGGAAATTAAAAAAATCAATTTGGACAGAAAAAATCTCACTTCCACATATATAGAGTTGAGACAGGATTTGAAGCCAATTTTGAATCAAGCTAGAAATACAAAGATGACCGACATGAAAAGCCCCTGGTTTTATGGGGCTATCGGTTTATCTTCAATGGCAATAGCAATATTATTTAATAATGAAATGAATTCAAAAACCAAGAGAAATGAAGAAGAAATTACATTAAACAAGCAAAAAATAGTTTCTAAATTAAAAATTAATAATCAGAACGACAGAGATTACAATGTAAATAGTTAAACTAATTCAAGGTTCGCTAATTGCAAAAATAAATGATTTATACAGCATGAGTCAACGACCATAAAATGAATGATTTAATTTTGTCAAATATTAGGTTTATGAATCTTAAAATCCTGCTCATACATTCAGTTGTGAGCAGGATTTTAAGGTTTGGGAAATAATAGGTAATTCTTTGAACAATTGAATATTGGTATTTATTCATTTTTTTATTTTTTATTCAAAAAACTATTCATAAATTCGTAACGTTATTCAATGGCAGATGTCATTTTAAAAACACTATATGAAATATATTTTTACACTATTATTACTAGTACTAAGTTCGGTAACCTTTGCCCAACACACTAATTTTAATACTCAAAGAAACTGGTCTCTGAATAAGAAAGAAATCATGTTTGGTTTTGGAGCTACTCAATTCACAGGAGATCTAGGAGGAAAAGATCAAATTGGTACTGATTATAGATTAAAAGATATTGACCTTCCTTCCACAAGTATTGGAGGAATGATCGGTTATCGATTCCGTTTTCACCCATATTGGGCAACATCTACAACGTTGAATATTGGTCGTTTGAAAGGCGATGATGCTTTAACAAATGAGGTGATACGTGAAAGTAGAAATCTTTCCTTTAGATCAATGTATTTTGAATTACAGCAAAGAATTGAATGTATTATCGTTGCACATGAAAAATTCGGAGCACGCTACAGTCTACCTGGACATAAAGGTTTTAAGGATCATAACGAACAAATTTATTTATTTACTGGAGCTGGAATAAGTTATTTCAATCCAAAAGCTCAATATAATGGTAGTTGGGTTGCATTAGACCCACTTAACACTGAAGGTCAAGGTTTGACTGGTGGAGCTAAAGAAACATTACCAATTACAGCAACGATACCATTTGGAATTGGTATGCGCTTTGGAGTTGGTAGAATGTGGAGATTTGCATTAGAGGTTTCTTACATCAAGACTTTTTCAGATTACATTGATGATGTTCATGGAGTTTATTATGACCCAGCATTATTAGGATCTCCTGAGGCACAATACCTTTCGAATCCGGCGAATAATAATACAAATTGGTTTGCACCAGGGCAAATGAGAGGTCAACCGCAAAAAGATGCTTATTATACTGCTAATATTGTAGTACAAAGAAATATCACTTACAAAGACTACGCAAAGCAACGTAAAGGTTACAAGTGGAGCAAGGGACGTTACAAGTTCTAATTGTTGAAAATATTGTTAATGAAAGAAACGAGGTGGCTATTGTCACCTCGTTTTGCATTTATACCTTTGTAAAAAAAAGCTATGTACAAAGTCATTCGTTTCTTCTTGTTTTTATTTGACCCAGAAAAAGTTCACTATTTCACAGCTTTTAGCTTAAGGTTACTATTGAAATTACCAGGAATGAAATGGTGCTGGAAAAAGTTGTTTTATATTGAAAATGAGTCCCTAGAAACAGAGGTGTTTGGAATTAAATTTCCAAATCCAGTAGGATTGGCAGCAGGATTTGATAAAAACGCTTCAATGTTCAATGATTTAGCTTCGTGTGGTTTTGGCTTTATTGAAATTGGCACTGTAACACCAAAAAGTCAACCAGGGAATGATAAGCCACGTTTGTTTAGACTGAAAGATGACAAGGCAATAATTAATAGAATGGGATTCAACAATGGTGGTTTAACAGAGGTTGTAAATAATTTAAAGAATCGAAAAACAAAAATTATAATTGGTGGAAATATAGGTAAAAATAAAATTACCCCAAATGAAAAAGCAGTAGATGATTACCTAATTACTTTTAATGAACTTTTTGATTACGTTGATTATTTTGTTGTTAATGTTTCTTCCCCAAACACTCCAAATCTTAGAGAATTACAAGAAAAAGAACCGTTAAAATATTTACTTTCAGAATTAATGAAAGCAAACGAATTGAAAGAAGTTCAAAAACCTATTCTTCTAAAAATTGCTCCTGATTTAACCAATGAACAATTAGATGATATTATTGAGATTGTAGACGAGGTGAAAATTGCTGGTGTAATTGCTACTAACACAACTATTAGCCGTGAAAATCTAGTAGCATCAACTGAATCCTTGGACACTATCGGAATGGGAGGTCTTTCCGGGAAACCTTTAAAAAATCGTTCAACTGAAGTTATAAGGTATTTGTCTCAAAAATCTAATAAATCATTTCCGATAATTGGAGTAGGAGGTATCCATTCTGAAGAAGATGCTTTAGAAAAGTTGGATGCAGGAGCGTCTTTAATTCAATTATACACGGGCTTTATATATGAAGGTCCAGGATTAGTCAAAAGAATTAATAAAGCAATTCTAAAAAGAAAATCGTAATTTTATTTAACTATGTTAAATTCGAAATTAAAATTGATTGAATGTCCGCGTGACGCGATGCAAGGGCTACTTGAATTCATTCCAACAGAAATCAAAGCTCATTACATAAATTCACTGCTTGATTGTGGCTTTGATACGATAGATTTCGGCAGTTTTGTCTCTCCAAAGGCAATTCCTCAAATGCGAGACACTGCAGATGTATTATCAAAGTTAAAACTAACAAGTTCAACAAAGCTACTAGCAATTATTGCGAATGACAGAGGTGCCCAGGAAGCATCATCTTTTGATGAAATAAATTATTTAGGCTATCCTTTTTCTGTATCTGAAGAGTTCCAAAGGAGAAATACAAATTCTTCTATTCAAGATTCTTTGTCATTAGTGGAGAGTATTCAAAACAGCTGCCTTAAATCGAATAAAGAATTGGTCGTATATTTATCAATGGGATTTGGAAATCCATATGGAGAAGAATGGAATCCAGAAATTGTACAAAAATGGAGTGAAATTCTTTCTTTAAAATTTGACATTAAGATTTTAGCCGTTTCTGATACAATTGGTTCTGCTAATCCAAAACAGGTTGAGGACTTATTTTCTAAATTGATTTCGGAATTACCAAATATTGAATTTGGAGCTCACTTGCATACAAAACCTGAAAAGGCAAAAGAATTAATTAACGCAGCATATAACTCAGGTTGTAGAAGATTTGATGGTGCAATCAAAGGTTTTGGTGGCTGCCCTATGGCAAAAGATGATTTAACAGGTAATATGCCAACTGAACTAATGATAGATTGGTTCAACGAAAACTCAATTAATACTGGAATTGATGAAAATCAGTTCAAAAGAGCATTTATGGAAGCGAATTCTGTTTTTCCGTCGTAACTTTTTAAAACAATACACTTATTCCAATTATGAATAAATTCGCATATTTTATACTTGTTATTATTCTATCAGGGTGCACTGGAGATGATGATTTACCAAAAAAGAAAAAAACAACTGACGAAACTGGAGAAATAACAGGTATTGAAACTTTGTTTGATGCTGATTCATTTAACGATCCCAAGCATGTTGAACTATTGAAAGAGTTAAAGATTTGTTCGGAATTTCAAAAAGACACATCTGATTACATGAAGCCGGCATGCTCACCTCGATTTTTTAAGATTTTCCCTATGAGAGATGATGCGCCTGTTGAAAATGCATTCTTGCTACAAATTAAGTCGAAAGTAGGAGGGGTTAAGCTGAGACGTTTAGTAACTTTTGAACGTGAAAAAGGAGAATTAATTAAGATAAATGCTTTTGTTGCCAATTTGATTGGAACACGGAAATCAAAAACACATTACCCTGACTTAATTTTACGTTTTAATGATAACGTAGAAGGAGATGTTATCTTTTACAACTGTGTTTTTGCTTGGAACGGGAAAATGTATAAATTTCAAACAGCTGAAACAATTGAAGGAAATGATTCAAATGGTCCATGGCGTCAGCGAATAAAAGCTGAACTCAAAGATTCTGTCTCAACTGAGATTTACAATACGCTAGTTAAAAATGAAATGATTCTTTAATGAAAAAATGTTTTACATTAATAATTATTGGAATAATTACTGGTTGTTCAAGTGGTGTAGAACTCAAACCAATAAGTCTTGCACCGCTTTTTAATGACTCAAACAGTAAAGTATGGGTAATTGACGAAGTGAATTCAGGGAATAAAAATTTTGCACCAAAAATCAATGTAGAAAAGGATGTTGTAATCTTTTATCAAAATGGGAAATGTATTTTTCAGCCAATGAATACACTTGGTGATTTAGAAGGCAAAAGAGGTCAATATTCTTTGTATTCAGATGAAAATTTGGTTAGCTTGTTTTTCGCACAGGAAAAATGGGAATTTAAAATCAATGTACAATCTCAAAACAAGATAATATTGAACCCTACGGGAAACTCGGATATTAAATATCAACTTGTATTAATCCCTTTTCCTGAGATTTAATTTTTTAAAACTTTTAAGGTTTTAAATCCTAGATCTGTTTCAATATTTAAGAAATAGATGCCATTCGAATAATTCTCTAAATCTATTGTTGTTTGATTTGTTTCGAAAGTAACTTGACCTAAAGAATTTAAAACTTGGACTTTTTGAATTTTCTGGGTGCTTGAAATTGTAAAGATTCCACTTGATGGATTAGGATAAATAGAAATCGAACTGTTTTGACTCAATTCATCTACAGATACCGGATCATTTTCCCAGGCATGAATGTCATCAATATATAACTTAAAGCCATCATTGGTAACATTAACAAAAGCTATATAAATAGTTTGGTTATTAAAGCCGTAATCACTCAGATTTACTGTTCTCGTTGTCCATTCGAAATTTTCTTCGATGATATATCCAACAGTGTCAGTAAAACTAGTTATTTGATTATCTGTTGATGAAACAAGGACAAGATAATCATCAGGAACCGCTGCATCTTGTGATTTTGCTTCCCATTCTATAAAATTACCAAAACTACCTAAAGCAAAAGGGGCAGTAATTAACCAACGATTAGCGGTCCCGGCAGGAGAAAAGTAAGAGGTTGATGCGGCAATTGTATCTAACGGATTTTCTGGGTCTAATACTGTTATCCAAGCTGATGTATATTCCGAAACTTGAGAAGCAGGTATAAGTCCATCATTATCTACTAATGTATAATTCAAAGGAATTCCAGTTTGAAAATCTGTTGTAAAAATGTCCGTCTGAGAAATTCCAGAGAAACAGACAAACGATACTATTGTTAGAAGAGAATATTTCATGTTTTAATATTTAATATACGGTGAAAGCGTATTGATGCAAATTTAATGAAAGCAATCTAATCTGTTAGAGAAATTAAGATTTCTTTAAATTCCTGGTAGAAAGCATCAAATTCAATTAAACGATTTTTAAGAAAAACAAAAATCAATTCTCGGTCTTTTAAAAGATAAAAATCTAATCCTTCTTGTTGCCACATAATTCTGGAAAAGACTCTTCCTTCGTCATTCCAAAGTTTCTCCAGCCAAATAGTTTCGTGTGTCATATTGTTCTCCATAACCTTTTTTAATTCCGTCATTTGTTCCCATATTATTGAACGGATATCGTCATCTTTTGGTTGGATATCGAAACACAGACGAGCTCCTTTTCCATCAGCCTGTAGTCGAATATATATGTTTTTAACATCTGATGGGTAGTTTAACCAGTTAATTCGTTTTCCATTTGACGACTTTTGGTTATTCATGAATTTCCGGAATTCATTCCAAAATTCAATATTCAATAACTTTTGTTGCTCACGAGATAACATTTAATTGTATTTTACTTCGTAAACCTTTTTATTAAAGGTAAAAGATCTCATTAATTTATCCTCTGAATAATTGAAAGAAAATTCCTTTACAATTTGATTATTAATGTATTTTTTATAACCAATCAATTTCTTGTTGTTCTCATAAATCCATTCATTCGATAGATATTCTTTGACTAAATTTTCAGTTAAATGATAAGATTTTTGAGGCATTCCATTGTCCGTAAAAGTAAGATATCTGTCGGCACTAAGAAATTGCTCTTCCGAAATGTTCAATCGCTTTATCCAGCTTCTAACGGAAACAACTGGTTTTTTCACATCAAGAACAAAGTTTATTTTTGAGATAAAATCACCTAATTTTTCTACGATTACAGTGGGCTGAACATTTTTAGAATAAATAAAGGTTGAATCAGGGGCAGCACTTTTTTTGGTTTTAATCAAAATTATACATTCATCGTTTCTGATTATGCTAATATTTTGATTTTTCTTTTGCCCAAAAAATAGTGAAGAATTGATAGAAGTCATTATGTCTTCACTGTATTCAAAATTAATTTTTGTAAATTCTGTCTTTGAGAGTTCAAAATTCGAGTAAGAATACTCTTTGATTTGTCCGTGCTGATTGAATGTATTTATATGAGTTTCAGCAATGTTATCTGGATTTTTCTCTCCTTTATATACAAACTGAATTTTATTTATTCTACAAAGTGATATTAAAGAGTCATTCCAAATATTTCCGATTTTCAAAGGAGCTTCTAAAAATTCTTCAACAAACATTGGATTAAGCAAAGAATAGGTACTTAATTGAACTGTTTTCGGTAATTCATAATTTGATTCTTCAACCGCAGTGCATGAAACAAGAAATAATAAAAGGGCAACGGACAACAAACAAACTTTTTTCAACATTATTCTCTTATTTTATACAAAAGTAATTTTTTTCACTGAATAGCGCGTTCTAATGTGATTACATGTTGTTTTCGTTAGAATTATGTAACAAATGTTACTTAATGTTAATCATACTTTATGTAAATTGCATCTTAAATAAATCTAAAGCTTATGAAAAAACATATTTTATTATTGGCAATCGCTACCTCAATGATTTCATGTGGAGACGCTCAAACTTCAAACACTAAAGTCAAGAGTAAGAAAGAACAAACATCTTCAGTAATTAATAAAGTTGTTTCTAAATCAGAATTTAAAACCTTAATGCAAAACAAGGAATCACAATTGATTGATGTAAGAACGATTGGAGAATACGATGGTGGACACATTGCGAATGCTAAAAACATTGACTTTAACGGAGCAAATTTCAAAACGAATATAGCTAAATTGGATAAAAACAAACCAGTGTTAGTTTATTGTCAAGCAGGAGGAAGAAGTGGAAAAGCTGCTGCAATGATGAAAGAAATGGGATTTACGAAAGTTTATGATTTAGAAGGAGGTTATGGAAATTGGTAATTAGTGACAAGCTTCCTATTTAACATAACAAAAGCCATTTAGATATAGTATAAAAAATACGTTTGACAACATAGTGAAATTTAAAACTAGGAATCATGACAAAAACAGAGATTTTACAAAACTTAAAATGTGATGGGTGCGCAAACACGATTACAACAGCTTTGAATAAATTAGATGGTGTTACGAATGCCAAAGTTGAAATTGAGTCTCATTCAGTAACATTTGAATATTCTAATGAGAATCAAATTGATATTGTAGAAAAGAAACTAGCAGGTCTAGGATATCCAATTGATACAGATCCAAATTCTATCATGCAAAAAGCAAAATCATTTGTAAGTTGTGCAGTGGGTAGAATGAGCGATAAGAAAGATTAACAAATTTATCTAATTAATTAGATCTTAATAGACTAGCAGAAGCTATTATTGAGATTTAAAATATAGATTCTATTATTGATGATAATATCTATTTAACATAATATTAATTATAAGACAATAGGGTTGTAATTAAGTTTTTGACATAATAGATTTTGATATAATTCATTAACAATTACTAAATCTGTTGAATCTTAAATAGGATTCAACAGATTTTATATCTTTATATAAAAAAAATATGAAAATTTTATTCACAACCCTTTTGATTGTATCAAGTTTTGCAACGATCGGACAAATTAGTTTCAAAACTGGAGACGCAACGCTTGAAACAGAACTTAATGTTGTAAACAAAGATGCTTTGGCTGATTTAGCTACTTTTAAAAAGAATTTAAGCATTGATTTTGGTGTGACTATGGAAAAAGTTGAGACATTACTAAAAAGTATGATTCCTGCAGAAGCCTTGTTGGCAGTAAAAATTGCTAGTATTACGAAACAACCTGTTGAAAAAGTTATAGAAAGCTACAAAGTAAACAAGGATAAAGGATGGGGTGCTATTGCGAAAGATATGGGTATTAAACCAGGCTCACCTGAGTTCCATGCATTAAAAGGAAATAAAAGTAAAGGTGCAAATTCAGGAAATGGCAATGGTAATTCTAAAGGGAAAGGAAAGTCTTAATTATTCAATAGTTTATTCACTGAATTTTTCTGTTTGTTTGAATAATTAAAAAAGAAATTAGCCCAAATAATTTTGGAAAGCGGGTAATTAAATGGAGCCGTGACCAACAAGCTAAATATTATTGCAGCCATCATTCCATTAAAACTCACACTCTTAAAAAAGAGACTTATTGTGCACCAAACGGTAACAAAAACAGCGACACTTAATGCGTAAACCACATAATATGAACCTTGGTAAAATCCTGGCTCTTTTGTTAGTTTTGTTCCGCAAACATCACACGTTACTTTTGGATTAGCTTTAAAGAAAGAGCCTTCAAAAAAATCTCCCTCTTGACAATGTGGACATTTATTTTTTATGATACTGTATAATTTTGTTCCTTTCTTCATAGAAGTTTTTATCAAAATTAAACTTTAATAGTTGTTTTTATTGTAACGATAGTTACACTTGAAGTCAAATTTCGAAACAAAAAAAAAGGAGTCAAATAGACTCCTTTTTTTTACTTAAAATTTATTATTCAGGTTTAAATTTCTTAACCCTAACAGCATTCATTCCTTTTATTCCTCGTTCAACTTCAAAAGTCACCATGTCATTTTCAGCAATTTCTTCAGTAAGCCCATTTACATGGACAAATACATTTTCTTGGGTCATTAAGTCTTTGATAAAACCATAACCTTTTGAATCATTGAAATAAGTTACTTTCCCTTGACGCCCAGTCTCTTGAGGTTCGTCGGTTCTTTTTGGGATTCCGATCTCAATGCTGCTTGCATTTATTTTCTTCTTAACAATTGATGGATCTGGCGGAGTATCAGAAATATTACCGAATTCATCTACATAAGCCATCATACTTTCTAAGGAACCACCTAGAGAACTTGCTTTACGCTCCTCTTTTGTTACTAGTTTATCTTGACGTTTTTTTAAACGTTTTTTTTCTTTTTCTTTTTTATTAAATGTCTCTTGAGATTTTGCCATTCGATTTTATTGGTGTTATAATTAATAAGGTTTCAATAACAGTTGAAACCTGCATTTTGATCCTAAATAAATTATTGGAAAGCACAATTTTAATATTGTTTTACCGAATTATTGATTTAGTTATCGCTATGACTTGCCATACTGTGAAAAATTCTACCTTTGAATTTCCCCCGAAACTTAGGCAAATATAAGATTTTTATTTTGATTTTAAAGGAATGAATTCTAATAAATAATTATTAATCCTCAATAATTTCCTTCACTCGTCCAACTGCCCCATCTTCGAGCCTAACCTTAATTCCATGAGGGTGAAATTTTGAATTTGTAAGGATTGTTTGGACAATTCCTTCTGTCAATTCTCCTGTTCGTTGATCTTCTTTTAGAACAATTGCTACAAACATTCCAGGTCTAACCTCTTCTCTTCTACTTATTGACATTCGTTCCGTTTATTCTTGATCTGAAAAATGATTTTCCCAATGATCATTAAGTAAAGCAACAAATTTACGCGACATATTATTGAAGTAACGCTTTGTGCGGTATCCACTAATCCAATTTACACCTCTAATTGCGTTAGTGAAAAATATTTCGTCTGCTGCCAATAAGTTTTGCGGTAAAATGTTGCATTCATAAACTTTAATACCATTTTTCAAAGCCAAATTTATTATTTGCATTCTCATTGTACCTGCAAGACATCCTTCCTCCAAACCTGGGGTATATAAAACACTGTTGCTTACAACAAATATATTACAACTTGAACTTTCAAGGATTCCACCAGAATCATTTGCAATTAAAACATCATCTAACTTACGCTCAGTCGCGTTAATAGCCGCCATAACATAGATTAGACCACTTTTTGTTTTGAAATTAGACAAGAAATTCTTTTGTTTTTTAATATCTGAATATTGGTCAATTTCTAATCCCTTTGAGTTTAATTCAAAATTATTAGTTTCGTAATGATAAACTTCAATGAAAAATGAAGCTTCATTAGATTCAGGTTTATAAGCGCCACCTGTAACTCTATCCAAAGAAATTCGACATCTCCCCCCCTCTACAATTTCAGATTTTTGACAAAGTTCAATTATTTTTTCCTCAAAAAATTGAGTGGTAAAATAACTTGCTGGACGCATCTTTATTGCCTTAGCGCCTTCAAGCAAACGACGTACATGATTCTCCATGTTGATCGGGACTCCGTTCATAATACGAATACTTTCAAATACTCCATCACCATAAACATGCCCCCTATTCCCAGCATGAATAGTAGGAGCATCACTTGTTAGAATTGAACCGTTGTTATTTATGTAAAGCATCTTTTTAACCGAAAATTAAACTAAAAAACTCTTTTCCTTTATCAATATTAATAATTAATACGTAAAGTATCCCAAAAATTGCACCTCCAATATGTGCATCATGCGCAATTCCTGTATTTCCTCTTCTGTCTGCCCAATACTCAAACGCTAAATAAAGTGGTCCAAAGATATAAGCAGGAATCGGGATTGGAATAAATAACAACCCTAATTGCATAGTAGGATTCCAAATAATTGCTGCAAAAATAACGGCTGAAACCGCTCCAGAAGCTCCAAGAGACCTATAATTAGAGTTATCTTGATTTCTTATATAAGGAATAAATGTTGCAAATAATCCACCTAAAAGATATAATACTAAAAAATGAACCTCACCATTTAAACTCCCATATTGAAACATAAATTCTTTTTCTAATAGACTTCCCAAAAAATATAGTGACATCATATTAAAAATCAAATGGGTTGAATCTGCATGAATCAATATATGTCCAAGCATTCTGTAGTACTCGCGGTAATGTTTTGCTCGATATGGAGAATATATTAACTTTTCCATCAATGCACTGTCCTTAAAAGCATTCAGAGAAACGATAATCGTAATAATAAGTATGATTGTTAATAAAGTAAAAGACATATTGAGAAATAAGTTTTATCTTGCGTGATACTTTAGCAAAAGTAATTAATTCAACCGACAATTCATGCGCTATCTCGTCATTCTAATTATAAGTGTTTTCTTGCTTAATAGTTGTTCCAATGCAATTCCAGAGGTGCCAATTGAATTTTTCGAAGATGATTCTATTTCATTAAAGAAAAAAATGCAAAAAGTCTTAGAGAATTCATATTTGAAAACATTAGGGTTCAATGATTCTCAGTGCCAATGGCTTCAAAATCATTATGAAAAAAATGTATTTAAACCACACTGGATAAACGATTCGATGGTTATTGAATCTGGCATAAAAATGAAAACTACATTAGCTAATTCATTGTGGTTTGGTATTCCTGAAAATAGAATTATATTTTCTAAAAAGAAAAATTTAAACTGGGTTGAAGAAGAAGTGATATTAACTGCAAAAACGGCCTTAATCCTATTCGATTTGAATAAGGGTTTTTTAAACCTAAAGGAGAAAAAATACAATTTGAAATATTTTATTTCTAGCGAAGCTTTAGACTCAGCACTTGCACTAAGTAAAAAACAGACATATGATGAAATATTCCTTCAGCAACGTATCACTGATACTAATTATCAGTTCATGTCCAGTAAGTTATATTCATTTTGCCAAACCTATCCTTTAGATAAAAGCACTTTTGATGTTGAAGCTTTTAAAGACGATTCTATTTATACAATTCCGAAAGCAACAAAAGCATTAATCTCAAAAGGTTATCTTGATGAAAATTCAAAAGACAGTCTTAAATTTGTTGAGGCAATAAAGGTTTTTCAAGAGCATAACGGACTTAAAAAGGATGGTAAAGTAGGGAAATATACTGCCTGGGCTTTAAATGAAAGTACCTATGATAAAGTTTTAAGAACTGCCTTTGTAATGGACAAACTAAGAACATCCATGGTTTACCCATCTAAATGCATAAGAATCAATTTACCTGAATATTTATTGCGATTTTTCGTTAATGATAGTTTAAAACAAATCCACAATATAATAATTGGAAAAACCGAAAATCAAACACCACAATTAGAATCGAAAATTCGAAACATTGTTGTTTATCCCTATTGGAAAGTACCCTATTCTATTGCTAGTAAGGAAGTTTTACCAGCTGCAAAAAGAAGTGCAGCCTATTTCGCAAAAAACAATTATAAGCTTTACAAAGGAAAAACCGAAATTAATCCTTATGCGGTCAATTGGAAACGAATTAAAGATGAAACATTTCCTTATCAAATCATTCAGGAACCAGGACCGAAAAACAGTTTAGGTATAATAAAGTTTGAATTTTATAATGATTACAGTGTATACGTTCATGACTCGCCAGCAAAATCTTTATTCAAAACTGATATTCGTTCTTATTCGCACGGCTGTATGCGCTGCGAAAATCCGGTTGATTTAGGTAAAGTTATTTTAGATTATGATTCCGTAGGTCGCAAAAGAAATGATTTAACAAGAGATTCTCTTGATACGTTATTGAGTAGAGCTGAGAATTTTGTGATTCATCTCAAGAAACCTGTTCCAATCTATGTAGAATACAATACAGTTTTTGCTGATAGAGAGAAGTTAATTTTTCATTTAGATATCTACAAGAGAGATGAGGAATATTTGAAAATCATGAAGGAATAATGATTTTAGTTCTTAATTTTGCGAAAAAAAATAGAAAATGGGAGTTCTAATATCGCCTTCAGTTTTATCATGTGATTTTGCAAATATTCAACGTGATGTTGAAATGATTAATGCTTCTTCAGCCGATTGGTTCCATATAGATGTTATGGATGGCGTATTTGTTCCTAATATCTCTTTTGGTTTTCCGGTTATTAGTGCAATTAAAAAACATGCAACAAAGCCTTTAGATGTTCATATAATGATTTCTGATCCAGACAAATACATTGAAGATTTTAAAAATGCTGGAACGGACATTTTAACTGTTCATTATGAAGCTTGTACGCATTTACATAGAACAATTCAAGCAATAAAAGCGGCAGGAATGAAAGCTGGAGTAGCGTTGAACCCTCATACACCTGTTGATTTGTTACAAGACGTTATTGCAGATTTAGACCTTGTTCTTATTATGTCTGTAAACCCTGGTTTTGGAGGTCAAAAGTTTATTAAAAATGCTATTTTAAAGGTTGAGCAAGCTAAGAATTTAATTCACCGATATGGTTCACGCGCGCTCGTTGAGGTTGATGGCGGTGTCAATATGGAAACAGGTAAAGAATTAGTTGAAGCAGGCGCTGATGTTCTTGTGGCCGGCAGTTTTGTTTTTAATTCTTCTAATCCAACGCTGACAATTGCAGAATTAAAAAGTCTTTAATACAATTCTGAAAAATTCATTTGGTTTTTATTTTTTTATATTTGTTAGTGAACGAAAGTAACAAACACATGTAAATGCCGTTAACTTAAATATGAAACAGTTAATTCTCATCATTTTTATATTTTTTTCAGCTAATGTGATTGCATTAACAGACACCTCATTGGTTGTTCGAGAAAATAGATTGGTTGAACTATTAGCAAACCTAAGAGCTTCATTAACCGATGAAGAAAAATCAAATAACAATTTCATTTTCAAAGAATATCTTTTCGAAACACTTCGTCAAGAAGACGCATTCAAATACCCTTTTACGAAATTAAAATCCGTTGGTTTTATTGATAGTCCAGATGGATTGCTAAGAATTGTAAATTGGAATATTGAACAAGAAGATGAAACACAAAAGTATTACTGTTATTTATTGCACATTGATTCCAAAAAGAAAAAAGTGGAATACAGTGAATTAGTTGACAATTCTTTCATGCTTCCTCCTCGCCCTGATGGTGTTTTGGAGGCAGATAATTGGTACGGGGCCCTTTATTACAAAATTATTCCAGTTGACAAAGGTTCAAAAACAGTCTATACACTTCTTGGTTGGGATGGAAATAGCTCAATGAGTTCAATTAAATTAATTGATGTTTTATATTTTTCTGGTGACGCACCAAAATTAGGGAGCCCATTATTCAAATCAAAAGAAATGACCTATAAGAGGATGTTTTACGAACATTCTAAAAAAACAACTATGTCTCTAAAATATGAGGAAGAATATGACCGAATAATTTTTGATCATTTATCTCCTGAGGCTCCAAATCTTAAAGGGTTTTATTCGTTTTATGTTCCAGATCTTTCATATGATGCCTTTGTATTAGAAGGGAATAAATGGATTTTGAAAGAAGATGTTATTGGAGTTAATAAAGCAAACAGTGAAAACGCTTCTGTCTATGTTCAGAATGAACGAGATGGTAAAATAGAGAAAAAAGAAATTAAAAATAAATGGATTAACCCTTCAGATGCCAATGCCCCAAATGGAGGTTCTGAACACATTGCTGTGACTCCGGAAAAAGATATTCAAAATCCAGCTGCAGTCAAAAACGAATTAGATAAAAAAGCTTCTAAGCATGACAAAAGAGATCCAAGTAATTTGAATTCAACTTTAGGAAAAAATAAACATCGAAGAAAAAGAAAGTCTTAATATTTCTATTAATAATCAATGAGATGCATAGTTTAATCATTGATATCAATTAAATTTCGAAGTACACCTTTTTTTACTTATTTTTGAATAAATAACCTTCTTATGAGCCAAAACCTTTACATAGTTCCATACGACTTTACCCCAGTAGGAGATGCCGCAATTCGCTATGCTTTGCACCTTGCAAAAAATGTAAAAGCGGAAATTCTTGTTTTACATTTAGCAAGTTCAAAGCCGGAAGGGCAAAAAGCCATTGCTCGACTAGATGCCGTTATTGAACGTTTTGAAAAGCCTTATGGAGTAGAGCTAACTAAATTGGTGCGTGTAGGTTCAATATTTGAAGATTTAGGAAAAATTGCAAAAACAGAAGGCGCTCAATTGGTTATAATGGGTACACATGGCTCGAGCGGAATGCAACGATTACTTGGTAGTAACGCAATGAAGGTTATCACTGCTTCTGATACACCTTTTTTAGTTGTTCAAAAAGACACTCCATTAAATGAAATAAAAAACATTGTTGTTCCAATTGATTTAACAAAAGAAAGTCTTCAAGTAACGAATATTGCTGGAGATATAGCTTCAATGTTTAAAGCAACAATCCATGTTATTGGGGAAAAACACAACGATGAATTATTAAGTCAACAAATGAAGAATCGCGTGTTAATTGTCAAAAATCAATACGATGAAAGAAATATTGATTGTCATGTTGAGTTAATTAAAAGTGGTGGTTCATATCAAAAGAAAATATTAGCATACACAAAAGAAAAATCAATCGATTTTATAGCTATTGCTTATCATTCTGAAAGTTTATTACCACAATTTGATACCTTTGCACAAGCTCTGATTACAAATGATCAGAAATTACCATGCATGGTGCTCAACTCAAAACTGGCATCTGCACTTTATTTTTAGCAGATGATAATTGGACAATACAACGATTTAACAATTCTAAGATTTACAGCCCCTGGTGCATACCTTGGGGATGAAGAAGATAATGATGTTCTCCTTCCTGGTAAGTATGTCACTGACGACATGAAAGAAGGTGATATTATCAATGTCTTTCTATACAAAGATTCCGAAGATAGAATTGTTGCAACTACTGAAACACCATTAATAACTATTGACGGTTTTGCTTTTTTAAAAGTAATAGAAGTAACGGCATTTGGCGCATTCCTTGACTGGGGTCTTGAGAAAGATTTAATGGTTCCTTTTAAGGAGCAAAACCAATTGATGGAAGACGGTAAATACTACCTTGTCACCTTACAATTGGACACTTTAACAGATCGGCTTTTTGCTTCAACCAAAGTAAATCGTTACATGAAAGAGTGTACTGATGAGGAAATATTAAATCAGGAAATCGATATCTTAATTGGTGATACAACAGATTTAGGGATAAAAGTTATTGTTGATGACAAATATTCCGGGATTATTTACCGAAATGATGTAAGTAAATTAGTGCGTCGTGGGGCATATGACAAAGGATATGTATACAATATTCGAGAAGATGGAAAAGTAGACGTTCGTTTCACAAAAGAAGGTTTTGAGAAATTTGATGAAGCAGCAGAAGGACTTTTGGAGCTTTTAAAAGAACGTAAAATCCTTTATTTATCAGACAAAAGTGATCCGGATAGTATTCGTGAACAAGTTGGAATGAGTAAGAAATTGTTCAAACAAGCAATTGGCAAATTATACAAAGCTCGCGCAATTAAAATCAATGATGGATCAATTGAAATAGTTTAACTCAGTGAGAGTCCTTCTTTCAATACTATTATTTTTTATTTTAGTTTTTAACTATTATGCACAATCGTCAGACACCAATTTGATTGTACGACATTTAACAGAAATCACAAAGACTAAAGGTTATCGCCATTTCTTGAATGTTGATTTACTGAATGAAACAGCTGATTATATTTCAATCGATTTTAAAAAATATGCTGATACCGTTTATTTTCAGGAGTATAAAGTAAATGGATTGACATACAAAAATGTAATCTGTTCTTTTGGAACAAAAAATAAAGCAAGAATTATTGTAGGAGCTCATTATGATGCTTGTGGCGAACAAGAAGGAGCAGATGATAATGCAAGTGGTGTTGTTGGATTGTTAGAAATCGCTAGACAATTAAAAGGAATTGAACTAAAACATCGAATAGATCTGGTTGCTTATACATTAGAAGAACCACCTTTTTTTAGAACAGAAAATATGGGGAGTTATGTTCATGCAAAATCACTCAAAGACAATGAAACTGAAGTTTTTGGAATGGTTTCTTTGGAAATGATTGGCTTTTTTCTGGAGGAAAAGAAAACGCAAGACTACCCTATTGGTTTATTGAAAATGTTTTACGGAAGCCGTGGAAACTATATCACACTCGTAAATAAATTCAAAAAAGGAAAATTCGCGAAACAATTTACTACCTCTTATAAGAACACAAAACTACTTCCAATCAAGAAATTCAATGGTCCTAAAGCCTTACCTGGGATTGATTTTTCTGACCATCTCAATTATTGGAACCTTGGATTTAGTGCTTTAATGCTAACTGATACTGCGTTTTACAGAAATAAAAATTATCATCAAGTATCTGATGTAATGGAAACATTGGATATTTTAAAAATGGCCAAAGTGATTGATGCAACTGTAAAAACACTAAGCAATTTGTAATTAGCAACTAAATAACTTGCAATTAACTAAAGACTCATCATCTCTTTAAATCGAATAGCCTGTCTTCGAGAAATCTCAACCTTCTCCCCTTCTCTCAATTCCACCTGTAATCCACCATTAAACCAATTTTCAATTGAAGAAATCCAATTTAAATTGATGATGTATTTTCTATTTGCACGAAAGAAAAATTCAGGATCTAATCGTTCTTCAAAACTATTTAATGATCTTAAAATCAAAGGTCTATAATTATCAAAATACACTTTCACATAATTTCCGTCTGATTCCAACATTCTAACTTTACTTAATTCAATAAACCAACACTTCTCCCCATCTTTAATAAAAACTCTATCTGAGGTGTTTAAAACTCTATCTTTCCTAGTAATTACAAGTTGTTGACTTGAAACAAAATCATCTTCACTACTTGTCAATTTCTGAATACCCTCTTTCAATCGAACGGGATCAACCGGTTTTAAGATATAATCCAAAGCACTCACTTCAAATGCTTTTAATGCATATTCATCGTAGGCAGTTACAAAAATAACTCTTGGGATTTCCTCAAGATGTTTAATCATCTCAAAACCATTTAGACCGGGCATATTTATATCAAGAAAAATTAAATCTGGCTTATGATCTTTTATTTTTTGAATTCCCTCTTCTCCATTTTTTGCCTCATCGATGATTTCGATCTCATGATAATCCTTCAATAAAGACTTTAACTCCTCTCTTGCAAGTCTCTCATCATCAATGATTATCGTTCTAAAAGTTTTCATGAGATATTTTTAAAATGTGTGTTTTAAATATTAATTGGGCAATTACCTTTTTTCCACTTTGTGTTAATTCAAATTCAGCGGCATCTTTAAACTGTAATGCTAATCGACGTTTTGTGTTTTCAATTCCAATTCCCTTTTCAAGGCCCGAACCATTAATTATTTTACCAGAATTAGAAACAGAAATTATAATTACATCCACTATTTTCTTTGTTTCAATGATGATTTCTCCACCATCCACAAGATTCGAGATTCCATGTTTAATTGCATTTTCCACTAACATTTGCAGCGAAAACGGAGGTAACATAAAGTCGTCTAATTCAGAATCTAGAATCATTTTCACCTCTAATCGTTCTTCAAATCTAATTTTTTCAAGCTCGAGATAATTTGAAACCATTTCTATCTCTTCATCAAGCCTGACGAGGTTTTCCCTTCCTAGTATAAGTGATTTCCTCAATAAATTTGATAAGGTGGTGACAGAAATCTTTGCTTTTGAAGGTTCAATATCAATGAGAGCTCGAATACTATTCAATGAATTAAAAAGAAAATGCGGATTCAATTGAGAACGGAGATTTTTAAGCTCAATTTCATTCCTGCTAGATTCTAAACTCAAATTGTTCAACTCTTGTTTTCTGGATTTTTGAAAGAAATGAAACGTAAAATAAATGGAATTCCAGAATAAAATAAGCACTAGAACAGCGAAAACATTAATGACAATGTTCAATAGTGTTAAATTGTCCTTTTCTTTAATATCTATAAGAAGAGACAAAGAAGTCGTAGAAACAGCAATTAATATTGAGCATATTAATGAACTAATCAAGACGCGCGGTATTAATGGAGCTAAACGCAAATCAAGCCATTCTAATTTAAAGAATGCAATTCGCATCAAATGAGTCCATAAAATCCCAAAAAAGATTAGACTTAATATGTTGGTAATAAATACTGCATCGATTTGCTTCGGATTATCAGCATAACTTGCAAGAAAAATTAATGCAACATAGGATGTCCAACCGATAAACTGAGCAATCCAATAAAGTCTTTTACTTGTTGACATAAAACAAAAATAACTTGTTCCTTTGAAAAAACAGTTTTTTATTGACGATTGGTAAATGTTAGCTGTTTTTTGGAACTATATCGTTTTGGAATGTTTTTTGACATCTTTACGTCGTGAAAAAAATATTCCTTTTACTGTTTTTAATTCCACTTTACAGCTTTGGACAAACATTCAAAGCGGACAAGTTTGGATTATCGGTTGGTTTATTAATCAATGTTGGAACCCATGTTAACAACATTGGAATCTCATTAAACAGCTATTATCAAGATCATTTTTATCAAATAAATGCTGGTTCAACTATTACTTTCAATAAAACGAGCTACGGAAAAAGGAAAAACTTCTGGGAATCGAGAAATAGTTTAGGCTTATTAATTTTAGGAGGCAAAAAAGAAATGTTGCCCGATTTTCAGTTAAACAGCCTACTGCACAATTCAACATCGAATTATGGGTTGGGCTACAATTACATTTGGTATTTCGACAATATTAAAACCAGCCAATTATCGGGAGGCTGGGGAATACATTTAAAATCATTTTCACTTTTACTCGAAAATGACATTTTTGGTGGACAAGGAAAAGATCGCTTCAGAACAGGTCATATAACTATGAATTATAGAATGAAAGATTTTAAAGTTACTGCAGGATTGAATATTTGGACAGGTGAAACAGCGAATTCAACTTGGAACAAAGGAACCTTTGATAAATGTCCAAGTGGTTATAGAGAATTAGAAAACTTACCATATGGAAAAACAAGTCATGGAATATTGTATGGAGGCCTAACATACAACTTAGGTTACGGGCAATTTACAAGTATGAGAATTGGAGTAGATAGCGAGAAAATTCGCCATTCTTTTCAAAATCGTATGATGCATGATTTGATTTTTCTACCTAAACAAATTGAACGAAAAACACCTCACTACCCTCGTTTAGATGAATTTGGCTGTCCTGTTTTTGAAGATTCTTCAGTCAGAAAAAGTAAATTTTATTACCAACATGGAATCAATGAAAATTGGTCTAATTAACTATTGTTGGCTATTTGTTGATATTATTTTTATTCTCTTACCAAATAAAGCTTCCAGATTAAAAGGAATCTACTAACTTTGCGCCCCGTAGTTACATTTCAAATATACATGTCAAATTCAACAAAATACGTATTTGTAACAGGGGGAGTAACATCTTCACTGGGAAAAGGGATTATTGCAGCATCTCTAGCAAAATTGCTTCAAGCAAGAGGCTATTCAACAACCATTCAAAAATTAGATCCTTATATTAATATCGATCCCGGAACTTTGAATCCATACGAGCATGGTGAATGTTTCGTGACGGATGATGGTGCAGAAACAGATTTGGACCTTGGTCATTATGAGCGATTTTTGAATGTTCCAACATCTCAAGCTAATAACGTTACAACTGGTAGAATTTACCAAGCTGTTATTGAAAAAGAACGAAGAGGTGAGTTTTTAGGTAAAACAGTTCAAGTTATTCCGCATATTACTGACGAAATCAAGGATAGAATTCAAATTCTAGGTAATAAAGGCACTTATGATATCGTAATTACTGAAATTGGTGGAACTGTAGGTGATATCGAATCTTTGCCATATGTTGAGGCTGTTCGACAAATGCTATGGGAATTTGAAAACGATTGTATTGTTATACATTTAACGCTTGTTCCTTATTTGGCAGCTGCGGGTGAATTAAAAACTAAACCAACACAACATTCTGTAAAGCAATTATTAGAATTAGGTGTTCAACCAGATATTTTATGTTGTAGAACAGAACATGAATTGGATTTAACATTACGTAAGAAAATCGCTAAGTTCTGCAACGTTAGTATGAATGCAGTTATTGAAGCGCGTGATGCAGATTCTATTTACGATGTCCCTTTATTAATGCAAGCGGAAGAATTAGACAAAGTTGTACTTGAAAAACTCGGTCTTTCTTCTAAATCAACTCCTCAATTAGATAATTGGAAAAGCTTTTTAGATCGCTTGAAAAACCCAAAATCTGAAGTTAATATTGCCTTGATTGGTAAATATGTTGAATTAAAAGATTCATACAAATCAATAAGTGAAGCATTTATTCATGCTGGAGTTTCGAACGAAACAAGAGTAAATGTGAAATGGATTCACTCTGAAAAGCTTACAAAATCAAATATTGACGAAGAACTAAGAGGTCTTGATGGGATTCTTGTTGCACCAGGATTTGGATCCAGAGGTATTTCAGGTAAAATTGAAGCTGTTCGTTATGCTCGTGAAAATAAAGTTCCATTCTTTGGGATATGTTTAGGAATGCAATGTGCTGTCATTGAATTTGCGCGTCACGTCTTAGGCCATTCAGACGCACACACTACTGAAATTGCTGAGGATAGTAATTATCCTGTTATAAGCATGATGGAAGAGCAAAAGTCCATTTCAAATATGGGTGGAACAATGAGGCTAGGAGCTTATAAATGTCAATTGAAACCAGGTTCTAAAGTTGCAACAGCTTACAATACGGATAGAATTTCAGAACGACACAGACACCGTTATGAATTCAATAATGAATATTTAAAAGAATTTGAAAAAGCTGGAATGATTCCAACTGGAAAAAACCCAGAAACAGGATTGGTTGAAGTTGTTGAAATTGAAGACCATCCGTGGTTTGTAGGTGTTCAATTTCACCCAGAATATAAAAGTACAGTTGCTAATCCACATCCATTATTTGTGGCATTTATAAAAGCAGCACTAGAAAACAAAACAAAATAAGATGGATAAAAAGACGATCATAGGACTCGTAATTATTGGACTGATACTTTCAGTTTTCACAATTGTAAATCAACCTTCTGAAAAAGAATTGAAACAACAACAAGAAGAAGTTGCTGTTCAAGACCAAAAAGAAAAAGAAATTGAAAAAGCAGAAAAAAAATCTGATGTCATAGAATCGAAGAAAGAGGCTATTGTAAGTGCATTAATTCCTAAGAAAGATGCAAATGGAAAACAAATTTCGAATGAGAAAGGATTAGTATTTGTTAATTCTATTACTAAAAAGGATACAACAATCGCTGAATCTAAAGTTAAAACTCAAATGTCTTCTTCGACAGACAAAGGAGAATTAATTCGTTTAGAAAATGAAAAGCTGATTATTGATTTTTCAACAAAAGGTGGTAAAGTCGCAGCAGTATATTTAAAGGAATTTGAATCTTATAAAGACTACGCTAAGAAAACTAAGAAAGAGAAAAAGGATAAAAATGAGAAGATCACTCCTCTGTTATTATTCAGCGATGGTGATGCAGTTAATGAATTAGTCTTTCCTTTAAATGGTAAAAAAATCAAAACAGGGAATTACATTTTTACCATAAAAAATCAAACTAAAAATGCTATTACTTTTGAATTAGACTTAGGGGACGGTCAAACAATATCGAATGTTTACAACCTTAAGAAGGATGCTTATGATATTGATTATGCAATCAATATTGATGGATTTGGAGGAAAAGTTAATCCAAAAAGTATTCAATTCAACTGGGAAACGGCTTTTAAGAAAACAGAACGTTTATTCAGTGAGCAACGAAGAGTTTCTACTGTTTGCTTCAACTATGAAAAAGAAGGATTTGATTATTTGTCAGAAATGGGAGATGATGATCAAGTTGCAGAAGATAAAATCGAATGGATTTCTTACAAACAAAGTTATTTCTCAATGTTTTTACGACCTGAAAATGGATTCGCTAAAAATGGAACAAGTTTGAAAATTAAGCAATATAAAGAAGGTGATGCTCGTGAGTGGACACATTTGAAAGATTTCTCTGCTAAGGCAAATTTAGACATTGATGATTCTGACAACACAACTGTGAAAATGAATTGGTTCTTTGGTCCAAATGATTATGAAACTTTAAAATCTTACGATCATAATTACGACGATGTTTTGAATTTTGGTTGGGGATTATTCCGTTGGATTAATTTATATGCTGTTCAACCATTGTTCAACTTTCTAGCAAGTACTGGAATGGGGATTGGAATTGCAATCTTAATGTTGACCTTAATTTTGAAATTTGTATTAATGCCAATTCAATGGAAAATGTTTGTTTCTTCAGCAAAGATGAGAATCTTGAAGCCAGAAGTTGACGAATTAGCGGCAAAATATCCAAATAAATCAGATGCAACGAAGAAACAAATGGAAATGATGACATTGTACCGTGAGTCGGGTGCTAGTCCCCTAGCCGGCTGCGTTCCAATGTTGATTCAAATGCCAATTCTTTTGGCGGTATTCCGATTCTTCCCATCAGCATTTGAATTGCGTCAAAAACCATTTTTATGGGCGGAAGATTTATCATCTTATGATTCAATCTGGGATTTTGGTGTTAATATCTGGCCTTATGGTGATCACATGAGTTTATTTACCATTTTAATGGCTGGAACAACACTTGTTTACACGTATTTGAATAGTGGAAACATGCAACAACCACAACAACCTGGGATGCCAAATATGAAGGTGATTATGTACATCTTCCCTTTCATGATGATTTTCTTCTTCAATAATTATTCTTCAGGTTTGAGTTACTATTACTTCATCTCAACGCTTGTATCCATTCTTATCATGGTTATGATTAAGCAATTCTTTGTTGATGAAGAGAAATTGAAACAAAAAATGGTTGATAGAAAAGCTGCAAATTCTGGAAATGGAAAAGAAAAGAAAAAATCTAAATTCCAGGAACGCTTAGAGCAAATGCAAAAGTTGCAACAAGAGCAAAAGAATAATAGAAAGAAATAGTCATCTCGACTGTCGCTCGATGTCCTATTTCGACTGTCGTTCGATGTTCTAATTATTTCATCGAAAACGATTTCATATTAAAACAAAAAAGACTCGTTCACAATTGAACGAGTCTTTTTTGTTTAGTAAACTTGCTTTTTTAATATAATTCCAATGCGCCTTTCAATACTTTAACGACAAAAATCATTTGACCAAATTTTTCAAAAGAAGTTTTAATTTCTTTGTTTAGGGCAGTCATAACTTCATCAAAGTCGCCAACTAGATGTGTACTTGTTGTATTTACTTTTATTTGAATTGCAGGATATTGTTTGATTCTTTCAATAAAATCAAGAATTTGAGATTCGTATTCTAACGTTAAAGGGTAATTACTGATTTCGATTGTAGTTTTCATATAATTGTTTGTTTATTTCTTTTCGATCTTCTCATAAGATGTAACAATTCCTTTAATCAATGCTGAACTAAAGCCACTGTGCTCCATTTCATTCAATCCGACAATTGTGCATCCTTTTGGAGTTGTCACTTTGTCAATTTCTTCTTCTGGATGTGTGCCGTTTGTGATAATTAATTGTGCAGCACCTTTAACGGTCTGACTAACAATTTTCGTTGCTGTTTTAGCATCAAACCCTACTTCTATTCCTCCTTGGATCATTGCACGCATAAAACGTAAAACGTAGGCAATTCCACAAGCGCCAACAATTGTAGCTGATTCCATTAATGTTTCATCAATTACAATGGTTTCTCCCAAAGAATTAAACAATTCGATAATTGCCTTTTCACGATTTAAATGATCATTTTTAAGTGAAATCGCAGTGATGGATTCGTTCACAGAAGCAGCCGTGTTTGGCATAGCTCGAAAAACATCAAACTTATCACCAAGCTCTTCACCCATTTCGGCAAGTGTTATTCCAGAGGCTACCGAAACTATAGAATGTTTGTCTGAATCAAAGTATTGTTTGTTTTCTTTTAAAAAAGATAGGACATTATATGGTTTCAAAGCAATGATAATAATATCACTTTGCTTGATTAATTCAGGATTTGAAACAGTAAATAGTGTTTTGGGGCTTTGTAAATACTCAAATTCTTTAATTGTTCTTTTTGATGCTATAATTTTTACATTTTTATCTTTTAAACGAATTCCGTTCAACAAGGAAAAACCAAGGTTTCCGCAACCTACAATACCGATTGTCATTTTATTTTTTTTGACAAAATTACTATTCTGTAA
>JBEAUV010000001.1:0-41749 GCA_041161265.1 Bacteroidota bacterium | reverse complement strand
TCTAAAATACTGGGAATAACATTAACTAAAAGAGGGGCAGGCTCTCCTTCCGAAATAGAATTAGCTGGTTTTCCTCATCATTCAATTGATACATATTTACCAAAACTTGTTCGAGCTGGATTGAGAGTTGCTATTTGTGATCAGTTAGAAGATCCCAAAATGACAAAAACCATTGTTAAAAGAGGTGTCACGGAATTAGTAACTCCAGGTGTTTCTTTCAATGATAACGTTTTAGATAAGAATAAAAACAACTTTTTGTGTGCTATTCATTTTGATAAAGAGGAACACGGAATATCTTTTTTAGACGTTTCGACTGGTGAATTTTTAGTGGCTCAGGGAAGTAAAGAATACATTGATAAATTAATCCAAGGTTTTGAACCCACAGAAATAGTTTATCAGAAAAATAAGTCTAAAGAATACCAAGAACTTTTTGGCGATAAATATTATACATTTCGTTTAGAAGATTGGGTTTTCACAAAAGATTTTTCAAATGAATCATTAAACAATCATTTTGAAACGAAATCGTTGAAAGGATTTGGAGTCGAAAACTTGAATTTGGCAGTAATAGCAGCTGGAGCAATTTTATTTTACCTTTCCGAAAATCAACAAAATAAACTTGGACATATTACATCAATTTCTCGTATCGAAGAGGAAAAATATGTTTGGTTAGATCGATTTACTGTTCGGAATTTAGAATTAATTAGTTCGCCGCATGAAAATGCAACCACTTTAGCAGATATTTTAGATCAAACGAAAACCCCTATGGGTGGTCGAATGATGAAACGTTGGATTGTACTGCCTTTAAAGGATGAGCAACCAATAAATGATCGACTTCAAGCGGTGAAATATTTGAAAGAAACAACTCAACATGCATTTGAAATTGGAGAACGATTAAATGAAATTGGAGATATTGAACGCTTAATTTCAAAAGTAGCAGTAGGAAAAGTGAATCCAAGGGAAGTGATTCAAATGAGAAGGACTTTGCTTCAAATTGATCCAATTAAAAAGATAATTAGTGATACTGATAGTTCACTCTTGAAAAAAATTACCGATCAGTTAAATCCATGTTTGAAACTAATTCAATTAATTGAAACTCGTTTGGTGGATGAACCAGCTGTTCAAATCGGAAAAGGTTTTGTAATCAGGGAAGGTTGTAATAGTGAATTGGATGAGCTTAGAACGATTTCTTTTAATGGAAAAGAATACTTGGAAGATTTACAAAACAGAGAATCTGAACGAACCGGAATTCCAAGTTTAAAGGTTGCTTTTAATAATGTTTTCGGATATTATTTGGAAGTGCGAAACACGCATAAAGATAAAGTACCTGAGGAATGGATTCGTAAACAAACCCTTGTTAGTGCAGAAAGATATATCACAGAAGAGTTAAAAATATACGAAACAAAAATATTGGGTGCAGAAGAAAAGATTCATGCGATTGAAACGAAAATGTTTCAGGACCTAGTATTTGAAATGTCAGACTACATTCAATTAATTCAACACAATGCTTTTCTTATCGCACAGTTAGATTGCTTGTTGTCTTTTGCAAATGTTGCTATTCAAAACAATTATAATTTACCTTCTATTAATAATGGTCTGGCACTTGAAATTATTCAAGGTCGTCATCCAGTTATTGAAAAGCAATTGAAAGTAGGAGATGAATATATTGCAAATGATGTTTACTTGGATTGTGATAAACAACAAATCATCATGATTACAGGTCCAAACATGAGCGGTAAAAGTGCAATTTTAAGGCAAACAGCATTAATAAGTTTAATGGCTCAAATAGGATCTTTTGTTCCAGCAGAAAAAGCTGAACTCGGTTTAGTGGATAAAGTGTTTACAAGGGTAGGAGCATCAGATAATATTTCTTCAGGGGAATCAACGTTCATGGTTGAAATGAATGAGACAGCTAGTATTTTGAATAATCTTTCAGAAAGAAGTTTGATTCTTTTAGATGAAATCGGAAGAGGGACAAGCACGTATGATGGTATTTCTATTGCATGGGCCATTGCAGAATACTTGCACGAAAATCCAAAAGTAAAAGCGAAAACGTTGTTCGCAACGCATTATCATGAGTTGAATGAAATGACGAAAAAATTCGACAGAGTCAAAAATTTTAATGTTTCAGTGAAAGAAATTGGTTCCAAAATTCTTTTCATGCGTAAATTAGTTCCTGGTGGAAGTGAACATTCTTTTGGAATTCATGTAGCTAAATTAGCTGGAATGCCTCAGAAAGTTTTGTCGAGAGCAGAACTAATGTTAAAAGAATTGGAATCTTCCCATGACATGGGAGGGAAACAAAATATGAAAACAAAAGTGAAAGACGCCATCGCTTCGGATAATATGCAATTAAGTTTCTTTCAATTGAACGATCCTGTTCTTGAGCAGATTAGAGAAGAATTAGTTGCGATAGATATTAATTCACTTACACCTGTAGAAGCATTAATGAAGTTAAATGAAATTAAAAAATTAACAGGCGGATAAAATAACTTCAAAAAAAGTTAGAAAAATCTATTGATTTTTAGAAAAACTTTATACATTTGTCGCCCGTTACAAAAGAAAGCATCGGCTTTTTTTATTCTAAACGGAGTACAGCTTTAAAACTGTATTATTGAAATATGCGAGAGTAGCTCAGTTGGTAGAGCACAACCTTGCCAAGGTTGGGGTCGCGAGTTCGAATCTCGTCTCCCGCTCCAAGTCTGCTCGGATGGTGGAATTGGTAGACACGCCGGACTTAAAATCCTGTGCCTGTATGGGCGTGCGGGTTCAAGTCCCGCTCCGAGTACAAAGTCCTTCAAAGAAATTTGAAGGACTTTTTTTATTAAAACCTTGTGGGTTGGCTTCCACCTCTCACTTGTAAGTTAAATCCCGTGTGTCTTTGATACTCGGGATTTTTCTATTTATAAAGCATTTTTCCCAACCATTTCTATCTTGACATTGAATTCAATATAAAATCGAATTTCATAAAGGATAATTAAATATTTTTTCAAATTATCACCAACCAATTAACTCCCAATATCGTCGATAGTAAAAAACACTTTTGGTAATTAACAAAAGTTTTCTAATTTTAGGTAAAATCTTAAACAATTAAATCATGAAGAAATTATACTTTAGCCTTGTTGGGTTATTAGCATTAAATACTGGATTTGCTCAGGTGAATTCAGCTCAACCTCTAATAAAAAGAAATTCACAATCAGTTGGAACTGTGAAAACGCATAAAGTTACTCCTACTGAAAAAGCAGTTGTTCTTTGGGATAGTGATTTTTCCGATCCTTTAGATTGGACTATTGCAAATAATGGAACAAACATTGAAGAATGGAGTTTTTCTTCTGACCCAACCTTATCAGATTTAGTAACAAATTTGCCAACTTCATTAGTTCCTTTTGCTTCTTCAACTGCGGCAAATGGTTTCTTATTTGTAAATTCAGATGCTAACAATAATGCTGATGCAAATGGAACAAGAATTATTACAACGGCAACAAATGCATTGGCAATTAATTTGTTTGGTAAGCCAAATGTACGATTAAACTTCCAACACAATTTTAGATGGTGGCATGACACGAGAGGTGTTCGTGTATCAGGAGATAACGGACTTAATTGGACAGATTTCGAAATTACGAATCAAACTGATTACTCTACACCAAATCAAAATTCTGATAATCCTCACATGACTTCTGTTGATATTTCTGCAGTAGCAGGTGGGCAAACTCAAGTTTTAATTCAATTCTATTATGATGATAATGATTACTGGGGATGGTACTGGGCAGTTGATGATGTCAGCATCACAGTAATTGATGATTATGATTTAAAATTAACAAAAGCATATTGGGGTTCAACTGGATTCTGGGGAGCAAGATTACCTTATTACCAAATTCCTACAACTCAAATAGCTCCTATTGATTTTTCTGGAATTGTTTTGAATTATGGTGTATTGTCACAATCAGCTATAACATTCTCTGCAATCATTCCGTCTCTTTATACTGCTGCGTCAGCGCAATATAATTTAGTTGCAAATCAAATAGATACTATGGATTGTTTAACTCAATTTACACCTCCTACTGCAGTTGCTTCACACACTGTGACTTTCGCGACTACATCTGGTGCTACTGATGCATTTCCTGCGGATAATACTACTCCTTTGACAATTAACATTACAAATTATAACTATGCTCGTGATGCAGACGTTATTGATGGTGGTTCTTTCAATTCAGGAGATGAATTTGAAGCTGGAAATATTTTTGACATTGTTAACGATCAAGACTTAAGAGGAATTGACGTTGTTATTGGTGCAAATGCTGAAGCTGGTGCAGAAGTATATGTGAAATTATACTCTATTGATGCAGCAACAGGTGATTTTGTTTATATGGACGAATCATCGCCTTATATTTTAACTGATACTGACTTAGGTCAAAAAATCACATTTATTTTATTAAATACTCAAGCATTAACTGCAGGGGAAAGTTATTTAGCTGTTATTGCTAGTTTTGGTGATGGTGGCGCTACAAATGATTTAGTAGTCGCTACTTCAGGTATTTCAGATGATAATACTTCTTACTTTTATGATGGTACTGATCAAACTTGGTACTTTACAACTTCTACTCCAATGGTACGTTTGAACTTTGATCCTTCTTTGTCTGTTTCTGAGTTAGAAAACACTTTAGGTATGAATGTTTATCCTAATCCTACAAACACAAACACAACTGTTTCTTTTTCTTTAACAAACGAATCAACTGTTTCTGTTAATGTAACTGATCTTGCAGGTAAAGTAATTATTACAAATGCGTTAGGTACTGTTAGTGGTGCTCAAAATATAAATGTAAATACTGAAAACCTTACAAGTGGTGTTTATATGGTGAACGTTTCTGTTAATGGAAATGTTTCAACTGAAAAATTGATTGTTAGAAAATAATCTTTAATTCATAATTTGAAAGGGTCGGTAGTAATACCGACCCTTTTTTTATGCCTAGATGGTAAGTTTCATTATTTTTGTTCCTTAATTGAAATCTAATTATATGAAAGCATATGTATTCCCTGGACAAGGTGCCCAATTTTCAGGAATGGGAAAAGAGTTATATGAGAATTCTACTATGGCAAAAGATCTATTCTCCCAGGCAAATCAAATTCTTGGTTTTGATATTACAAAAATCATGTTTGAAGGTTCTGATGAAGAACTGAAACAAACAAAAGTTACTCAACCAGCAATATTCTTACATTCAACAATTCTAGCATCATGTCTTGGGAATAATTTCAACCCAAATATGGTAGCAGGTCATTCTCTAGGGGAGTTTTCTGCTTTGGTGGCGAACAAGACATTGAATTTTGAAGACGGATTGAAATTGGTTTATCAACGAGCGTTAGCAATGCAAAAAGCATGTGAGAAAGAACCATCAACCATGGCCGCAATTTTGGGTTTAGAGGATATTATTGTCGAAGAAATTTGTAAAAAAATAGATGGAGTTGTAGTAGCCGCAAATTATAATTGTCCTGGACAATTGGTTATTTCTGGATCAATTCCTGCTGTTGAAGAAGCTTGTGTAAAATTAACTGAGGCCGGAGCAAAACGTGCTTTATTACTACCTGTAGGTGGAGCATTTCATTCACCTTTAATGGAGCCAGCAAGAGAAGAATTGGCTTCAGCTATTGAATCAACATTATTTAATAAACCTATTTGTCCAATTTATCAAAATGTTACTGCTAAAGCAGTAATTAATCCAATCGAAATTCAAAAGAATCTGATTTTGCAATTAACAGCTCCAGTAAAATGGACACAAACAATGAATCAAATGATTGCCGATGGTGCAACAGAAGTTATAGAGGTTGGACCAGGAAAAGTATTACAAGGATTATTTAAGAAAGTAGATAGAGCCTTCCCTTGTTCTAGTGCTGAAATATAGAATTTTATTCAATGAAATAAGAAGGTTCTCAATTTTGAGAACCTTTTTTTGTGGAAATATATTTAGAATAACATCCTATAGAAAACTTAAAAAGAAGATTATGAAAAAGTACATGTTAATTGGATGGCTATTTGTATCAAATGCTATCTTTTGTCAAAACGCACCTGGAGAAATTGTAGGAACAATTATCAATAGTGAAAATGCTGAAACGATTTTTGGTGCACAAGTATTTGTGATTGATCAAGATCGCAAATATCAGGCACTTTCTGATGAAGATGGAAGATTTAGAATAACAGCTATTCCTGCTGGAGAATACACAATGCAAATTAAATATCATGGCGATACAATGAATAATATCGCTGTTAATGTTCCAATGGACGGAATTTATCAATCTGGTACAATTGAATTTAATGCTTCAAAAATGTTAGGGGTAATTAATGTTAAAGCTGATGATGGTCGAATGAAATTAGAATATGGTTCTTTACCAGTAAAAACAATTACTGCTGAAGAAATTCAACAAAGCTCAGCAAAGTTCAGTATCGCTAGTCTAGCAACTACAATGTCATCAGAAATTAGAATGGCAGATGATGGTCAATTAATGTTTAGAGGAGCTCGGAAAGGGGACATGATTTATTTAATGGATGGAATTAAAAGTACAGAGATAAGTAATGTTCCAAGTTGCTCTATTGCTAGGATGATGGTTTATACTGGAGGATTGCCGGCTAAATATGGTGATACACTTGGAGGTGCCGTTGTTGTTGAAACACTAAGTTATTTTGATCTTTATCGTGCATGGGAAAGAGAAGAATTGAAAAAAAATTAAAAAAAAAGGGAGTTCAAAATTTTGAACTCCCTTTTTTTATTCAAAAAATCTTGGACTTTTAATTTCTATTTGTTTTAAATAATTTTTTAATTCTTGTTCATTTTCACTTTTTAATACCATGAGCATATTTTCTGATTCTACGATGATGTAATCATTCAATCCATCGAGTAAAACTAATTTGTTTTGAGGGATGTTCACAAGACAATTCGTTGAATTAAATAAATGTGCATTTCCACCGACAATTGAATTGTTGTTTTCATCCTTAGATAAGTGAGAATTTAAACTTCCCCAAGTACCAAGATCACTCCAATCAAAATCTGCTAATACAACATCTGTATTTTTAGCATTTTCCATTACTGCAAAATCAATAGAAATATCCTCACAAAGTTCGAAGCAATTGTTGACATAATCCTGCTCATTTTCAGTGTTATAAGCTGATAAATTTCCAGTAAATAAATTATGTAAAGCAGGTTGAAAATTTAACAATGCATCTAAAATTGTTTTAGCTTTCCAAACAAAAATCCCGGAATTCCAATAGAAATTCCCACTTTCAACGAATTCAATTGCCGTTTCTAAATCTGGCTTTTCTCTAAATTGAATTACATTTGTTACTTCTCCCGCCTTAATGTTATTTGTTTTAGAAAATTCAATGTAGCCATATCCTGCGTCAGGCCTGGTAGGTTGAATTCCTAAAGTGACAAGTCTATCATCTTCATTTGCTCGATTTATTGCAGTTGCAATGATTTCAGTGAAACGATTTTCTTTAACAATTAAATGATCTGATGGTGAAATAACTAACGTTGCTTCAGGATTTTTCGCCATAATTTTTGCTGCAGCATAGGCAATGCATGGAGCAGTATTTTTTCTTTTAGGTTCAGTTAATATTTGATCAAAAGTTAAATCAGGTAATTGCTCCTTTACAATTGATGCGTAATTTGTATTCGTTAAGATATATATATTTTCTTTTGGAGCAGTCAATAATAAACGTTCATAAGTCATTTGAATTAAAGATTTCCCTATACCTAAAACGTCTAAAAATTGTTTTGGTTTTTGAGGTGTTGACATAGGCCAAAATCGACTACCAACCCCGCCAGCCATAATAATACAATAATTGTTATTCTTCATTTTGTTTTTTTATTTCAATTGGATAAACTTTTGCTAAAGCGTTTACAAGAAAAGATCTGCTTGTTTTTACTTCTTGGCAAACGAATCTTTTTCTTCGCAATGGGCCTTTTATAAAATGTCTGCCATTCAGAACAAAGGTAGAATTATTTGGCAAGTGTTCAAGTATTTCTATCCCCTCTTTTGGTTTGTCATAGGTGTGTAAAACACGCGATAATTGATGATCTGAACATGAAGATGCTTTTGTATTTACTAGTGAGTTCACCAATGCCTTTTCAATATCTTTTGGAAGATTTCCACTTTGAATTACAGGTAAAAGTAATTCTCGAAATGCATTTTTCCACTCTTCTCCATGCGGAGCAACACGATTCTGATAAAGATTAAAAGTATTTAAATGGGCAAATTCATGTAAAGTTGTGATAAGAAAAGAATAAGGATTCAAATCACCATTAATCGTGATTTGATGTTTTTCACCATTTAATCCAGCTCTAAAATCACCAAGTTTAGTTTTACGACCTCCTACAATTTTAAATTTTACGGATGATTTTAAAAACAAATCAACGACAATTTCAACAAAGGCGTCGGGTACAAATTTTTTGTATGCCTCAGTTACCTGAATTCGTTTTGTTAAACTTTGCTTTTTCACAGGCTAAATTTACATGAAATGAACACTTAATTTTTATAAAGTTTTCAGCTTATCAATGTGAATGAAAGAAATATCAATTAACTTAGCGGTTCATGAATGTAATTACAAATATAGGCCGTTATATTTTGATGCTAGGAGTGATTTTTTCACGACCAGAGAAAATGAAAATATTTCGTAAACGTATTTTCAATGAAATTGAAATAATTGGGATTAAATCAATTCCAATTGTTATTTTGATGTCCACTTTTATGGGGGCTGTAATTGCTCTTCAAACAGCTTCAAATATAGACAATCCTTTACTTCCTGATTACACGGTTGGTTATATCACTCAATCAAGTACAATTTTAGAATTTTCACCTACTATTATCTCTTTAATCCTCGCTGGAAAAGTTGGTTCAAATGTAGCTTCCGAAATTGGTTCGATGAGAGTAACTGAACAAATTGATGCATTAGAAATAATGGGAGTTAATTCTTTGACCTTTTTGGTTTTACCTAAAATTGTAGCCGCAGTTTTTTTCTTTCCGATTTTGGTTATTTTTTCAATGGGTCTAAGTATGATCGGCGGATGGTTAGCGTTAACTACTTCGGGATTGCTTACAACTGAAACGTATGTGTTAGGAATTCGTTCATTTTTTGAAGTTTACAATGTTTTTTACGCTTTGACTAAAACAATTGTATTTGGGTTCTTGATTGTTTCTATTGCCTCATTTTATGGATATTATACTAAAGGTGGTGCTCTTGATGTTGGTAGATCATCAACGCAAGCTGTTGTTAGTAGCAGTATAGCAATTTTAATTGCCAATTTCATTCTTACGCAATTAATGTTATTATGATAGAAGTTAAAAACGTTAACAAGGCTTTTGCTGGAAAAAATGTGTTAACAGACATCAACTCCGTTTTTGAGCAAGGAAAGGTAAATATGATTATTGGTCAATCTGGCTCTGGTAAATCAGTTTTAGCTAAGTGTATTGTTGGCCTGCATGAGGTTGATTCAGGTCAAGTTTTATTTGATGGCCAGGATTTTTCGGCTATGAATCGAATTCAAAGAACTGAAGTAAGAAAGGAGATCGGAATGTTGTTTCAAGGCTCCGCACTATTCGATTCAATGACTGTTGAGGAAAATGTTATGTTTCCGTTGACTATGTTCACCAAAAAGACAAAGAAAGAAATGCAAGATCGTGTTGATTTCTGTCTTGATCGGGTTAACTTGAATGGAAAAAATAAATTATATCCAGCAGAATGTAGTGGCGGGATGCAAAAAAGAATTGGCATTGCTAGAGCAATTGCCATGAACCCTAAATACCTTTTTTGTGACGAACCAAATTCAGGGTTGGATCCAATTACCTCAATTATTATTGATGGTTTGATCAAAGAAATCACCTACGAATATAATATCACAACAGTAGTTATTTCGCATGATATGAATAGCGTAATAGAAATAAGTGACAATATTATGTTTATACATAACGGTCAAAATTGGTGGCAAGGAGATCGTAAATCTATTATTACAACTGAAAATCCTGAAATTTTAAATTTTGTTTATGCTTCTGATTTCATGAAAGAAATAAGATCATCAATGCAAGAAAGTAGAAAATAATCAACTGGATTTTTAAAGCACCATTTTAAAAATAAGCAATATATCCGAAATGAACTTTGCCATTGCGCATTAAAATTGGATTGCTCAATTGCTTGCCAAGAGCATAAGAAATTGAAAAGATTCCGATGTTTGTACCAAAAGATAAACCAGCTCCAAATCCAAATGGGCTGTCTTTATTATAAGAAGTGGCATTGTTTTCATAGAGACCTTGATCAAAAAATGCAAATATGTGTGAATTTTGATCTAATAAATAGCGGTATTCAATACTAAAAACAGATCTTAATGTTGCATATAATTCTTCTTCATTGAATCCGCGCAAAGATGTTTGGCCTCCAAAACGATAAACTTCATTTTGAAAAATCACAGGTGCGTAATACATTTCTGTACTGTTAATTAGATGAATAACGTGTCTTGGTGTTAAAGGAATAAACCAATCAATTTGCAATGCTGACCTATAAGTGGTTGATTTAGTAATATTAGAAGTATCGGATAATTGTGATTTCCTGCTTCCAATTGCAACTTCTAGAACCAAACCAAATCCTTTAGACGGATTTGGGATATAATCCAATTGTTTTCTAAAAAGGGTTATTCCGTAGGCATTGGATTTAACAGTCGATAAATTAGTAAAATTGGGGTTATTTGCCCCGCCATTTAAAATATTGGATGAGGAATTTTGGTAAAATACTTTCAGATAATTGCCCCCTTTTAAAAAATATTGTATTCCAAAAGTGGATTTTAATTCTAAAAAAGAAGTATCCCTTTTGTATAACTGAAATTGTGAATCAATCCCAAAAGGGGTTTGAAAAAGAAAGGGGTAATTGATTTTTGCATTTAATGATTGTGTTTGTTCTTGAATACTACGCCAATTCAGATTTACGGATTCCCCATGTTTAAACACGTTTAATAATTTTAAATTTAATTCTCCTGCTAGTCCAACTTTTGTGGTATTGTCTTTTGGCTGAAGTCCAATCGCACCATTGATCGCACTTACAGGGATAGACTCAAGATAAAGGAATAACTCAACACCATCTTTTGTAAATAGAAGTTCATGAGGTTTGATTTCCCTAATAAAACTAAGTTGTTTAATTGTTTTACTTATAGACTTCAATTTGGATTCATCAAAACATTCACCCTCCTTGATATCAATTAAACTCGAGATAAAAATTGTTGAAATAGAAGAATCTCCTTTTACATTGATTTTACTAAAAATATAGAAATCTCCCTTGATAATTGTAAGATTTGCTTTTAATTCTGAATCTGAAAAATTGATATCAGTAAGATAAACCTTAGAAAAAGGATATCCATTTGAAGTGGTTGAATTGTGTATTGATTTCAAAGTTTTACTTAATTCTACAGGTCGAAATGGAATTGAGGCAATTGCTTTTTCGCTTAAAGACGAATTTCGTTTCAGAAAAATAATGTCTTCTGGTTTTATATTAAGTTCAATTTTTTCAAATCGCTCACCGATAAAAAACGATGTAATGATTTTGTTTCGCTCAAATCTTAAAGTATCAATAGAAGCAGTTAGGTATCCTTTAGAAATGGCGATATATTGCAATTCTTGTAAATAATTCAATGCTGAAATACTATCTTTGAAAGACAGTTGAATATTTTTTTTAACTTTTTTATAGTTTTCCGTTGTAAACGAAATAGAATATTTTTTCTGACACATGGTGCCCGAAGAATAAAAAAGCAAGAAACATAGTAAAATCAGCCTCATTGTAATCAAAACGAGTAGGAAATTACTTTATTTCAAATGATTAATACACAATTGTGGATAATATTTTTTGGAAGATCAAGGTAAAATATTGTATTTTCGCAATAACAACGGAAGACTAATTAACAAAAAAACAAACAGCAATGAAGAAAATTTTGACCTTGACACTTGTAGGGATGTTTCTGTCGCTAGTAATTACGGCATGTGGATCATCTAAAGGAGGCGGAGGATGTGATGCATACGGTAGCGTAGATCACGTTGAAAATAATGACTTAGCTTCTAAGTAATTCAATCCCTTTAAAAATCAAGGTCATCTCAGATGGCCTTTTTTTATGCATGAAAAAAGCCATTCCTTAGTTGAGGAATGGCTTTCTTATTTTAAGTCAATTACTTTTCAACATACGAAACATCGTAGTATACAAAATAAGATGATGGAAATGCTGGAACTAAAACATAGTTTTCTGTAGTTCTTTTTTCTTCACAATTAGCACATTGAGTAACAACAATTTTATAAACGACTGTGCCAAGCGTATTATCTATGGTAACTGTTCGTTCATATGCTGCATTGCATTTTGCGGTTGTTGGGTAACACAAAACAGTGTAGTTTGAATAATTCACAGGTATCTTTTCACCTTCAGAAAATTTAACTTGTATTTTGTTCGAATAAGGGTGTGATGCATTTATGACATAGTTGCCTCCCATATTTCCCGTCATATAACCAGATGATGGATAGAAAATAACATCTTGAACAATAGACCCACCATCAACATCTCCTTTTTCGATAACACATTTCTTTTTACAAGATGTGGCACCCAAGATTAATAAGATTGAAAATAAAGGAAGAAAGGAAATTATTTTATTCATAATATTTATTTATTATTTAAATTTCGAGCAGTTGTTTGCGAAAATATTACTTTTTATTCAAATAGAAAACTATTTTTTTCTAAGTTCAAAATTTTGTCCTAAATAAACGCGTCTTACTTGTTCATCAGCTGCTAATTCTTCAGCAGTGCCTGATTTTAAAATACTTCCCTCAAAAAGCAAATAAGCTCGGTCTGTAATTGAAAGAGTTTCTTGAACATTATGATCCGTGATAAGTATTCCAATATTTTTTTTTCTTAAATCAGAAACAATTCCTTGAATTTCTTCCACTGCAATTGGGTCGACTCCAGCAAATGGCTCGTCTAGTAAAACGAATTTCGGATTTGTTGCCAAAGTTCTTGCTATTTCAGTTCTTCTTTTTTCTCCTCCTGACAATCTGTTTCCTAATGTTTTTCTAACATGTGTTAGACTAAATTCTTCCAATAATTCTTCAAGTTTTTCTTTTCTTTGGATTTTTGATAAATCTGACATTTCCAAAATACCGAGGATATTGTCTTCAACACTTAATTTTCTGAAAACAGAAACTTCTTGAGGAAGGTATCCTATCCCAAGCTGAGAGCGCTTATACATCGGAAAATTTGTGATTTCGGTATCTTCTAAATACACAGAACCTGAATCAGGATTAACTAATCCAACGATCATATAAAAAGATGTTGTTTTACCAGCGCCATTAGGCCCTAGCAAGCCAACTATTTCGCCCTGATTTACTTCAATTGTCACGCCATTTACTACATTGCGACCTTTGTAAGATTTTTTTATATGGTTTGTGTATAGTTTCAAATTCTTTTAATAGAACGTAAAGTTAAAAATTAATTGCCCATCGTGCGCGAATTCCTAAAGGACTCATTCCTGGATCTAAATGCGTTATTCTCCAAACTAAATCAACTCGTCCTACTTTAAAAATGTTTTCAATTCCAATTGCGGCTTCAGCATATGGAATAGAACCAAATAATTTGGTGTCAATTGGCAAATCCATTTCGGCCATATTTTTTGCAGATATTGCGCCATATGTTATCCTTCCGGTTGTAACGAGTCTTAATTTTAGCTTTTTAATCAAAGGAATTCTATCGAAAAACAATCCTTCCCAATGATTTTCAATAAAACCACCGACATATTTGTCTGATATAAATTCAAAGAAATTCAACATGTTAAATGTGGAGGTGAGTAACCAATAAGATTGATTTCCTTCATGAACTTTCAAAAATGGATATGCAGCAGTTCCGAAGACATAACCGGCGTTCGCACCATAACGAATTCGACCAAGAATACCTATTTGCCGACTATGTTCCATTTGGAATTCGATTTTTTGATAATTATAATCGCCACCGAATAATCCTTTAACACCAAAAATACCCTGCAATGAAAAAATAGGATATTTTGATCTTAATGTTGTTCTGTCAAATGCACCAGAAAGAAATTCCTCGTCCTTTGTCCAGCGTATTCTTGTGGTAAATTCACTTGTTGTAATAGTTGTAATTGTATCGTTGATTAAAGTCAGTGGATTAAAAGATACATAGTTTGCTTTTCCTAACGCCGTATATTCTTTCCATTCAAAAGCCCCAAAAAGAACAAAATCTTTTTTAACATCCTTTTCTAAAGAAATTCCAGCTTTTTTTACAAACGTTAGTTTGTCTAAAGGCCCCGTTCTGAACAATGTCCCAAAAGTTGAACCCATAGATGCAGCCGTTGGCGAAACACCAATTTGTTGAATATCATAATTGTAATAGGTGGTTAACATCCCACGTTTTTTTGGTGTGATGTTATACCTTATTGACAGACCGTATTTGAATTTTTCATCGTTGAAACCGTAAGCAATTTTTCCTCCGAATTCAATTCTTCTTGAAAAATTATTGGAAGTTCTCAATGCCAATGCAGTTCGGAAATGCTCAACTGGATTGTAACTAATCAAACTGAAAGCACTTCCAACTTCAATTTTACCAAATGGATAATATCCAGTTGAACCAAAATAGGTTAAGTTTTTGAGCATTTTGAAAAATGGCATTTCATTTAGAGAATCTACCATATTATTGATTCCTACCTCTTGTTTGCTCAAAGCTTCATGTCTATGAGATTCCCAATATTTTTCAGTCCTTATTTTGGCACTATCAGCAAACTCAACAGTATTATCTGATTTATAAAAAGTAGGCGAATGTTGTTCATTAATAACAAAGTTGGTTCTTGAAGAAAATTTCCTTCCATAAAAACCATAAATTCCTGTATTCTTTGTGATTTTGACATCAACAATCATTTTTTCCTGAGTCAGCATCCAAACTTCTTTTGCAACTTGATTGAACTGATGTTCAAAATAAAGATCTTGAACGTAATTAATATTTGCCCATGGAGAAATTGATGCGCTAATTTGTTTTACGGCATATGTTGTATCGTGAATCCACATTTCACCTTCAAACGTCATGTCGCCTGTTCGTTTTGGTGCAAACCTCAATTTATAACACCATTGATTGTCTATAAAGGTTGAATCTTCAAGATAAAATTTGTAGAAGCTTCTTGCAACATCTGAGATGGGACTAATGAAAGCTTTGTTGAACATGTTAATGTTGTTATCATAGATATTGATATCAAGGTACATGTCACCCATGAATTGATTCATTTGGACATTTTCAATTCCTGTGATTCGTGTCGCTTCAATTACTTCTTTCTTCTTTTTTGGATTGTTTTTAAAATAAAAATTGGACAGTGATTCACTTAAAATAACGGGTAAATAGTTTGTTCCACTTTCTGTTGAATCAAGATAGTCCATGACAAGGTCTAATCGTTTTACAATTCCTCGTTCTGTAAATTTATCACCGATATTGTTTAAATCTAATTGAATTTTATTATAAACTTCATAATCGTATGCAAGCAATTTTTCTTTGTTGTTGATGTTTTTATTTGCCACAACACGTTTGTGTAAGATCGTAGAAGGGAACTCATCAGGTGGTTTAACAGTAATTTCACCTATTTCACCTATTCTAGTTGATAATCGCACATTGATTTCTTGATTTACATCACGAATTACGGCCTGATGCATTGATATGTATCCATTAAAAGAAAATTCCAAAGAATCAGTTGCATAGTATGTTTCAATAGAATAGTAACCTATTGAATCGGTTAAAACGCCTATTTTCGAATCACGGAATTGCACTTTAACAAACGGCATTTTCTCACCTGTTTCCGCATCCCAAACAGTTCCAAATACCCGAGTTTGTTGGCTGTATCCAAAAAATGAAGCAAGTATAAAAAATATGAAAAGGAATTTATTCATTCTAAAAATTAAATCAGCCTAAGTTAATTATTACAATTGTTGACTAATTATTGAACTTAGTCTTTTTTAAGATTTTTTTCAACACGTGAAGAAACAAAGATCCCTATTTCATACAAAAGAATGATTGGAATCGCAACAATGATTTGTGAAATCACATCTGGAGGCGTAATTGCAGCTGATAAAATTAAAACACCAACAATAGCATGTTTTCTGTATTTTTTTAAAAAAGCGGGAGTTACAATACCTAATCGAGTAAAAATATAGGAAATTACCGGTAATAAAAACAATATTCCTGAGTAGAAAACAGTTGAAAGAATCGTGCTCAAATAAGAGTTAATAGTGAAAATATTTTGAATTTGACCACTTATTTTATAAGTTCCAAAAAACTGCACACATAATGGAGCAACAACAAAATATCCAAACAAAATTCCAGTGAAAAATAAAATGCTAACGTAAAAAATAATTCCTTTAGCAACCGTCTTTTCTTTATGCTTCAAGCCTGGTTTAACAAATCCCCATATTTGCGCAAAAATAAAAGGAAATGAAATAACAATTCCACCCATTATACTCATCATCAATGCATAACTAAATTGCCCTGACATAGAAGTACTTTGAAAACTAACTGGAATTTCGTCAATACAAACCCCTAGCCAGCTGCACATTACTCTGAATGTTATGAAAGTTGGTTCTTTCATAGACATGAAAAAAGTATTCATTATCCATTCTTGAAACCAAAAAAGCACAGTTGCTACAACAATTATTGAAATTGATATTTTAACCAGCCTCCATCTTAATTCTTCAAGATGATCTAAAAAAGACATATTTTTATCTTCACTCATATCGAATGCAAAAGTAATCATTCAGCTTTAAACTTGGAGTATTTAAATAATGAGCAAGTCAATTTTCTGAAAATAATTTAGATTCTTTAAAAGAAGGGCAAGATTAATTATTTGTTGGCAAAAGGTTAAATCATGCAACATTTTTATTAACTTAGAGAAGTTTCTAAAAAACTATAATGAATGGCAGAGAATGATCTAAAGAGTGTATTACGTAAATATTTTGGATTCAATAGCTTTAAAGGAGAACAAGAAAGCGTAATAACAAATGTGTTAAAAGGAAACAATACATTCGTTATTATGCCAACAGGTGGTGGTAAATCAATGTGTTACCAATTGCCTGCATTGATGTCTGAAGGAACCGCAATTGTGGTTTCCCCCTTGATTGCCTTAATGAAAAATCAAGTAGATGCAATCCGAAATGTAAGTGATAATGAGTCAGTAGCTCATTTTTTAAATTCTTCGTTGACCAAAACTGAGATAGCTAAAGTGAAATTAGATATCCAAGATGGCAACACTAAGTTGCTTTATGTTGCGCCAGAATCTTTGACTAAACAAGAAAATATTGATTTTTTAACCTCAGTAAATATTTCTTTTTTTGCTATTGATGAAGCACATTGTATCTCTGAATGGGGACATGATTTTAGACCCGAATATCGAAGGTTAAGAGAGATCTTTGAAAAAATATCGAATGTCCCAATTATTGCCTTAACAGCAACAGCAACTCCAAAGGTTCAATATGATATTCAGAAAAACTTGAATATGTTAGATGCTCAAGTTTTCAAGTCTTCGTTTAATAGAGATAATCTATATTATGAAATTAGACCGAAAAAAGATGTAGAAAAACAGATTATTAAATATGTCAGAACAAAAGCCGGAAAGAGTGGAATTATTTATTGTTTAAGCAGGAAAAAAGTTGAAGAACTTTCTGAATTGCTTCAAGTAAATGGTATTAATGCACTCCCATATCACGCTGGGCTTGATGCTAATACAAGAGGGAAACATCAAGATATGTTTTTGATGGAAGATGCAAATATTATTGTTGCAACTATAGCATTCGGAATGGGTATTGATAAGCCTGATGTTCGCTTTGTTATTCACCATGATATTCCAAAATCATTAGAAAGTTATTATCAAGAAACTGGAAGGGCTGGTAGAGACGGTGGTGAAGGTGAATGCGTTGCGTTCTACAGTTACAAGGATATTGAGAAATTAGAAAAATTCTTACAAGGAAAACCAATTGCTGAACAAGAAATTGGACGACAATTGTTAAGTGAAATTGTTTCATATGCTGAAACGTCTGTTTGCAGGAGAAAATTCATTCTTCATTATTTTGGAGAAATCTTCGACGAAAAAGGATGTAATGAATATTGTGATAATTGCAAAAACCCTAAAGAAAGAAGGGAAGGAAAAGAATATGTTTCAATGCTAATTCATGCCATAAATGATTTGCAAGAAACACAAAAAGCGAAACATTATTGTGCATTTTTATCTGGGAATTTAACTTCAGATATTAAAACATATAAGCACGATGCAGTTAAAGGTTTTGGCGCAGGAAAAGATAAAGACGAACATTTTTGGAACGCAGTTATTAGACAAGTTATTGTTTCTGGATTGGTCTATAAGGACATAGAGACCTATGGTACTCTGAAATTAACTGATGAGGGGAAAACATTTTACAAAGAACCAAAATCTTTTAGCTTAATCAAAGAACATGATTTCTCTAATACCGATGATGATGATTCAGATATTATTGACGGAGGAAAAGGTGGAGCATTTGATGAAATTTTATACGATATGCTTCTTGATTTGCGAAAATCCATCTCAAAGCAAAAAAACATTCCACCTTTCGTAATTTTCCAAGAGGCTTCTTTAAAGGATATGAGTTTTCAATATCCAATCACGATCGATGAACTTACAAATATTCAAGGAGTAGGAAATGGTAAGGCTGCTCGTTATGGAGAGCCATTCACAGCATTGATTCATCAATATGTTGAGGATAATGAAATTGAAAGACCACAAGACATGGTGGTTAAATCGTTGATCAATAAGTCGGGATTAAAAGTACAATTGATTCACAATATCGATCGCAAACTTCCTTTAGAAGATATAGGCAGAGCGCAAGGAAAATCTATAGATGAAGTGATTGAAGAAATTGAAGCGATTGTTTCCTCCGGAACACGTGTGAATATTAATTATTATATTGACGATATACTAGACGCAGATAATCAAGAAGAAATTTATGAGTATTTCACTGAGGCTGAAACGGATGATTTAGATCAAGCTGTTGCTGATTTTGATGGAGATTATACAGAAGAAGAGCTTCGTTTAATGCGCATAAAATTCATGAGTGAAATGGCGAATTGACGATTTCTACTTTTTCTTTTTGAAAATAAGCGAATGGAGTTTAGAATTCAAATCTCTATATTCCAATTGTAAATCAGTTATTGTTAAAGTCAAAATTCGATAGTTGTAAGTTGAGATTATTTCATTTAGAGAATTTAAACAAGTAACATTCATAAATTCTCCGTCTGATAAAATCTCAAAAGTCCCAGTTTCAATTGATGTTCCAGTATTATTAGGAAAATTAAAAGTTAGATTACATGTGTAATCGCATGCAGCGCTTTTATTGATGCATGAAGTGAAAATATAAGAACCTGAGCAATCTGCATATTCCGCCAATCCTTCTGTATCGGTAATTTTATAAACACTTATTTCCCATTCACCATCAATTTTTTTCGTTGTTCTACGCTGTTTGTCACATGAGATTATTGACAATAAAAAAACCGAAAGAAATAGAATGTGTTTAACCATAATTGAATTTTTTAAAATGCCGCTAATGCCATCATTTCTAAACCGATTTTCAACGCGTTATCATCAATGTTGAATTTCGGGTGATGTACGCCATAAATTATTCCTTTATCTTCGTTTCGTACGCCTAAACGGAAAAAACAAACGGGAATTTCTTGAGAATAAAAAGCAAAATCTTCAGATGTCAAACGAATTGGCATGTCTTCTACTTTATCGATTCCTAAATATTCTTGAGCCTTCATTTTTAAACGTGAAGTCACTTCTGGATCGTTTTCAAGATAAGGAAACCCTTTGCTTATTTCAATGTCAACTGTTCCACCCTGACTTTCAACTATGTGTTTTATTTGAAAGTCAATTAGTTTTAATGCTTCAGCCCTCCATTCCTCATTCATTGTTCTAAATGTTCCTTTTAAAATGGCTTTAGAAGGAATAATATTTGTCGCACCAATTGCTTCAAAATGGCCAAAAGATAGGACACACGGTATTTTAGGGTCACATTTTCTGCTTACGATTTGTTGCAACTGAGTGACAATAGTTGCGCCAATAAGAATTGGATCTATGCATTGATTTGGAGTAGCACCATGTCCACCTTTTCCATTTATTGTTACATATATTTCATCACATGAAGCCATGTAAAGACCTGATTTAAAACCTACTTTTCCAACTTGCATATCTGGAAAAACATGTAACGCATACATTTCTTTGACTTCAGGATTATGTAAAACACCATCTGCAATCATTAATGTCGCGCCACCTGGGTTTTTCTCTTCACCAGGTTGAAAAATAAGTTTTACTGGACAAGGAAGTAAATCCTTCATCTCATTTAGAATCTCTGCAACACCTAATAAAATAGCTGTATGAACGTCGTGTCCACAAGCGTGCATCACCCCGTCAACACTTGATTTGAAAGAAATTTCATTTTCTTCTTGAATTGGTAGGGCGTCTAAATCAGATCTTAATCCAATACAAGATTCATTTTCAGTGTGTTTATTATTTCTAATGATTGCAACAACACCTGTTTTTCCAACTTCAGTTTCATGTGAAATGTTCAATCCTTTTAAGACATTTGAAACATATTTCATTGTCTCAACTTCTTGATAAGAAAGTTCTGGAAATTGATGCAAATATTCTCTATATCCTTTTACTTTGGCATAAATAGTTGAAGATTTCTCACGAATAAGATCAGTTATTTCTGACATAGGATTGAAGAATTTAGAATAAAAGTAAGGAATTAATCATGATTATTCGACCATTAAATTACAACCACGAATATCAGAATTATCGAATCGACCCATAATACGGAAGGAATCATGTTCTATTTTTCCCAAATCTTGAGATGAAATGAAACTACAACTGTATAGATTAGCTAAATCTATAATATTTATTCCTCCAGTTTTACCATTTTCTAAATAGTTGAATGGATCGTTCAAATCACGAATTAATATTTTCATCCAAGATGGAGTTTTAAACAGCCCGTCTTTGTTACTGTAGGCTTGTGAAAGTAATTCGGTCATTCCATATTCTGAACTAATGAATGGAACCTTTAAGCCATCAATTAATAGCTCATGGAGTTCGTCCTTCGTCATTTCTTTGCGGCGACCTTTCATACCACCCGTTTCAATAATAAATGCTTCTGAAAGATTGATTTTTTTTTCTGCAAGGTCAAGTAATGCATAAGAAACACCAAATATCACAACTTTTTTTGCTGATGACAGAGCTTGAATATATTTTTCTTCAATTTCATCTAATTTATTCAAGAGAAATCCTGAAACATCTGAATTGGTAAGTTTAATTAAAGCATCGACCATATAAACCAAGCTAGAATTTCCTTGTTCAAGATAATTTGGAAGCAATGCAAGAATTACATGGCCTTTTGGATCTCCAATATATTTTCGATACGTATTCAAGAACGATTCTTCATAAATGCGAGTATTCAAGATAAGATGTTTACTCCGATTTTCGCCTGTTGTTCCACTGCTGTAAAACGTATGTTCAACCTCTTTTTTGGAATCTATTCTAATGTCGTGTGTTTTGAAAAAGGAAATAGGAAGAAAAGGAATTTCTTCAATCTTTAAAGGTGTTTTTTTAAGAATGTTTTTGCAAAATTGATTGTAAACAGTGCAATTTTCAACTTGAAACTGAAATATCTCAAGTGCAATTCTTTCAAAATCTGCATCTGAGTTTATTGAAAAAATTTGATTTTCAAAACTCATGATTTAATTAATGATTGAAATTTTGAAACTCGATTGCATTGTGTTTATGTTTGAACAGAAAAGCAAATAGTATTGAAACGACAAGCGCGTATGCAGCAAAAGCTAGCCAAATGTTTTGCCAATCTTTTGTGCCATTTGAGAGTAAAAAGAACTTTTCGATAATAATTCCGCTGGTATAACTTCCAAAAACAGCTCCAACGCCATTAGTCATCATCATAAATAATCCTTGGGCACTTGATCGAATGCGTGAATCAGTGGTTGATTCAACAAATAGAGAGCCTGAAATATTAAAAAAGTCGAATGCCATTCCATAAACAATACATGAAACGATAATCATCCATAGCCCTTCTGCAGGATTGCCAAAAGCAAGTAACCCAAATCTCAAAACCCAAGCGAACATACTAATTAACATGACACGTTTTATTCCAAAACGTTTAAGGAAGAACGGAATGGCTAGAATAAACAAGGTTTCAGAAATTTGAGAAATTGACATTATAACTGTTGAATATTTCACAACTAATGAGTCCGCATACTGAGGTACATTTTTAAATTCTGAAATGTAAAGATCGCCATACATATTTGTTAATTGCAAGGCTGCACCTAACATCATTGAGAACAAGAAAAACAAAGCCATTTTGTATTTTGCAAATAATTTAAAAGCATCTAAACCTAAAGTTTCAATGAGAGATGATTTTTGTGTAACGTGCTTTGTTGGGATACATTTTGGTAAAGTAAATGCATAAATAGCAAGAATTATTGCTGCTGCACCAGCTATGTAAAACTGTCCTGCTAATGCTTTATTGCCGGTTAAGTTTGTTGTCCACATAGCTACAATAAAACCAATTGTTCCCCAAACTCTAATCGGAGGAAAAACCTTCACAATATCAAGACTTTTAGCCTTTAAAACATTATAAGAAATGGAATTAGCCAAAGAGATAGTTGGCATATAACATATCATTGCAACGAAGATTAACCAAAAGAAAGTACTAGGGTTTTCTACCAAAGGAATTGAAAAAAGAGCGATTCCCCCAAAGAAGTGCAAAACTCCATATAGTTTCTCAGCATTAATCCATCTATCAGCAATAATACCTGTTAAGGTTGGCATAAATAAAGATGAAAGTCCTAATGTCGAAAAGATTGCACCAAATTCTGCACCTCCCCATTGTTTTGTTTCAAACCAATAATTTGCTATTGTAATCAACCAAGAACCCCAAACAAAAAACTGCAGAAAGTTCATTATAATCAGACGATTCTTTATTGAAAACTGCATATTGAAAATTAATTAGCTTGTTCTTTTGTTGATTTCGTCTCGAATTCTTGATGCTAATTCATAATCCTCATCATTAATGGCATCATTAAGTTGATTTTCTAATTCTTCTAAATTGAGATTTGTTAAAGATCCTTCGGGTTGTATTGTTTCATCATCTTCAATAGAGAAATCGTCATCCTTGGATTGATTCTCATCCATTAAAATTCCAGCACTCGAAAGTATGTTTTCAAAGGTGAAAATAGGACAATTAAAACGAACACCTATGGCAATTGCGTCAGATGTTCTTGCATCTATTTCAGTCACCTGACCTTCACGTTCACAAATAATTTTGGAGTAAAAGATACCTTCAATTAAATTGTAAATAACAATTTCTTTGACTCCAATCGAAAAGGCTTGTGCAAAATGTTTGAATAAATCATGTGTTAATGGTCGAGTTGGGGTCATTTTTTCCAACTCAATTGCAATAGCTTGAGCTTCAAAACCACCAATAATAATTGGCAATTGTCTTTTTCCTCCAGATTCGGCTAATACTAATGCATAAGCACCAGACTGTGTTTGACTGTAAGATAAACCAGCAATATCAAGTTTTATTTTATCCATTCTTCCTTCAATACCTCAAAATCTACTAAAAAATTAGGGAAGTTTTCGCTTCCCTAAAATAATTTATTAATTGTAAAAATACTATTTCTATTGATAATTTTAATGTCCTGAAGCTTTGAATTTTTTCACAGCCTCAGTTAATCTTGGTAATACTTCAAAGGCATCACCTAAAACACCGTAATCAGCTGCTTTAAAGAAAGGTGCCTCTGCATCCGTATTTATGGCAACAATCACTTTTGAACCATTAACTCCCGCTAAATGTTGAATTGCCCCTGAAATTCCAATTGCAATATATAAGTTGGGTCTAATCGCAACACCGGTTTGACCTACATGTTCATGATGAGGTCTCCACCCAATATCTGCAACTGGTCGAGAACAAGCTGTTGCTGCTCCTAATGCAGTAGCAAGATCCTCTACCATTCCCCAGTTTTCAGGACCTTTCATTCCTCTACCTGCAGAAACAACTAATTCTGCTTCAGGCAATGGAATTTCACCTTCAGGTTTTTTAGTGCTTAATACTTTAATTAAACTTGCTGGTGCATTTGCTGAAAAACTTTCAACTACGCAATCAGATCCATTTTCTTCTGGTTGAAAACTATTTGGTAACAATGAAATAATCTTAACAGAAGAATTCACTTTTACAGAACCAAAAGCTTTACCTGAAAAAACATTCACTTTAACTGTTCCATCTGCAGCAGGTAATTCAATCGCTCCTGAAATCAAACCCGCTTTTAAACGAACTGATAAACGAGGCGCAACAGCTTTTGCTGTTAAATCGTGAGAAAACAAAATTGTTGTTGCTCCAACAGAATCGGCAGCAGCAGCAATTAATTGTGTTAATTGCTGATCATCATCTCCTTGGATTGATCGGTCAACAAGTACTTTGTTTGCACCATATTTACCCAAAGTTGCTAATTTGGATTCATCAGCAGAACCAGATGTAATAACGGTTAAATTTCCGCCTAATTTTTTACCATAGCTCACAGTCTCTAATGCAGATTTGTGCAAACCACTGTTACTATTTATATATACTAAAACTGACATAATCTTTTTTTTTGTCGGTAAGACTAATTTCTAATTAAATTACTTTCGCTTCGTTATGAAGTAATGCTACAAGTTCATCCATGTTCATAGGATCAATCATCTTACAAGAAGATTTAGCATTTGGCATTGTGTAATTAACATATGTCGTTAAAAGATCAACTGACACAGGCGCAACGACTTGAAGTGATTTTGTTCTTGCTGCCATAATTCCGCGCATATTTGGAATTCGTTGTTCAGCCATTCCTTTTGCACAAGAAACAACAGCAGGCAATGATACTTCTACAACTTGAAGTCCGCCAGCTATTTCTCTTTCTAATGTTAAGATAGAACCATTAACATCCAATTTAGTTGCCAATGAAACAAAAGGGAAGTTTAATGATTCAGCAATCATTCCAGCAACTTGTGAACCATTATAATTAATAGTTTCTTTTCCTGTCAATACTAGATCAAAATTATTTGTTTTTGCATATTCTGCAATTTGAACGGCTGTATAATAAGCATCTGTTGGATCTGCATCTATTCTTACAGCATCATCTGCGCCAATCGCTAATGCTTTTCTTATAATAGCATCATCTGCAATAGGACCAACAGTAATTACAGTTACATCTCCTCCTAAAGTTTCTTTTATTTCAAGCGCTCTAACAAGTGCATACCACTCATCATAAGGATTGATAATATATTGAACACCATTCTCATCGAACTTTGTGTTTTGATCTACAAATGCAATTTTTGAAGTTGTATCTGGGGATTTACTGATACATACAAGTATTTTCATTTTTCTCTATTTTCTATACGTGCGCAAATTTAAACAAATATTTACGATGTGTTTTCGGAAAATCAAAAGTTTTTAAGTTTAGAATTAATAACTGTTGTTTCTTACTATTTTATTATTTTTGGCAATCCTTACGGGAAATAATTCAAGATTTTATGAAAACAGTACAATTTAGAGAAGCCTTACGTGAAGCAATGTCAGAAGAAATGAGACGAGATGAGTCTGTATTTTTAATGGGTGAAGAAGTTGCTGAATACAATGGTGCTTATAAAGTTTCACAAGGAATGCTTGATGAATTTGGACCAAAAAGAGTAATCGATACACCAATTGCTGAATTAGGCTTTACAGGAATTGCTGTTGGTGCATCTATGAACGGTTTGAGACCAATAGTTGAATTCATGACATGGAACTTTGCTATTTTGGCTGCAGATCAAATTATTAATAGTGCTGCAAAAATGTTGCAGATGTCAGGTGGTCAATATTCTTGTCCAATAGTTTTTAGAGGAGGAAATGGAACTGCAGGTCAGTTAGCAGCAACACACTCTCAAAGTTTTGAAGCGTTTTATGCACATGTTCCAGGACTAAAAGTAATTACACCTTCGAATCCTTATGATGCAAAAGGATTGTTAAAAGCTGCTATTAGAGATAATGATCCTGTTGTTTTTTTGGAATCAGAAAAAATGTATGGAGATAAAGGTGAAATTCCTGAAGGAGAATATATAATTCCAATTGGAGTTGCAGATGTTAAAAGAAAAGGAACAGATGTTACTATAGTAACTTTTGGGAAAATAATTAAAGTTGCTTTTGAAGCTGCAGCAGTTTTAGAAAAAGAAGGTATTTCAGTTGAAATAATTGATTTGAGAACTGTTCGACCTATTGATTACGCATGTGTTGTTGAATCAGTTAAGAAAACACATCGTTGTGTTGTAGTTGAAGAGTCGTGGCCATTAGCATCTATTTCTTCTGAAATTGCTTACCATTTGCAACGATATGCCTTTGATTATTTGGACGCGCCAGTTATGAGGGTAACTCAAACGGACACACCTTTTGCTTTCTCTCCGACATTAATTGATGAGGCATTACCAAATGTTGATAGAATTATCAAGGCAACAAAAAGTACATTGTATAGAAATTAATAAAATTCTATTTTTAAATAGAATTGAAACTCTTGTCGCGTTTAGTAACAAGAGTTTTTTGTTTTAAAAACAATTAGGATTGGTGTTTATCGGATTAATATATTGTAAATCAATAATTTATAATTAATAGTTCGCATAATAAAAAGATGTAAACACTATTATGTGAAAAAACTTGACTTTTTTTTGCTAACCAGTTGGATTTTAAAATTAAATGGATATCTTTGCACCCCTCAAAGTGCGTTTGGGGTGTTTTATATATTAATAAAAATTAAGAGTATTTTATGCCAACTATACAACAATTAGTTCGCAAAGGAAGAACAGCGGTAGTAAAGAAGAGTAAGTCTGCCGCACTTGATTCATGTCCACAGCGTAAAGGTGTGTGTGTAAGAGTTTACACAACCACTCCTAAAAAACCGAACTCGGCTATGAGAAAAGTAGCAAGGGTGCGTTTGACTAACGGAAAGGAAGTCAATGCTTATATCGGTGGTGAAGGTCACAATTTGCAAGAGCACTCATTAGTACTAGTACGTGGAGGAAGAGTAAAAGATCTTCCGGGTGTTAGATACCACATTGTACGTGGAGCTGAAGATACTGCTGGTGTTGAAGGAAGAACACAACGTCGTTCTAAGTATGGAACGAAAAGACCTAAACAAAAATAATTATAGCTCTTAAGACATGAGAAGAAGAAAAGCCAAAAAGATTGCGATTCTACCAGATCCAAAGTTTAAGGATGTTGTGGTAACAAAATTCGTTAACAACTTAATGTATGACGGAAAAAAGAATTTAGCATTTAAGATATTCTACGAGGCGATTGAAATCGTAGACAAGAAAATCGAAGATCAAGATGGATTAGACGTTTGGAGAAAAGCATTAGAAAATGTAACTCCAAGTGTTGAGGTTCGTAGTCGCCGTGTAGGTGGAGCTACTTTCCAAATCCCTACTGCTGTTCGTGAAGACAGAAAATCATCTTTAGCTATGAAATGGTTAATTAGTTACTCACGTAGACGTAACGAAAAAACAATGGCTGGGAAATTAGCTTCTGAAATCATCGCTGCTTCGAAAGAAGAAGGTGCTGCTTATAAGAAGAAAGAAGATACCTTAAGAATGGCTGAGGCAAACAAAGCATTCTCACATTTTAGATTTTAATAGAAATGGCTAGAGATCTTAAATATACTCGTAACATAGGTATCGCTGCACATATTGATGCGGGGAAAACTACAACGACTGAACGTATTCTTTATTATGGTGGTGTAAGTCATAAAATTGGTGAAGTACATGATGGTGCTGCAACAATGGACTGGATGGAACAAGAGCAAGAAAGAGGTATTACAATTACTTCTGCTGCTACGACACTAGATTGGAATTACAGAGGTGATAAATACCACGTTAATATTATTGATACTCCAGGACACGTTGATTTTACTGTTGAAGTAAATCGTTCATTGCGTGTGCTAGATGGTTTAGTATTCTTGTTTTCAGCTGTTGATGGTGTTGAACCTCAATCTGAAACAAACTGGCGTTTGGCTAATAACTACAACGTTCCACGTATTGGTTTTGTAAATAAAATGGACCGTCAAGGTTCTGATTTCTTAAACGTTTGTCGTCAAGTAAAAGATATGTTAGGAAGTCATGCTTTACCTCTTCAAATTCCAATTGGAAATGAAGAGACATTTAAAGGTGTGGTTGATTTAATTAATTTTAAGGGAATCGTTTGGAATGAGCATGATCAAGGGATGACTTTTCAAGAAGTTGAAATTCCTGCTGATGTTTTAGAAGAAGCTACTGAATACAGAGAGAAATTATTGGAAGCAGTTGCTGAATTTGATGACACTTTGATGGAGAAATATTTTGTTGATCCACAGTCTTTGACAGAAAGAGAAATTTTGGATGCCTTAAGACAAGCTACAATCAGTGGAAAAGTTGTTCCAATGATGTGTGGAACTGCATTTAAGAATAAAGGAGTTCAATCAATGTTAGATATGGTAATGGAAATTCTTCCTTCACCACTTGATGTTGATGGAATTACTGGTATCAATCCTAAAACTGATCTTCCTGTTACTCGTCAACCATCTTTTGATGAGCCGTTTGCAGGATTAGCATTTAAAATTGCAACAGATCCTTTCGTTGGTCGTTTGTGTTTCGTTCGTGCTTATTCAGGAGTTTTACCTGCAGGATCATATGTTTATAATACACGTTCAGAAAACAAAGAACGGATTTCTCGTATTTTCCAAATGCATGCTAACAAACAAAATCAAATTGATGAGTTAGGAGCTGGTGATATTGGTGCTGTTGTAGGATTTAAAGATATTCGTACAGGAGATACTTTATGTGCAGAAGGACACCCAATTATTTTGGAATCTATGGACTTCCCAGATCCAGTTATCGGTATTGCTATTGAGCCAAAAACTCAAGCAGATATGGATAGATTGTCAACTGGTTTATACAAATTAGCTGAAGAAGATCCAACTTTCCGTGTAAATACTGACGAAGAGTCTGGACAAACAATTATATCTGGAATGGGTGAGCTTCATCTTGAAATTATTATCGACCGTTTGAAACGTGAGTTTAAAGTGGAAGTAAATCAAGGAGCTCCTCAAGTTACATATAGAGAAGATATTACTAAAGCTATTGAACATAGAGAAGTTTATAAAAAACAATCTGGTGGTCGTGGTAAATTTGCTGATATTGTAATCAAAATTTCACCTCAAGATAATGAGGAGAAAACAGGATTAGAATTTGTCAATTCAATTAAAGGTGGAAACATTCCTCGTGAATTTATTCCTTCAGTTGAAAAAGGATTCAAAGAATCAATGAAAAATGGTGTTCTTGCTGGTTACCCAGTTGAAGCTATGAAAGTTGAATTGCTTGATGGTTCATTCCATGCTGTCGATTCAGATTCATTGTCATTTGAATTAGCAGCTAAGATGGCATATCGCGCTGCTTTGAAAAATTGTGGACCAATATTATTGGAACCAATAATGAAATTAGAAGTTATTACTCCAGAAGAGAACATGGGTGATATCGTAGGAGATTTAAATCGTCGTCGTGGATATATGAAAGGAATGGATGATAAGAATGGTTCGAAAGTGTTAAAAGCTGACGTTCCTTTATCAGAAATGTTCGGTTATGTAACTCAACTTAGAACAATCTCTTCAGGTAGAGCTACTTCTACAATGGAATTTTCGCACTATTCTGAAGCACCTAAAAATGTTGCAGAAGCTATAGTTGCAAAAAAATAATTTTAAAGTATCAGCTTAATAATTAACTAGATGAGCCAAAGAATAAGAATAAAGTTAAAGTCGTACGATCACAATTTGGTTGACAAATCGGCAGAGAAAATTGTTAAAACAGTTAAAGCAACAGGTGCAGTAGTAAGTGGACCAATTCCATTACCAACACACAAACGTATTTATACTGTATTGAAATCTCCACACGTAATGAAAAAAGCGCGTGAGCAATTTGAATTATGTTCATACAAAAGATTGTTAGATATCTATAGTTCTTCTGCGAAGACTGTTGATGCACTAATGAGATTAGAGCTACCAAGTGGAGTAGACGTAGAAATTAAAGTTTAATAATTAATAATAAACAGTATATGCCAGGAATAATTGGTAGAAAAGTCGGAATGACTAGCATCTACAGTGCCGAGGGTAAATCATTACCATGCACAGTTATAGAAGCAGGTCCTTGTGTCGTAACTCAGGTTAAGTCACAAGACAGAGATGGTTACGAAGCTGTTCAATTGGGTTTTGGAGACCGTAAAGAAAAAAACACTCCAAACGCTTTGAAGGGTCACTTTAAAAAAGCAAACACAACTCCAAAATCGAAGTTGGTTGAATTTAAAGGTTTCGAAAACTTAAGTCTGGGTGACCTGGTTAACGTTGATATCTTCGAGGAAGGTGAATTCGTTAGCGTTGTAGGAACTTCAAAAGGAAAGGGTTTCCAAGGTGTTGTAAAACGTCATGGTTTCGCTGGAGTTGGACAAGCTACTCACGGACAACACAATCGTCTTCGTGCACCAGGATCAATTGGAGCATGTTCATATCCTGCTCGTGTATTCAAAGGAATGCGCATGGGTGGTCATATGGGTGACGAAAGAGTTGTAATGGAGAATCTTGTAATTTTGAAGATTCTTGCAGATAAAAATTTAATCGTAGTGAAAGGTTCTATACCTGGATCTAAAGGTTCAACCGTAACAATTTTGAAGTAATGGAAGCAAAAGTATTTGACGCTAAAGGAAAAGCTACTTCTAAAAAAGTAACGCTTTCAGATTCAGTTTTTGGAATTGAACCAAACGATCACGCAATTTATTTGGATGTAAAGCAACACTTGGCAAATCGTCGTCAAGGAACGCATAAAGCTAAAGAAAGAGCAGAAATATCTGGATCTACAAGAAAAATTAAAAAGCAAAAAGGAACTGGTGGAGCTCGTGCTGGTAGTATCAAATCTGGTACTCGTGTAGGTGGTGGTCGTATTTTCGGACCAAGACCAAGAAATTACCATTTCAAGTTAAATGTTAAATTGAAGAGATTGGCTAGAAAATCAGCTTTTTCTTACAAAGCAAAAGGTGATGCAATCATGGTGCTTGAAGATTTAAACTTTGACGCTGCAAAAACAAAAGATTTTAAGTCTTTGTTATCCGCATTAAAACTTGAGAACGAAAAAGTTTTATTGATTTTAGGTGAACAAAATGACAATGTATATTTGTCTTCTCGTAACCTTGGAAGAGTGAAAGTCGTAACTGCTGATTCTGTAAATACATTTGATGTATTAAATGCAAGAAAAGTTGTTTTGGCTGTAAGTTCGATTGAAGTTATTGAAAAGATTTTAAACTAATTGATGATGAAAGCAATTATCAAAAAACCAATTATTTCTGAGAAGGCTACAGGAGCAAGTGAAAAATTTAACCGTTTCACTTTCGAAGTAGACAGAAAAGCAAATAAATTGGAAATTAAAAAAGCCGTCGAGAAAATGTATGGTGTCAGTATTACTGATGTTCGTACAATGAATTATGGCGGTGGTAAATCCTCTGTTAAATATACTAACAAAGGTATCGTTGAGCAACCAAGTAGACAATGGAAAAAAGCTGTTGTTACTGTTGCAGATGGAGAAGCGATTGATTTATTTAATAATTTTTAAGAATTGACGAATGAGTCTTAAAAAATTCAAGCCTATTACTCCAGGGCAAAGACACAAGATTAACAGTGATTATTCAGAAATCACAACAAACGTTCCTGAAAAGAGCCTTGTTGCGCCGATGAAAAAATCTGGTGGTCGAAACAATGACGGTAGAATGACCATGAGATACATGGGTGGAGGACACAAACAAAGATACCGTATCATTGATTTTAAAAGAGACAAGCATGATGTTCCTGCAACGGTTAAAGAGATCGAATACGATCCAAATCGTACAGCTCATATTGCATTGTTGTTTTATGCAGACGGTGAAAAACGTTACATTATTGCACCTAACGGATTGAAAGTTGGTGATAGTGTTGTAGCTGGTAAAGCTGCTGCACCAAATGTAGGAAATGCACTTTTCTTAAGTGATATTCCACTTGGTACTGTAATTCATAATATTGAATTAAAACCTGGAAAGGGTGGTGCTATTGCTCGTGGAGCAGGTACTTACGCTCAATTGAACGCTCGTGATGGTCGTTATGCAATTGTAAAAATGCCTTCTGGTGAAACTAGAATGATTTTGACAACTTGTATTGCAACTATTGGTTCTGTTTCAAATTCTGAACACAACTTGGTAGTATCTGGTAAAGCAGGTCGTTCTCGTTGGTTAGGTCGTCGCCCACGTGTACGTGGTGTAGTAATGAATCCTGTCGATCACCCAATGGGTGGTGGTGAAGGTAAGAACTCTGGTGGACACCCTAGATCTCGTAATAGTATTCCTGCTAAAGGATTCAAAACACGTGATAAGAAGAAGTATTCAGATAAGTTTATCATCGAAAGAAGAAAAAATAAGTAAGATATGAGTCGTTCGTTGAAAAAACCACCTTTCGTACATTACAAGTTAATGAAGCGAGTGGAAGATGCGCAAGCAGCGAGTAGTAAAGCAGTGATCAAAACATGGTCTAGAGCTTCAACTATAACTCCAGATTTTGTTGGGTTAACGTTTGCTGTACACAATGGTAACAAGTTTATTCCAGTTTTCGTAAGTGAAAACATGGTGGGACACAAGTTAGGTGAATTTTCACCAACTCGAAATTTCCGTGGCCATGGAGGGAATAGAAAAGATAAGAAAAGATAGAATTTAAACAGCCAAAGTCATGGGTGCTAGAAAAAGGTTAAGAGCCGAAAATTTAAAAGAGATTAAAACGACAATGGCAATTGCTCGTTTAAATGACTCTCCGATTGCTCCAAGAAAAATGCGATTAGTCGCTGATCTTGTTAGAGGAATTGAGGTTAATAAAGCTCTGAATATATTGCAACATAATGCAAAGGATGCTTCTACAAGTCTTGGTAAGTTATTGCGTTCAGCAATTTCAAACTGGGAACAAAAGAATGAAGGAAAAAGTATTGAAGAAGAAACATTAGTAGTGAAGTCAATTGAAGTTGGTGGTGGTGCTATGTTGAAAAGAATTCAAGCTGCACCTCAAGGTAGAGCACATAGAATTAGAAAAAGATCAAACCATGTTACCATCGTTGTTGATGGTGCTAAAGCTAAGTTAGTATAAGATGGGACAAAAAACAAATCCAATAGGAAATAGACTTGGTTTCATCCACGGATGGGAGTCTAACTGGTATGGTGGAAAAAACTACAAGGATAAAATCATTGAAGATGATCAAATTCGTAAGTATCTAAATGCTCGTTTGTCAAAAGCAAGTATTGCTAAGATAATTATCGAAAGAACATTGAAACTTGTTACTGTAACGATTAATACAGCTCGTCCTGGGGTGATTATCGGTAAAGGGGGACAAGAGGTTGATAAGCTTAAAGAAGAGTTAAAAAAATTAACGAAAAAAGAGATTCAAATCAATATTTTTGAGGTTAAACGTCCAGAATTGGATGCTCGTTTAGTTGCTGATGGAATCGCTCGTCAATTGGAAGCTCGTATTTCTTTTAGAAGAGCAATCAAAATGTCAATTGCGAGTACAATGCGCATGGGAGCTGAAGGAATCAAAGTTAAGATTTCTGGACGTTTGAATGGTGCAGAAATGGCTCGTAGTGAGATGTACAAGGATGGACGTACTCCGTTACATACGTTTAGAGCTGACATCGACTATGCACTTGCTGAAGCACATACAACTTATGGCCGTTTAGGTATCAAAGTTTGGATATGTAAAGGTGAAGTATATGGAAAGCGTGATCTTTCTCCAAATGTTGGAATGGCTGCAGCTGCTGCGAAATCAGGAGCACCAGGAGCAGGACCAAGAAGACCAATGGGAGCTAAGAGAAAGAAAAAATAACAGGACAGTAAAATTGATATAAGATGTTACAGCCAAAAAGAACCAAATTTAGAAGAGTTCAAAAGAGTAGAAACAGAGGTATGGCCCAAAGAGGTAGTACAATTGCTTTCGGATCTTTTGGATTGAAAACATTGGAGCCTGCATGGATCACATCACGCCAAATTGAAGCTTCACGTATCGCCGTTACTCGATACATGAAACGTGAAGGAAAGGTGTGGATTCGAATTTTCCCTGACAAGCCGGTTACCTCAAAACCAGCAGAAGTTCGTATGGGTAAAGGAAAGGGAGCTCCAAGTCACTGGGTAGCAGTAGTAAAACCAGGTCGCATCATGTTTGAAGCAGACGGTGTGCCTTACGAAATTGCGAAAGAAGCAATGCGTTTGGCAGCTCAAAAGTTACCGGTGAAATGTAAGTTCGTTGTTCGCAACGACTATGTAATACCAGAGAAATAGAAATTAATATGAACCAGCAAGAAATCACAAATCTTTCAGTTGAAGACGTGAAGAGTCGCATTGCCGATTTTTCAAATCAACTTACGAAAATGAAACTGACGCACAGTGTTGCGCCAATGGAAAATCCAATTCAAATTCGAAACGTCAGAAAAACAATCGCAAGATTGAACACTGAATTGACTAAACGTGAAGCACAAGCTTAATCGCTTGTTTAAAATTGAAATTGGCTTGACATGGAAAAGCGTAATTTAAGAAAAGAACGAATTGGGGTCGTTACTAGCGACAAAATGCAGAAATCTATTGTAGTTTCTGTGGAACGTAAAGTAAAACACCCAAAGTATGGTAAGTTCGTAAAAAAAACTACTAAATTTGTCGCCCACGATGAAAACAATGATTGCCACATTGGTGATACTGTTAAAATTATGGAGACCCGTCCTTTGAGTAAATCAAAGAACTGGAGATTAGTAGAAGTTATTGAAAGAGCTAAATAATTTTTAGTAATGATACAAACAGAATCTAGACTTGGAGTAGCAGATAACTCAGGAGCAAAAACAGTTTTAGTAATCCGTGTTTTAGGAGGTACTAGACGTCGTTATGCTTCAGTTGGCGATAAAATCGTCGTTGCTGTCAAGAGCGCAATGCCTTCTGGAGCCGTTAAAAAGGGTACAGTAGCTAAGGCAGTAATAGTAAGAACAAAAAAAGAAGTACGCCGTGCAGACGGTTCATACATTCGTTTTGATGATAACGCTTGCGTTATATTGAATCAAGCAGGTGAAATGAGAGGTACTCGTATTTTCGGACCAGTCGCTCGTGAGCTGCGTGAAAACAACTATATGAAGGTTGTTTCTCTTGCTCCAGAGGTACTTTAAATTAATTGAAGTTATGCAACAGAAATTACACATTAAAGTAGGAGACACAGTTAAGGTACTTAACGGTGAATCTAAAGGATTGGAAGGAAAAATCCTTACTATTGACAGAAAAAAAATGCGTGCAATTGTTGAAGGTGTTAATATGGTAAAAAAACACTCTAAACCAAGTGCAGCAGACCCTCAAGGTGGGATCGTGGAAAAGGAATCAACTATCCATGTATCAAACCTTATGATCGTAACTAAAGGTATTGCATCACGCATTGGCCGTAAGTTAGACGCAAAAGGAAAATTAGTTCGTTATTCAAAAAAATCAGGGGAGGAAATTAAGTAATGAGTTATTCACCGAGACTTCGAGAAAAATATAGTGCAGAAATTATTCCTGCATTAACAGAAAAATTCGGGTACAAGACTGTTATGAAAGTACCTAGACTGGAAAAGATTGTATTGAGCCAAGGAATGGGCGATGCAGTTGCTGATAAAAAGTTGATAGATAGTGCTGTAGCAGATTTGTCAAGAATTGCTGGTCAAAAAGCAATTATGACTATCTCTAAAAAAGATATCTCCAACTTTAAATTAAGAAAAGGAATGCCGATTGGTACGAAAGTAACATTAAGAGGTAATAAAATGTACGATTTTTTAGATCGTTTTTTATCAGTTGCTTTACCTAGAACTCGTGACTTCCGCGGTGTAAATCCAAAAGGATTTGACGGTAGAGGAAACTTCAATATGGGTATCAAAGAACACATCATTTTCCCTGAAATTGATATTGACAAAGTAAATCGTATTCTTGGAATGGATATTACATTTGTTACTTCAGCAGGTAGTGATGAAGAAGGTAAGGAATTACTAGACGCATTTGGCTTTCCATTTATTAAAAAATAGTAGAGATGGCAAAAGAATCAATGAAAGCGCGTGAGCGCAAAAGAGAAAAATTAGTTGCACGATACGCAAAGAAGAGAGCAGAATTGACTAAAATACTTAAGTCAACTGATACTTCTGAAGAGGTTCAAGCAGCTAAATGGGATGCTATGATTGCAGTTCAAAAATTGCCTGCAAATTCTTCTAAAATTCGTGTTCACAACCGTTGTGGTTTGACAGGAAGACCTAGAGGTTACATGCGTCAGTTTGGAATTTCAAGGGTAACATTCCGTGAAATGGCATTGTCTGGAAAGATCCCAGGAGTTAAAAAAGCAAGTTGGTAATTTAAAGTTTAATAGGAAGATTATGAATACAGATCCTATAGCAGATTTTCTAACCAGAATTCGTAACGCGAGTTCGGCTGGTTTGAAGATTGTAGAGATTCCTAGTTCAAATGTAAAACGTGCAATGACGCAAATTTTATTTGATCAGGGTTTTGTCACTAATTACAAGTTTGAAGAAGATGACAAGCAAGGCATTATTAAAATTGCTTTGAAATACAATTCATCAACGAAAGTTCCTGCAATTACAAAATTGCAAAGAGCTTCTCGTCCAGGATTAAGAAAATACAGTGGGGCATCTGAAATGCCACGTGTGTTGAATGGTCTTGGGATTGCAATTGTCTCAACTTCAAAAGGTGTAATTACTGATAAAGAAGCAAGAAAACAAAACGTAGGTGGAGAAGTTCTTTGCTACGTATATTAATTTTAAGAATAGTTAGAAATGTCAAGGATAGGTAAATCCCCAGTTAACATCCCGAGTGGAGTAGACGTAAAGTTAAACGGAAATGTAATTTCTGTTAAGGGTCCTAAAGGTGAATTGTCACAAGAAATAGATTCTTGTGTAACAGTGAACATTGAGGGCAATGTAATAACTTTCAGCCGCGAATCAGACGCACCAAATCATAGAGCTAAACACGGTTTATACCGTTCATTAGTTAATAATATGTGTATTGGTGTTATGGAAGGGTTTAAGAAGGAATTAGAAGTAATTGGTGTTGGATATCGTGCAACTGCAACTGGTCAACAGTTGGAGTTAATGTTAGGATATTCACATGCAATTGTTTTAGAATTCCCTAAAGAAATAAAAGTATCTGCAGATACCCAAAAGGGTAAAGCACCAGTTGTAACGTTAGAATCTTTTGACAAACAACTAATAGGTCAAGTAGCTGCCAAAATTCGTTCCTTACGTAAACCTGAGCCGTACAAAGGTAAAGGAATTCGTTTCCTAGGTGAAGAAGTTAGAAGAAAAGCTGGTAAATCTGCAGGTAAAAAATAATAGTTAAAGTTATGGCATTCAGTAAAATAAACAGAAGAGCGAAAATTAAAAGAAGAATCAGAAAAAGAGTTTCTGGTACTTCTAAGGTGCCACGTCTTTCTGTATTCCGAAGTAATAAACAAATCTACGCACAGTTGATTGATGATATTAACGGAGTAACATTGGCATCAGCATCTTCCTTTAAAAATAAAGCGGTTGTAAAAAAGACGAAGTCTGAACAAGCTGCTGTTATTGGAAAAGAAGTTGCAGAAAAAGCATTAAAAGCCGGAATCGAAAGCGTTGTGTTTGATCGCAATGGTTATCTATACCACGGTAGAGTTAAATCATTAGCTGACTCAGCACGAGAAGGCGGTTTAAAATTTTAAAAAAATGGCAGCACAGGTATTAAACAGGGTAAAACCCTCAGATATAGAGTTAAAGGATAAACTCGTTTCTGTTAACCGTGTTACGAAAGTAACAAAAGGTGGACGTACATTTAGTTTCTCTGCAATTGTTGTAGTTGGAAATGAAAACGGTATCGTTGGTCATGGTTTAGGAAAAGCAAAAGAGGTTACAGAAGCTATTACAAAAGGAATTGATGATGCAAAGAAGAATTTGATCAAAGTTCCAATTTTACATGGTACTGTTCCTCATTCTCAAAAAGGTAAATTTGGCGGTGCTGAAATATTATTGAAACCAGCTTCTGTAGGTACAGGTGTTATTGCAGGAGGTGCAATGCGTGCTGTATTAGAAAGCGTTGGAATTCATAATGTATTAGCAAAGTCACAAGGATCTTCAAATCCACATAACGTAGTGAAAGCTACTATTGATGCTCTTTCTAAAATGAGAGATGCAGTTGCTGTTGCAAAACAACGTGGGATTACATTGGACAAAGTGTTTAACGGTTAATAGAAATCAGATGGCTATCATTAAAATACAGCAAGTAAGAAGCGCTATTAGACGTCCCGCTGATCAAAAGGCTACGTTAAAGGCGCTAGGATTTAGAAAGTTGAATCAAATTCTTGAAAAAGAAGCAACTCCACAAATTCTAGGAATGGTTAAGAAAATATCACACCTTATCAAGGTTGTGGAGTAATCCTTAAAAAACGATTTACAATGAATTTACATAATTTAACTCCAGCAGCTGGGTCTGTTAAAAAAGACAAAAGAATTGCACGTGGTCAGGGATCTGGTCATGGTGGAACTTCTACCCGAGGACATAAAGGAGCGAAATCAAGATCTGGTTACAAATCTAAGATTGGTTTCGAAGGAGGGCAAATGCCTTTACAAAGAAGAGTACCTAAATTCGGTTTCAAAAACATTAACCGCGTTGAGTATAAAGCAATTAATTTAGATATTATTCAATCTCTAATTGATCGTAAAAATGTTTCAGAAATTACACCTGAAGTTTTACGTGAAAACGGACTAATTTCAAGAAATGAACTTGTTAAAGTTTTAGGAAGAGGAGAATTGAAAGGTAAGGTTAATGTGATTGCTCACAAATTTTCAACTTCTGCGAAAGCATTAATTGAAGGTCAAGGTGGGAATTGTTCAGAAATCTAATTAACTTTGCCAACATTTTTTTTAAATGAAACGATTTATACAAAGTATTAAAAACATCTGGAAGGTAGAAGAATTAAGAAAGAGAATCATTTTGACTCTTGGATTAATTTTGGTTTATCGAGTAGGATCATTCGTCGTATTGCCAGGTGTGAATTACACTGCATTAATGAATGCACAAGCAAGTGGTGGACAAAATGCGTTGGAAACTTTACTTTCTCTGTTTTCTGGAGGAGGTTTTACCAATGCTTCTGTTATGGCTCTTGGGATTATGCCATACATTAGTGCATCCATCATCATGCAATTATTGGGCATGGCAGTTCCTGCTGTTCAAAAAATGCAAAATGAAGGAGAATCTGGTAGAAAACGAATCAATAATTACACTCGTATTTTGACAATAATTATTTGTGCTTTACAAGCACCAAGTTATTTGACATTATATGTGCAATCTAAAGGCGCAATGCCCGTAGACGCTTCAACATTCTGGTGGACACAAACAATACTTGTATTAATTGCTGGTTCTATGTTTGCTGTTTGGTTAGGAGAAAGAATAACTGACAAAGGTATTGGAAATGGTATTTCATTATTGATTACAGTTGGTATTCTTGCTCGTTTGCCTGAAGCATTCACTGCGGAGTTCGGTTTTGCTGTTGGATCTGGTAACTTAATTAAAATTGTTCTAGAAATCGTAGCATTTATGATTGTGATTCTTGGGACAATATTAATTGTACAAGGTGTTCGTAAAATACCTCTAAATACTGCAAAAAGAGTTGTAGGCGCAAGAGCTGTTGATGAAGCTGGAGCTAGAAGTTATTTGCCAATTAAAGTAAATGCAAGTGGTGTAATGCCTATTATATTTGCTCAAGCAATCATGACTATACCAGTAATGATATTTGCAAGCGGCGCTGCTGAAGGCGGAAATTTTATTCAAAGAACTTTAGGTGATATTTATGGCGTAAGTTATAATTTGCTTTTGGCCCTTTTAATAATTGTTTTTACATATTTCTACACAGCCATTATGATTAATCCTAGAAAAATTGCTGATGATTTGAAAAGATCAGGTGGTTTTATTCCAGGGGTTAGACCAGGTGAAGAAACAGCAGAATATATAGATACGTTGGTTTCTAGAATTACATTACCAGGTTCAATGTTTTTAGCTGTGATAGCAATTTTACCTGCAATCGCAAAAATGGCGGGAGTAAATGATGCATTTGCAATGTTCTTTGGTGGAACATCTATATTAATTATGGTCGGAGTTGTTTTAGATACTTTACAACAAATCGAATCTTATCTGTTAAATCGCCACATGGATGGATTGATGGAAGGGACTCGAATTAAAGGTAGAAGAACACAAGGCGAATTATCTGGATTTTAAAAAATGGCAAAACAAACATCAATTGAGCAAGACGGTGTGATCATCGAAGCCTTATCGAATGCAATGTTTCGAGTAGAATTAGAAAATGGTCATATTATAACTGCGCATATTTCAGGAAAAATGAGAATGTTCTACATTAAAATTCTTCCTGGAGATAGAGTGAAAGTTGAAATGTCTCCTTATGATTTATCAAAAGGAAGAATATCTTTCAGATATAAATAAGCATTGGATTAAAATAAAGAAAAGATGAAAGTTAGAGCATCAGTTAAAAAACGAACTGCAGATTGCAAAATCGTTAAGAGAAATGGAGTAGTTTATGTGATTAATAAAAAGAATCCTAAACTTAAACAAAGACAAGGGTAATATAAAAAAGTATGGCACGTATTGCAGGTATAGATTTACCAAAAAACAAAAGAGGTGTAATCGGTTTGACTTACATCTTCGGAATTGGAAAGAGCACTTCAAGTAAAATCTTGAAGGATAACGGAATTGACGAAAACATCAAAGTTCAAGAATGGAACGATGATCAATTGGCTGCAATTCGTAACGCGATCAATGAAGTGAAAACTGAAGGTCAGTTACGTTCTGAAATTCAATTAAACATTAAACGTTTAATGGATATCGGTTGTCAACGAGGAATTCGTCATCGTTCAGGGTTACCTTTGAGAGGTCAACGTACAAAGAATAATGCTCGTACAAGAAAAGGTAGAAGAAAAACAGTTGCTAACAAGAAGAAAGCGACTAAATAATAAGTAAGTAAAGATGGCAAAGTCTAATCAAAAAAAGAAGAAGATCGTCAAAGTTGATGCGATGGGTGAAGCGCATATTCAAGCTACCTTCAACAACGTAATAATTTCTTTGACTAACAATGCTGGCCAAGTTATTTCTTGGTCATCAGCGGGAAAAATGGGTTTTAGAGGTTCTAAAAAGAATACTCCTTATGCTGCTCAAATGGCAGCTGAGAATTGTGCTAAAGAAGCCCATGACTTCGGATTACGTAAGGTAAAAGTGTATGTTAAAGGACCAGGTGGAGGACGTGAGTCTGCTATCCGATCATTGCATAATGCTGGAATCGAAGTAACTGAAATAGTGGATGTAACTCCACTACCTCATAATGGGTGTCGTCCTCCAAAAAGACGTAGAGTTTAATATTAATTAACTAAAGTGCAATAAGATTATCGAAGGAAAGCCTTAATTCATAATCGTACTTTTAAATTTATAAAAATGGCAAGATATACAGGTCCAAAATCCAAAATCGCTCGTCGTTTCAGAGA